>CAUZJT010000062.1:0-14978 GCA_963580215.1 Gammaproteobacteria bacterium
ACCGCACTGCGCCCAGCGGCCCCGGCAAGCTGATGGGCCACCAGTTGGGCATAAAGACCACCTCGGGCCAGCAGTTCTTCGTGAGTGCCCGCCTCGATCACACGGCCCTGCTTGAGCGCCACGATCTGGTCGGCCCCGCGCACAGTCGAGAGCCGATGCGCAATCACCAGTGTGGTGCGCTCGGCCATCAGTTCCTGCAGTGCATGGCGCACTGCCTGCTCGTTAACCGCGTCGAGGTGCGATGTGGCCTCGTCTAAAATCAGCACCGGGGCATCCTTTAAGAAGGCCCGGGCAATGGCCACACGCTGGCGCTGCCCGCCCGAAAGACGCATGCCGCGCTCACCCACCTGGGTCTCAAGGCCATCGGGCAGACCGGCCACAAATTCGCCGAGCGACGCTCGCTCCAGTGTAGTCGCGAGCTGCGCCTCGCTGGCCTCGGGTCGGGCGATCAGAATATTGGCGCGCAGCGTATCGTTAAAAAGGTAAGTATCCTGCGCAACAAGCGCTATCTGGCCACGCAGATCGTCCAGCGCATAATCTCGAAGATCGTGCCCACCAAGCCTAATGGTGCCCTGCTGTGGATCCCAAAAACGCATCAGCAGGTGGGCGATGGTGGTCTTGCCCGCGCCCGAGGGGCCCACCAGGGCTATGGTCTTGCCCGGTTGCGCCTTAAACCCGGCACCATTTAGTGCCTGTCGATTACCAGCTTCGTACTGAAAATCCACGCCTTCGATCTCGATAGGCACGCCGCCCGCCGTGTTTGGCACCGGCACACCGGGGCCATCGGTTACCGGGACTGGTTCGTTATTCACCGCATAGAGCCTGCGCGTAGACCCCAGCGTATCGGCCAGCTGGCGGCTGACGTTTGAGATCTCGGAGATCGGTAAAAAGGCTGCCATCGCCAACAACGTCAGCAAGGGCAGCATGGCACTATCAAGACCTCCGGCATCAACCAGCATGGCGCCTGCAACCACCACCGCAAGACCACCGAGTCCGGTGGCGACTTCTAATAAAGAGGTCTGAAAGGTGAGATCCCGAAAGAAAGGTAACCTGATGCGGTGATGGTTCTGGGTGCGCTCGATCAACTCACGGCGGCGCTCGTCGATGTGGGTAAAAGCAATGATCTCGCTTAAGCCCTGCACGGTATCCACCGCATGGGCATTCAACTCGCCCAACGCCTCGCGCGCCCGTGAGCCCATCTCGTCTACCCGACGGCGCAGCATAAAGGGGCTGAACGCCACGACTATCAGAAAAGGCGCCAGTACCGCTGCCATCTGCCAGCCAAAATAAATCAGCACACCCATCACAAGGCCCGGTACCAGTACCGCCACAAAGGCAGGCGCCACGGTGTGGGCAAAAAAGTACTCCACCAGCTCCACATCGTAAGTGGCCATGCCGACCAGATCGCCGGTACGCCGACGCACCATGTAAGCAGGGGCCAGCCGGTCGAGCTTTTCGAAAAGCGCGATGCGCATCTCGGCCAGCAGCCGAAAGGCCATATCGTGCGCAATCCACGACTCCAACCAGTGAAAGATGCCTGCAATCGGCGCCATGATGCCGAGCAGAATCAATAAATCGACAAAGGGCTCGCCCGTTTTAACCGCACGCACTGCCAGCGCACTGACCACGCCAATGCCAATAAAGGCCAGCACCCGCGTCACCCCAAAGCCAAAGGTCATGATCAGCTTTCCTTTATAGGGCACGATGTACTTCATCAGCTCGCGCGCGGCCGCGATCCAGCCAAGTCCCTGCGCCTTGACGATGGCATCGGTGGGGGAAAACTGCGCCTGCTCGCTATAGGCGGGTGTCTCGTCTGTATCTGTTTTAAGCGGTGCACTGCTACCGATATCTATCTCGGCCTCGATACTCTCTCCGGCCTGGCCCGCCATTAGGCTATGGTAGACACCGCCCTCGTGCATCAATTGCACATGTGTGCCCTGCTCGGCGATGGCACCCTCGTTCAGCACCAGAATGCGATCAGCATCGATAACGCTGGATAGGCGATGGGCAAAGATCAGCGTAGTGCGCCCCTGCATCAGCCGATTGAGCGCATCCTGGATGATGGCTTCGTTCTCAGCATCCACTGCCGAGAGCGCTTCATCCAGAACCAGAATTGGGGCATCGCGCAAAATAGCCCGGGCAATGGCGATCCTCTGGCGCTGCCCGCCCGATAGGCGAACCCCTCTCTCACCTATAACGGTGTCGTAGCCCTGGGGCAAAAGAGCAACAAACTCATGGGCATTGGCGGCGCGACAGGCCGTCTCAAGATCATCCAACATGGCATCGGGCTTACCCACCCGAAGGTTATCCGCCACCGTGCCATGAAAAAGATAAGTATCCTGATTGACCACCGCAATCTGCGCACGGATATCATCAAAACTGAGATCTTTCAGATCGTGGCCGCCGATCTTAACCGCACCCTTATCCGGATCATAAAAGCGCAGCAATAAACGCACGATGGATGATTTACCCACACCGCTTGGGCCGACAAAACCGACTCGCTCGCCTGCGCTGACCTCAAAGCTTAAACCCTCATGGGCAGCACGGCGCCCGCCGGGGTAGGCAAAGCTCACATCTTTAAATAACACTGTGGGGCTTAAGGCGCCCACTGGTCCGGCTGTGGATTTTTCGGTGACGATGGGCCTGGCATCGAGCAGTTGAAAGATCGTCTGCGCCGAGGCCTGCGCCAGCATGCCGTTATGCATTAATGAGCGCATATCGCGCAGCGGGCGATATACCTCTACGCCCAGCATCAGTACCATGAGCAACACCGCAAGGCTCATATCACCGTCACTTACCCGAAAAGCTCCGTAAGCCAGTGTCGCTGCCGCGCCCAGGGTGATGCCGGTATCGGTAATACCCCGGGCCAGTGAGTTGGTGGCCAATACCCACATGGTGGAGCGAAAAAGATTCTCCGCCCGGGCTTTAAGCTTCTTCGCTCGCGCCTTGCTCTGGCCAAAGGCCTTTAAGGTGGCAAGACCCTGCACAGAATCTAAAAACTCTGCTGCGAACGCGGTGTAAGACCGGCCCCGTTCGAGGCTGCTCTTTTTATCCCAGTGGTGAAAGATCTGCGGTGCCACCAGCGTGAAGAGCGCGGCTATCAGCATCACCAGTGCGATAGGCACATCAAAAAAGGCTACCACCGCAAAGATCAAAAACGGCGTAAGAATAGAGACGATTAACTGCGGTAGGTACTGCCCGAAATAGATCTCAAGCTGCTCGACTCCTTCTATCATTGCCACAATAGCATCGCCGGTGCGCTCCAGCCCAAAATGCGCGGGCCCCAATTGCGCAACCTGGTCGAATATCACCCGACGCAGATGCACCTGGACTATCGCCGCAGTATTGTGCGCCACCATCGTGCGCAGGTATTCAAGCCAGCCACGCGCCACCATGACGGCGGCCACACCTACAACAGGCAGGATCAACTCGTTAAGAGGCGCCCCGGCGAAAACCCGGGCGATCAGCCAGCCCAGCAAACCCAGGCGGGCGATACCAAACAATACAGCCAGAACACCAATTGCCACTGCGCCAAAGATGCGCAGACGCACACCCCTGGTAAAACCCCAGAGCCTTAAGTCAAAATACATGCCACCCCCTAAGTGAATGGGACGATTGTACTGGAAGCTACTCAGCAACCTGAATGGCACCGACGCGGATAAACTTATAATCTAAAACACAATATTGCTAAGGTAATGGCCAACACCATGAAAGGCTCGCTTTGAACAATAAGATCCAAAAAGCCCTGATCGAATGCCAGTGCGGCAAGTGTGCTTTGACGGTTGCCGATAAAGCCGCCACTCTTTTTCTGCGTTGTGGGTGCGTCGATTGCCGTCAGGCGCTTTGGTGGGGGCATGAGCATGGCGGTGCCAAGCCTGAGCCATTGCCACGTCTTTTTTACCTGCGATCCGACATTGTTGACGTTACAGGAAAGGCTTACATGAAGGCCTTTAAGCTGCGCAGTACTGGAAAATCTACCCGCATCCACTGCACCCAATGCTATTCGGTGCTAGGGGTAGATCATCCCACATATCAAAACAACGTCTTTTTGAATTTTCCGGATCATTGTACTAACCATGGCGATCTATCCAGAGCGCTTAGCGCTTATCTCAACATGAGCGACTACTCGGCAACTGTTGGCCCTGCATCCACAGAAAATGTTCCTTTATTTGTCTCAACTGACTCTGCGCCCGAAAGGAAAAGGTTTCTCTCGCTACCCGACGTCGCCCATTCTTTTAAAGAACCCAGTGGGCCACCAAGCGGGATGACCCTGGCATCCTTAATTGAAAGTCTTGGCGCAGTAACAATCCTGAATCTTGCAAAAGGCGATATGGATTAGACGGCAATGCCTTTGCTTTGCGATGCAAAAAGAAAAACAATAGATCCACTAATAACAGAAGATTTGCGATGCAGCCTAAACTAACGTTGACAATAGTGTCGGTAACTCTGGTACTGACTGGATTGGTGTTTTTCGGCTTTGCTGAAAAAATTACCCAAGGCCTATGGCCAGAGGCGGACGCCTATGCGATGAATATTGGCGTTGTCATGCGTTACATCCTGGGGGCATCGGCTATCACCAGTGGATGCATACTTTTTCAAACACGGGCAGTGGAGGATCAGAGCAGCGTTAAGAAGATTCTATTAGGCGGTGCGGTAGGGTTGTCTGTTGTTTTGCCACGTTGGCGTGTATCCGAGTGACGGGTAATACTTTAGTTCCGCTGCCGCCTATCGTCATGGTAGCCGTACTTTCTGGTTTGTGTTTTTGGTCGGCGTTTAAGGTTAAAAGCGGCTGATTGCAGCTCTAGACAAAGCAAGCGTCGCATACCGATAAAACAGATCTGCATATTCCCAGGTCTGTTTTTGCAAAGAGGCTTACAGTTTTAATGGGGGGTTGGTAATAACCAACCCAACCGCTTTACTAAATCCCCTGCTCTTAACCGCATGTAGTCTTGTCACAATCCGATGGCAACTCGGGCAGAAATAGTGTGTCTTGTAACTGAAGGCGAGCAGATAATCGTGTGCCCGCAGTCCTCGCAGTAGATGCGTGCAAATCCCTTTTGCAGATTCGCGCAGTCGATAAGGACGAAGTGTTGCAATCTCGGCCTGGGATGGGGGTATACGGGCGTGGCAGATAAAAGCTTAGATGCATTCAAGCACCTGCAGTTACTAGGCGATGTTCCGCAGGGCAAAGATCAGCCAGGTCTTCTGGGGTGAACTGCCATCCTGACTTTTAAATCGACGTTAACATCGGCCACAGGCCACGCACCCTGATCACAGACAAGCTGCCCGAGTCGCGCTGCCCAGACCCGTTCCGGTAAAAAGTCATCACGCCAGGTCCATAACCGACGGGTCCTGTGGTGCAGGCTGTACTCGCGCGTAAATCCAATTGCACCGTGAACTTGATGCGCGATCGCCGCACCGGTATTTGCAGCTTCGCCAGTACGAATCTTGGCTGAGGCAACCGCCATGAAGGTGCGGGGATCTGTCAGGCCATATTGGATTATTGTTTTCATTGCGGCATCGGCTGCAGCACTGGCTGCCGCCGCTTCACCAGCAAGAATCGCCAGGTTGTGCTGCACTGCCTGAAACTTGACGATAGCTCGCCCAAACTGGGTCCGCGTCTGCGCGTAGTCGCTGGACTGGGCGAGGATATGTGCAAGTGCGCCCGCCATTTGTTGGGATCGCAAGGCAGCGCCCATTAGCAGCAAGGCATCTGCCCAGTCACATTCGGTGGCAATGGCAACTGGCGCGCCATCGAACGTCACATCTGCATCAATGCCCCGAACAGCCCCAGCCGTCTCACCGACTCGCCAGGCACGTCTCTTCTTCAAAAATCTGGCGCTGCACGGCATCCCATTCTGCGTCGCCATATTGTTTGGGCCAGTTGGCTGCCAGCCAGCCACGCGCGTTCAGCATGGCGCTCCATTCTTGCGTATCGCCCTTGACCAGGCGCTTGCCCAGGCGCACTTTCTCGCTGATACGAGACGGCAGATTTTCTGCCAGAAATACGCGTACTTCTTTGCGGAATTCTTGCTGTTCCTGGGTATAGCTTAAATCCACGCTCAGGGCCCTTTAGAAAATCTCGAACAGACCCGCAGCACCCATACCGCCACCGATACACATCGTCACCACACCCAACTTGGCGCCGCGGCGCCTGCCTTCTATCAGAAGGTGTCCGGTCATTCGGGCACCGGTCATGCCAAAGGGGTGGCCGATCGCGATGGAGCCGCCGTTGACGTTGCAGACATCGGGGTCGATCTTCAGGTGATCCCGACAATAAAGGGCCTGGCTGGCAAAGGCTTCGTTCAACTCCCACAGATCGATATCGTTGACCTTCAGTCCGTGACGCTCCAGCAGGCGCGGGACGGCAAAGACCGGGCCAATGCCCATTTCGTCGGGCTCGCAACCGGCGGCGACAAAGCCCTTGAAAGCGCCCAACGGTTCGATCCCTTCGCGTACAGCCACATCGGCATCCATCACCACCAGGGCCGCCGCCCCATCTGATAATTGCGAGGCGTTTCCGGCCGTCACGAAGTACCCATCGCCCTGCACCGGAGCCAGGCCGGCAAGCACCTCAAGCGTTGTGTTGGGACGGTTGCAGTCGTCCATAGCAAAGGTGACCTCCTTGCGAGTCACCTCGCCGGTTTCTTTATCTTTGAAAGCCTGGGTTACGGTAATCGGCACGATTTCATCATCCAGCTTTCCGGCAGACTGCGCAGCGGCGGTGCGCTTTTGACTCTGTAGCGACAGCTCGTCCTGCGCCTCGCGGCTGACGTCGTAACGTTTGGCGACGATATCGGCGGTCCGGATCATCGGAAGATAGATGTCCGGTTTGTTCTGGATAATCCAGCTTTCCTGCACCTGTGGCGGGCGGCTGGGAGGCATCTGACTGATGCTCTCGACCCCTCCGGCAATCGCCGCCGGCGCACCTTCCTGCACGATCGCATGCGAGGCCATCGCTACCGCCTGCAGACCGGAAGAGCAGAACCGATTCACCGTGATTGCCGCCACGCTGACAGGCAATCCGGCCCGGATCACCGCCTGGCGGGCGATGTTGCTGCCAGTCCAGCCCTCGGGATAGCCACAGCCGAGAAAGGCGTCCTCCAACAGGTCCAGGGCGATCCCGGCACGGGCGACAGCATGCTCGATCACATGACCGGCCATTGTGGCCCCGTGGGTTTCGTTGAAGGCGCCGCGATAAGACTTGGCCAGCCCTGTGCGTGCGGTTGAGACGATGACGGCTTGTTTCATGTGTTTGGTCCTTAGGGGTTCAGACTGGCAAAGGTCTTGCCTTTTGCCACCAGCCGCTGCAACAGCGGCGCGGGTTTCCAGAGAAAATCGTCCTCTGCGGCAAATGTGTTGATATCGTTCAGGATTTTGTCGAGGCCCAGGGTATCTGCATAGTGCATCGGCCCGCCACGCCAGCGTGGATACCCATAACCGTTCAAAAAGGTCACATCGATATCCAGTGGGCGCAGGGCAATGCCTTCTTCCACTACGCGCGCGGCCTCATTTACCATCGCCGCCATATAGCGGTCGATGATCTCCTGATCAGGAATCGGCCGGGCATCGACTTTTTTAGCGGCGCGTTCTGCGACAATGATTTCATCCACTTGCGGATCAGGTACAGATTTGCCATCTTCATAGATGTAAAAGCCCCGACCCGTTTTGCGTCCAAACCGGCCCATCTCGCACAAACGATCCGAGAACTCGGCATAGGCTTCGCGCGGATCGCGCGTGGGGGCCAGGCGTTTGCGGGTCGCCCAGCCGATGTCGAGCCCGGCCAGATCCCCAACGGCAAAGGGCCCCATGGCCAAACCAAATTTCACTAAGGCGCGATCAATATCGAAGGGGCTGGCCCCGGCCATCACTGTGCCATCAAGCACCTTGCGGTAATAGGACAGGATGCGATTGCCGATAAACCCGTCACAAACACCTGAGCGCACGGCAACTTTGCGCAGAATCTTTGCCAGAGAAAATCCCGTGGCAATGACCTCGGGCGAGGTCTTGTCGGCGACCACGACCTCCAACAGCTTCATCACGTGGGCGGGCGAGAAAAAGTGCAGCCCGATCACATCTTCGGGCCGCGATGTCATGGCTGCGATTGCATTTACGTCCAGATAAGAAGTGTTGGACGCCAGAATCGCGCCGGGCTTGCATACTCCGTCCAGCCTGACAAAGGCCTTTTTTTTGACCTCCATGTTCTCGAACACCGCCTCAATAACAACATCGGCATCGGCAAAATCAGCATAGTCTGTTGTGCTCTTGAAGCCACCGGCCATGATGGCATCGTATTGGTCCTGGCTCAGTTTGTTACGTTTGACAGATCCCATCAGCAGTTTCGAGACGGTCGCACGCGCGCGCTCGAGAGCATCATCATCGCGCTCGACGAGGGTTACGCGCAGACCCGCCAGCAAGGCGCTGACTGCTATGCCCGCGCCCATCGTGCCACCACCAACGACCCCGACCGTGGCGAGTTCCCGCGCCCTCACGCCCCGGATTTGGGGAAGTTTGCCGACCTGACGTTCGGAGAAGAACGCGTGGATCAGGGCCACGCGTTGATCCGAGCGCATTAAATCCTGAAACAATGCGCGTTCCTGCGCAAGCCCTTCGGCAAAAGGCAGTGTCACCGCCCCCTGAATAGCGTCAACACATTTCTGCGGCGCTATTTGACCACGGGCCGATTGCGCGAGCTTGGCCCGTGCCGTATCAAACACTTGTGCATCGGCCGCATGACACGCAAGCGCGCTCGTTGGGCGTACACCCTTTCCCTGGGCGATCACTTCCCTGGCAAAATCGATGCCCGCCGTGCGCACATCATCACCATCGATGATCCTGTCGATGATCCCCAGTTCCAGTGCTTGTTTCGCATCGATCTGGCAGCCCGTCGTGATCATCGCAAGTGCTTTATCTACAGGAGCCAGCCTTGGCAGGCGTTGTGTTCCTCCGGCACCGGGCAACAAACCAAGGGTTACTTCGGGAAGGCCAAACCTCGCACTCGATAGAGCGACCCGATAGTGACCGCCCAGAGCCACTTCAAGCCCGCCGCCAAGCGCAGTTCCGTGCAAGGCAATGACAACGGGTTTCGCCGTGACCTCAATCTCGTTGATCACTGCGGGTAGGTAGGGCTCCAGCGCAGGTTTGCCAAATTCACGAATGTCAGCGCCAGCGATAAATGTTCGCCCAGCGCCATAGATGACGATGGCCTGAACATCTTCTGCCTCGGCTGCTCTTGACACACAGTCTGCTAGTCCGGCACGCACCACCTGCGAAAGGGCATTCACAGGTGGGTGTGAAACCTCGATCACAGCGATATCGCCTACAACATTCAAGGAAACGGGTGACGCCATTTTGAAGTCCTCTTTCATGCCGATGTATCCTTTGGACAGGTGATGAAGGGTTTGCAAGACAATTTCAATATGTAAAATTTTATCCTTGTATATGGAGCTTGTAAGTTCCCGGATATGTATTCTTTAAAGGGTTAAATGGCATTTGCCACAATAGGGTCTCGAAAACTCAACGAGGTTCTTTGAACGCAAAGGGATAAGGAATAGCAATTTGCTTTTGGCAGATGCCACATCTTGCGCCATCAGTAACCCGCAATCTTGCCGTTGTCTGTTTCACATCAGTGCTGTTATCCCTGATAGCTATTTGACTCTGTCCTTTTTTATTGTATTTGAATCCACATCACGCAGCGCTACCCGCTCTGATGTAGCTTTTGGTTCAAGGCTTTGTATCGGCGCCGTTTGAGCGCATGGCTACAACCTGGGTGCGTTTTGGTTGAAAAAGAAAATGCGGTGTAACCGGTGGCCGGCTGCACCGCTTTAGTTTTTTATTTATCGTTTTATTAACGAGCTCTGACACAACGGCTACATCAGAACCCGCACAATTACCCGCAGATTGATATTGAAACTCGAAAGTGCTGACTGATAGGTCGCATCAGCGGCCAATGCGTCGTAGGTTTTCTCGATCGCCGTCATCGATGGATAGGTCACACCGAGTAACCGGTTGCCTGCATTACTGCCGGTCACCAGCGTTCCGTAGCGCAGCGTCAGTGCACCGCACTCCGCAAAAATCGGTGCCAGCTGAGTGACAGTGTCGATCATGGTAGCGGGGGCAGCCGCTCGTGTGAGCACAATGAACTTCGGGGTTTCGACGACATTTTGGTCAAAGGGCACGGCATGCATCTTAACCAGGTTTCGCATGACCACGCTGACTTTGCCACTGGCCATCATCGCCCCATAATCCGAAGACGCTGCATACACGTCCAGTGCTTTTTCAAACCCATCCATTCCTTCGTAGGCCTGGAACAAACCCAGTGAGCCGGCTTGTTCTCCGGTGGTGATGATGCCTGCCCGAACAACAAGTGCGCCGGCTTTGGATTTAAGATCATCAATGACACTTCCGATCTGCTCCATCGCAGTTGGCACATAAGTGGGGTCGCATTTCGCCACGGTAATTACAAAATAATTGGCATCGGCCATAACTGTATCCTCCTTTTGTTGTTAGATTAATTATCACCACAGGTGTCCAACCTGGATGAGTTATGTTACACATCTATTATGCTGATTGGTATCGAAACCCTGACTTGCTGGACGATAGATGGCTTCCCGGGCTGTATCAGCAGATAAACGTTTTTTACCTGTCTTTAGAAATTCCTTCGACCAGCAGTAATAGGCATTGCTGATTAATGAAAAATCCCCAGCTCACCAAACTCTGTTACATCGACAACCTGCGCTGTGAGATAAAGCTCTGGCTTCGCTGGCATGAGCGCCTGCCCCGGATGACGGCAGGTCTGGCGGAATTTCTTGCTGTGCTGAGCTTTGATAGCGCATTCGAGGTATATGCCGCCAAGGGTCTTTACTCAAAACGCTGGCGCTGCGATTGCTTTGATAGTTCCATGACCGCCAAACCCAGGAGTTGGCTGGGCTCAACCGGCCTGTGGATACACGCCCTGAACGCGCGGCAAGCTTTGGGCCAGCCCGATGTCATGCGGCGTCCAGGCGCAAAGACCGAACTGGGGCCCAACATGAGCTTGGATGTTGCGAGCTATGCCAACGTCATCAAAGGGATCTTTGTATGAATCTAGGCACCTGGCTCGAGCGCACGGCACGACATGATCCGGATCGACCCGCTTTGTTTCTGGGCCAAAACCAGGTCGCCACCTATGGCCAGTTTCACCACCGCGTTGGGCAGGTTGCCGCCTGGCTCGAAAGCCAGGGTATCCAGCCCGGCGATCGGGTCGGGATTTTCATGAAAAACGTGCCGGACTACCTGGTCGTGCTTTACGGCATCTGGTACGCAGGTGCTGCCGCCGTTCCGATCAACGCCAAGCTGCACGGCCGCGAGGCACGGTTTATCCTCGAAAACTCCGGTACTCGCCTCACCTTTGCCACAGGGGAACTGGTCCGGGCCTTGACCGAGGCTGGCGTGACCAGCCCGGTTCTCGACACCAACAATACGGCCTTTGCTGAATCCCACGCCGCTGCGCGCGCCGCGCCGATACACTGCGCGCCTGACGATCTTGCGTGGCTGTTCTACACCTCCGGCACCACCGGTCGTCCCAAGGGCGTGATGATCACACACCGAATGCTGGTCACTATGTCGCTTTGCTACCAGTCCGATGTGGATCATGTCTATCCCGACGACGCGATCCTTTATGCCGCGCCGATGAGCCACGGCGCCGGGATCTACAACATGGTGCATGTGTTGGCCGGTGCGCGCCACGTCTGCCCGACCAGCGGCAGCTTCGACCCGGCTGAGATTTTTGACCTCGCCCGGCATCATGGTGCGGTACAGATGTTCGCCGCACCGACCATGATCCGGCGGATGACCGACGCCGCCAAGGAGGCCGGCGTCACCGGTGAAGGCCTGCGCACAGTCGCCTATGGCGGCGGACCAATGTATCTGGCAGATATCATCGAGGCCGAGATCCATTTCGGTCCCATCTTTGTGCAGATCTATGGCCAGGGCGAGTGCCCAATGGCCATCACTGTTCTTCCGCGTACCGACGTCTCGGACCGCAAGCACCCCGATTGGCGCAGCCGGCTGGCCAGCATCGGACGCGCGCAGTCAGCGGTCGAGGTTCGCATCGGCGCCCCCGATGGCTCGCGCCTGCCACCGGGCGAGCATGGCGAGATCATGGTACGCGGCGAGACTGTGATGCCTGGCTACTGGGACAATCCCGACGCGACCGCCAAAACGCTGATCGACGGCTGGCTGATGACCGGTGATATGGGCTTCATGGATGTGGCCGGCTATGTCACGCTGCAGGATCGATCCAAGGACATGATCATCTCAGGCGGCTCCAACATCTATCCCCGCGAGGTCGAAGAAGTGCTGCTGACCCATCCAAAGGTTAATGAAGCCTCAGTGGTCGGCCGCACGCATCTCGATTGGGGTGAGGAGGTCGTGGCTTTTGTTGTCGGCAGTGCCACGTCCGACCAACTCGACAAGCTGTGCACCGAGAACATTGCCCGCTTCAAACGACCCAAGGCCTATGTCTTCGTGCCGGAACTGCCCAAGAACAATTATGGCAAGGTGCTGAAAACCGAACTGCGCAAGCGACTGGAGGAGCAGCCATGACTGATCCGACAGAACACATCGCACTGACCAGCCGCTCGGTTCAGGGTATCCGCCGTGAGCCAATCGGAAGCTTTACCCGGGTGTGAAAGGCACTTTGCCAAATTTAGAGCTTGCCACCAAAAGCATCGACGATCGTCTCACCAATATCGGTGCTTAAATAAGGCCAAACCAAAAAGATTCAAAAGAAGCTCGAAAAGGAGGCCATTGGCAAGCCTGAACAGGCGATGAAAATACAAAAGCTCAAAAAGATGCCAGTAAGCAATTGCTCAAGGGCTTGTTTTACGATAATTAGGCGGCTAGCTAGTAAGTTGCCCGCCCACCCGAAAGATCAAAAACCGCACCTGAATTAAAGCTGCAATCTTGCGAACTCAGCCACATCGCCATGCGGGTGGCTTCTTGCGGTGTACCAAGGCGCTTCATAGGGGATTTATCAATCATCACCTGCACAAAGTCAGGGGCCATGTGGTCGAGAATTGCAGTTTTTATCGCCGCCCGCGCCATGCAATTTACCCGAATATTTGTTTCCGCAAGCTCTTTGGCAAGTGATTTCGTAAAGCCGATGACACCAGCCTTTGCGGCGCTGTATGCAGAGGCATTTGGCGTGCCCTCTTTTCCGGCAAGCGAAGCCATATTGATGATACGCCCAAAGTCTTGGGCTTTCATAACTGGCACAATTGTTTGGCAAACTCGGAAGGCGCCCGTGAGGTTGACGTCAACAATTCGTTCCCATTCATTCGGGTCATATTGAGTTACCGGAACCGTTGAGCCTGCAAATCCCGCGTTGTGAGAGAGAAAATCTATCCGCCCAAACTGCGTGAGTGTTTTTGCACAAGCGTGTTGCACATTTTCTAAATCGCGCACATCCACCTGGCAAAATCTGTGCCCAGCATCTAGTTGTCCAGAGGTATCCAAGTCCCAAATGCTTAAGGACGCGCCGGCAGCGGCGTAATGGCGGGCAATCTCGGCTCCAATGCCATTGGCACCTCCAGTGACAACGGCCACACGGCCTTTGAAATCGTATTTGATGTCGTTCATAGTGCCTCAGTTGATAAGAGTATCAACCTAACCAGTGCCGAGGCCGGCCGCTTCGAAATTTGCACGGCACAACTCTATTTTTGTGAACATATCTTCATAACCAAGATGTTCGCCATAGGGGTCGACATAGTACATGGCTCCGTCGACTTGAAAGTATCTGACTATCAAAACAGTGTGAACGAAGTTAAGCGTTCTCCGCCTGCTTCACCTGCATGCGTTTGTCACTTTCCATCAGCGTTTCCGGTGGAACTTTTTCTGGCGCAGACCGGCAGTTTGGTGCCTGGACGGCGCTGCAGTGATTTGATTAATATAGGAAGAGATTGCGACGGTCCACTCTCCTAATGACCGAAGTGGTGGCTTGAACCCTTACCCCGACCATCTATCTTGTGTTTTAGCCGTTTGCAACAAAGTACTTGCTCCAAAATGAGAAACTTCGCACCCTAGGAGATAGGCAGACAGTATTAGCATCTGCGACATGGGATAATCCCATTTTGGGATATCTTAGATTAAATAATGGAGTAGGAAAAAACGATGAAACGACGATGGACAGTATTGCTGAGCGCTTTTTCGATCTTGGCACTCACCAGCATCGACTCATACTCTTGGGCGACGAATACCCTAAAGGTGATCGATCCCAATGGTGGGCAGCAGTTGACCGTTGGGAAATCCTATACGGTGAAGTGGCGCAAAGGCAATGCAGGAGCAAAAGTCAAGTTATCGTTGCTCAAAGCCGGAAAACCTTACCTCGTTATCGATAAGCAGACTGCTAATGACGGCCGGTTTTTGTGGAAGATTCCTAATAAAGTCAAAGCGGGGAGTAAATATAGGATAAAGATTCTGTCTATTGCCAACCCGAAGGTAATGGACATCAGTGACAGAACCTTTGTTGTAAAGAAAAGCAAAGCCAAGAAATTGGCGGCCAACTCTCTGAAGGTGATCAGTCCAAATGGGGGTCAGAAATGGACAACTGGCAAAAGCTACCGCATCAAATGGCGTAAGGGTAATGCAGGAGCGACTGTCAAAATACATTTGTTGAAATCAGGCAAGCACTATAAGTGGATTTCCAAGAAGACAAAGAATGACGGAGGCCACAACTGGACAATTCCTTCCACGGTAAAGGCCGGTAGTGCGTATCAGATAAAGATCGTGTCGACAAAAAACACGAAAGTATTCGATAAAAGTAATAGCTCTTTTACTATTAAGCCTGACGCCAGCAGTCTCGACCTCAGTAAGGTGACCTGGCTTCACACAAAGGTCGCCAAGTGGCCACAGACCTCCACTCTCAAGGTGACAATTAAGGCTGGATCCATTTGCTTGGCATTCAAAGATACTAGATCGTGGCCGTCGATCTCGATTCT
>CAUZJT010000063.1:0-14886 GCA_963580215.1 Gammaproteobacteria bacterium
AGGATCCGTACCCAGCCTGGCTCGTGTCAAAAGTGAAACCCGTGCCGGGATGGGGCGCTGTGGAGGGCGCAATTGCATTCCATCTCTGGTTCGACTCCTTTCATCGGCGACAGGACAATCCAGTGAAACCATCGCACTGCCTCGGACCCGTCCACCGGCTCGACCGATCCGGATCGGCGATCTCTTTAGCGAGGCGCTTCCTGATCCCGACCTGCCAGCCGATCCACATTCGCCGCGTGGTGTGAAGGATCGGTAATGAAGTAAAGTTTGAAAAGGTCTTGTACTTTGTATTGTGGGAAAAAGGTGCAAAACTTTTACCCTTCAAGGTGCCTTCGACTCCGAATGTGTTCTGCTGCCAGCGTCTGGTACTACCCAGAGGTGAACTGGAGCGGCTGCCGTCAAAGACAAGAAACTGACGATTCGGGTCGGCAACAGAATCGAAATGACACAGCCTGGTGAGGCGCTATGGTCGGGCCAGCTACCACGCCCCTGAACTCGTGTTCAACGATTGGTTGGATGGTGAGGTGATCAGCCCGGCCGTGGATAGCTATCGGTGTAATTGACCCGGCGTCCTCAAACTCGATCTGGAAGCTACGATCATTGGGACCAGACGATTAGTGAGCCTCTCTTTCCGGCCCTGTTTGGGTTGATACTTCAGTTCTTGGGGCTTCTTGCATCGAAGAATGCCTGCATGGCCTTCTGTGGTTCTCCAGACGCAAAACCCTCGGCTTGAATGGCGGCACCTTTCTCAAAAGCATCGTCAAAATCTGCCTGGGTCATCTCACGAAATCGTCTCCGATTCAGACGCATTGCAGTTGGCGGTTTGGAGGCCAGAAGAGCTGCGACTTCAAGGGATTTTTCCATTACTTCGCCCGGTGCTACTAGATGATGAATCAGTCCGATTCGGTAACACTCGTCCCCATCCATCATACGGCCAGTGAGCGTAAGCTCCACCGTTCGTGAGAGACCGAGGCGAGGGGTCATGAGTAGCGGACCCAGGACACTCGGTATACCGGAGTTGATTTCGGGCTGGCCCATTCTTGAACCCGCATGCCCAACCCGGACATCCGTGAGCATAGCGAACTGAAAAGCTGAGCCCGCAGCCACGCCATTGAGTGCTGCCAGGCACGGCTTATCGAGCTGGCGTAGCGAGTCATAAAATTCTCGCCAGGTGAGAAACCATGCGAGCGCTTCTTCACCGGAACTGAACTGCATGGTCTCCCCAAGATCTTGACCCGCGCTGAATGCGCGGTCACCGGCTCCTGTTATAACGATGGCACGAGTGCCATCGTCGGCGTTCAGTTCACCGAGTACCTTTGAAAGTTCCACGCGCATGGCGGTGTTCCAAGCATTGAGTTTTTCAGTCCGGTTCAGCGTAACCACTGTGGTTGACTGTTCATTGGAGAGCAAGATGTTCTGGGTCATTTGTGTGTCCTTGGTATGTCTGATCGAGTGTCGAATTCTAGTATTACTCCGGATCGGCTACCAGAGCCATCCGCCGGTATCTTCAATTTCCCAAACTTCTTCGTTTGGATTTATAGCGGTTCGAAATATTTTTACATTGCCATTGATTTGACGTGTACACATTTCCTGGAACGCGAACATCGCTTGCTTTAAATTCTCGGCAATAGGATCATCAAACGGCTTGGACGATCGCACCGTTATGCGTTGCTTGGTTGACGAAACGTCTTCCACACTGTGATCACGCACACAACAATCGAGCAAGTTGCTAAAAAACTTTGCTATGTCCCGTGCGCTATCGCCTTGCCGGTCAAGTTTTTCCGATAGTTCATAAGTGTATTGATTAGCCAGCAAGCGCATGGTTAGATTAATCAAACTAAGTGTGGCCACTTCACCAACTTGACGATACAGAACTTCCACTGTACTTTTTAAGTAACGAGCAGAAAAATTTCGTCGTGCTTTAACCAGGCGCGCCGCAGGCCATTCCTCGTGATCCAGGGCCGGTGCCTTAATTGGATCGTGCGGCGGTGAAGACGTGACATGTTCGATTCGATAACATTGATCAGGCGTTAAATCATAATCATGTTCTATAAAGTAACCCTCGTCATAAGGATCTCCTTCCGTGATAAATTTGGTTGCCACCCAGCCAAGACGAGGACACCCCATCATTTGACCATTACGTGGGTGCCATGAACCTAAGATCGTGCGGCGTATGTCAGATGGCACGGCTAACATCGCAACACCGTCATAGGTCCACATAGGTGCGGTGTAACGAACCCAGGCTTTACGCGGTGACTCTTCGGCGTATTCCATGGAAAGCCCAGCGATTAGATTTGTGTAGTAATGATATTTTGCCGCAGCGATTGCCGGGGGATCTTTGTCGATTCCCAGTTTTTCCAAACCCTCGTGATAACGCTCGTCTTGGTGAGAGGTTAATACCTCGTACCATAACTTATGAAACGCCTGGTGACCCTTCTCACTAAAGGTAACCGCAGTGAGGCCAGAAAACATGCGCCCCCACAGTCTCGTAGAAACTCCACATTGGTGAGTTAGTAATTCCAGTTCTGCTGGAGACAATGCTTTGTGCATGTTATTTACCTCTGTTTAGATGCCCGTTAGAATCTGAGCAACATTATGCTCGAATAATTTGGTCGTTACTTCAAAAAATAGTTATGTTTGCGCTACCGCTACCGCTACCGCCAGCGATCTTCAACCCGATCCCAGCAACCCTCCCTTAGATCCTGTTTCATTGCTATCAAGCCAGACTTTTTAATCTTAAGGCTAGGGGTGCGTGGAAACTCATCAAGAAACTCGATATACCTTGGAATTTTGTAAGGTGCTAAATTCAATTTACAAAAGGAAACTATTTCATTTAGTAATGCTTGATCCTTTTCAAATCCAGGCCGAATTATCAGATAGGCTTTCACTTCTTCACCACGCAACTCGTCCTCAACCGGTAGCACGGCGGATTCCAAAACAGCATTGACACCGCGTAGCACCTGTTCCACTTCCACCGCCGAGATATTTTCATTGCTGCGTCGCACCATATCTTTTTGTCGACCAAGGTACCAATACCATCCCTGTTTATTTCGGCGACCCAAGTCCCCGGTACGAAACCAGCCGCCCGGAAAAAATGAATTTTCAGTAACCTCTGGTTTGTTGTAGTAACCTTGAAAGATGCCATCGCCTTTGACGCATATCTCTCCAACCTCATCATCTGCAACGACCCTGCCTTGCCCATCACGTATCTCAACTTGACGGAATGCTTCAGGTATCCCAACACTGCCATATCCTGTCATGTGGTCGGCTTCCATAGGCATATAGAGCACACAGCCAAGCTCTGTCATGGAGTACCCGTCCCTGGCTAATCCACCATAACGCTTTTCGTACTGCCTGAAATTCTCGGGCCGATGGCTGTAACAAGACATCACAACCAGGTTTGGCAAATAGTCATTTTCAGTTACCGGTTGGCGGGCCACCACTTCGGGAAAATTACAATACTCAAGCCGGTGTTGTTTCATCCAACCCATTAGTTTGCTTGAATGCATTTCTCGGGCAACAAAGCCCGTGGACCCTGTCCAACAGACCATTAATGTGAGCCATTGGGCATCGACATAATAAAATGGCTGGGAGATTAGAATGCGTTTAAGTTTGTCTTGAAATCGCGCAGAGCCATTACGACTAAATGTAAGCCAATATCGATGACTTAAAATAGCGCCCTTTGGGAGGCCGGTACTGCCAGAGGTATATTGAATGTTCATTGGATCATCCAACGATGGCCGTCGGTAATCCGTCGGTAATCCACTTAGTTGATTATCGAGCATTGTTTGCCAATGCCTATATTTCGTAACAGACTTGCCGACAACAATAATCTGATCATCACGAATGCCAGTGGCTTCTGGGATGCTTTCCAGCAATTCGAGAAATCGCTCGGATATCACGACAAAGTTTGCCACCGAATCTTGCAGCGCATAGTGCACTTCCCTGGCGGTAAAGCGATAATTTACCGGAACCGTTACCGCGCCCAAACGCGCGAGTGCTAACCATGTCAGCGGATAAATTTTGCTGGTTTCCACCATTACTGCAACATGGGAGCCATGTCCAATGCCAATACCGGCAAATGCCGCAGCCAGTCGATTTGTGAGCCGTGCTACCTCTGCGTAGCTCAGAATTTCACCATCATCAAAAAAATTTAGAAAGGGCGCTGTTGGGGTTCGACTTGCCTGGCGATCTAATAATTCAGTCGCATTATGCGGAAAAGGTGTCGCCTCGATTTTGCGCATATTTTGTTCCGACCACCATTCTGGATCGGGACCTGGATTACTATCTGAACTCAATGGCTTGCTCATTCAATTAGCCCTTTTGTAGGTCAAATTTTCCCAGCAGCCATCCCTTTCAGAACAGGTCGTCTGTCAAGGTGGTTCTTGGATGAAACGGTAGGGCGAAACTTAATCATTGTATTCTCCGTAGGCGCACTAAATTAACACCACTCTTAAATAACAACATCAAAGACTGGAGTTCGGTGGCTAGTTACGATTTTTGTCCCGACCAAATTCAGATCTGTATAAGCAGATAGGAGATTAGGTGATGTGAATATAGCTTTTCAAGCTATTCTATTATGTTCACACAAAAAATCGCACTTAGTTATTATCTGGGACTATTTTTTCCTCGCTTCAAAGAACGCTTCCATGGCATATTGAGGTTCCCCTGATTCAAACGCTTCTGCTTCAATAGCTGCGCCTTTTTCAAATGCGTCGTCGAAATCTGCCTGAGTCATTTCACGAAGTCATTGTAATTATTATATTATCTAACAACAGTCGGAAGACATATCGCCAAAGCTGCCGTCAGAAGTGCCGGGTTTGGTTGGATGGGATTAACCCTTCTTGGTTGAAACCGCGCTTACGCTGCAAGACCACGACGCTACTCCATCTATGTCTTCAGGTAAAGTGTTTGTATCCAAAGATATCGCGAAGAATACCGTGACATTGAGCTGCCAGCAACAGAGCCCTAATATCTGTCCACATCAACCTGGCATAGTCGTTGTTGCTTTTGTACCTTCCCCCTTTATCGTTTGGCATGGACCCTTAGCCAATAGGCCTCGAAGTTACCACAGAGTGCGTATAAACGAGGTTGGTGATGCCAGTCGCTGGTAGGTAACTACAGTAGCGGATCTCCTGAGGTTTGCGGTAGTGTAGGGCACCGACTATCTAGTAAGGAGAGACACCGCATGAAAATCACACGCCTTTGCGCCTACCAGGTCGACTTGCCATTGCACGACGGGATTTATGCTTGGTCGGAGGGGAAGTCGATCAGCGCCTTCGACAGTACAATTGTCAGAATTGAGACGGATACTGGCCTGGTCGGCTGGGGCGAGTCATGTCCCCTTGGTCCGGTGTACTTGCCTTCCTTCGCCGGTGGCGTACGTGCCGGTATCGCAGAACTGGGACCGCGACTGATCGGTGAGGATCCAACCCAGCTCGAATATCTGAACCGCACTATGGACGCTACACTGAAGGGGCATCCTTATGTAAAAAGCGGAATCGACATAGCTTGCTGGGACATTCTTGGAAAGGCTACGGGGATGCCTGTGTGCGAGCTTCTGGGAGGACGTTACGGAGATGATGTGGCACTTTACCGTTCAATCTCTCGAGATACTCCCGAAGCCATGGCGGCCAAGCTAAAAGGATTTCGGGCTCAGGGATATCGTAAATTCCAACTCAAGGTAGGTGGTGACATTGAAGAGGATATACAGCGTATTCGTGCCTGCTCTGCTGAGACCGAGCCTGGGGATACCTTAATCGCTGACGCCAACACTGGTTGGCTGATGACCGAAGCTGCCAAGATAGTGCGGGCTGTCGGCGATCTCGATGTCATTATTGAGCAACCTTGCCAGACCTACGAGGAATGTCTGGTAATCCGTCGACGTACCGATCTCCCCTTTGTCCTGGACGAGTGTATGGAGAACCTGGGCATGGTTGTTCGTGGCCATAGTGACGGTGCTATGGATGCAATCAACCTGAAGATCTCGAGGGTCGGAGGATTGACACGGGCGCGCCAGGTGCGCGATCTCTGCGTCTGGTTCGGTATCGCACTGACCACCGAGGATGCTGGTGGGGGCGACGTGACCAATGCGACTGTTGCACATCTTGCTCAGTCGACGCCTGAGAAATATCTTTTGTCGGTTACACTGGCTGGTCTCAAAGTATCTCTCGCTACGGCTGACGGAGCACCCATCGTCAAGGAAGGACGGGTTTCGGCGTCAAGGGAGCCAGGGCTGGGAATTACGCCAATTCCGGAGGTTCTGGGTGACCCAATCGTTGATTTTTATTGAGGGATAAGACGCCCGTATGAATCTGTTGGGCGGGTAATCACACCTGGCCTATTAGTAGTCGGACTGCTTGCGCGGTTCAGATATATGAGGTCCTCCTGTATCTCAGGGGACGGTATAGGTCATTGCCGGCAGGAAAATGGTGGAGACGGCGGAAGTCGCCTTAATTTATAACTGCTTGAAGTGTATATGAAAGGCTAAATCGGCTCAAAAAGTTACTGCCAAAGTAACTGCCGAAAGTGCTGGATTTAGTTGGACGGTATTGGACAAAACCGAATAACTAGTTGTCCGCATGACTCAGATAATCGTAAGCGCTTAAGACGTGACAACGTACGACATAAAGAAAGGTCTCGATTTCGACGTACTCATTGTAGGTACCCATCCCTGTTGGCGGCGGGCCGTAGACATAGGCGGGTACGTGTCGATAGCGCCACAGACGCGCATCCGTACCGCCTAAGCTGACGATTGGTACTGGTTGGTAGCCACCCAGTGCATTTACCTCTCCTGATCCTGACCAGTCAGCTCGATACATTTGAGGCCGACACGGATCCCCTCTCGGGTCGCCTCGTCCACGGAACGGTAGGGCTTACGGGGTGAACCACCAGGCCGGCCGAGCAGCGCCATCACTTCCTTAACAAAGACATAATTGGCTGCGCCGCTCTTGGTTAGCAAGTGATAAAGCCTGTCAATAACTTCTTGATGGTGAGCAGCCTTTTCAAAGCGTCCAGCTATCAGATGTTCACAATAGGCCACGACATCCGGTGCACAGATATTGGATATGGTCGACACGATCCCTACCGCGCCACGGCTGAAGCAACTCCCTCCGTAAGGTTCGAGTCCGGCGAAACAGGCCAGGCGGTCGCGAACAGCATAAATCGATTCGGACATCTGATAGAGGTCCTTCGTACTGTCTTTAAAAGCGACAATATTAGGATGATCGATTAGATCAGCGAGAAGCGTAGAATCGATATTGATTCCCGTCCGCGCCGGATTGTTGTACAACATAACAGGCAGTCCTACATCAGCCACCTCATGGAGATGTAAAACCACTTCCGAACGATTGGGCATAGCATAGGGTGGGGGAAGCACCATGCAACCATCCAGCCCAATATCCTTCGCGGCCTCAGTCAGTGTTACAGTCTCGCGCGTACCGATTGCTGAAGTCCCTCCAATAACCGGCACACGGCCAGCCACCTGTTCATGAAAGATTCGGAAAACACGCAAGCGCTCCTCGTCGTTCAGACTAAACCACTCTCCTGTACTCCCTACAGCGACAAGGCCCTGAACACCCTCACTGATGAAAAGATCGATGAGCAGGCGCAGGGATGCCTCGTCTATCGCACCTTCCGGTGTGAAAGGTGTTACGGCAGCTGGAAAGACACCGCTCCAGTCGCAACGTAGTTCAGTCATGGCTCGATCTCCGATGTAGTTGTAAAAGGTTTGGACAACATTAAGACACGAAATTGGAGGAGGCAGCGAAAACGCCTCAATTTATAACTGCTTGAAGTATATATGAAAGGCCAAATCGGCTCACAAAGTTACCGCTAAAGTTACTGAACAAAGTACTGGTTTCGGCTGGACGAGAACAGCCAGATCGGCCCTCTGGCAATCCAGGTACAGCTCGATAATATCGACTCCACGGTCGCTGATGCCATGGCCAATGGCGCGATCCTTGGCCATGGGGGTAAACAGCCTGCCGGCACTTGACTAAAAAGCATCTGGGACTGCCTAACAACAGATGATGAGCTGAACTGTCCACGGGAGACCCGAGTCCCTCGAACTTGCAACCAGTTCCGACGGTCCTTAACGCTTCGGTAGCGGATCAGATGAGTCATCGGGAATGGGGATCTTTCTCCAAAGCCTTTTTCCATGCCCCTAAATCCTTGAAACGGTAATACTCTCTAACTGCAGGGAGCACCCATGCGGGATTGCCATTGTAGAACGGACGGGTCGGAAATGGCCGGTCTGCGAAGACCGTCTCCCCTTCAGAATTGCCAAGAATTCGGTTGGCCAGTTTCCAGCCCAGATAGCCAGATGCCGGTACTCCAGTTCCGACCAGACCAATCAGATAATGAATACCGGTTGTTGGGTCAGTACCCAGATGGGGCAACCAGTCAAAAGTCATCGCAAATTGGCCATACCAGCAGTAGTCTGCTCTGACGTCCTTTAATACTGGCATGCGTTCTGCTGCTTGATCGAGAACTGCAGCTGCCGCCGTTCGCACATTCTCGTGGTCATAAAGGTGTTGTGCACACACCAGGATTCGCCTGTCAGGGTCAATCACGCGTACGGCCGTGTAAAGCAATATTGTCTCCAGTTGCATTCTCTCGCTGGGTAGGGCCTGGCGGATAATCTGATCCTCCAGAGGTTCCGTGACCACCGACCAGCAGTGCACAGGAATCAACCGTCGACGAAACTTCTTTAGTAGGGGGTCTGCACCAAGCGTCTGAGCGTTTGTACACAGAATCAGTTCTTTCGCGCGTATACGACCGCGGTTAGTCTTGACGCCATAACCCTCACGGCCACATTCGAATGCGTCCGCCCGACAGCCGCTGTAGACGCGAACACCCGAATCAAGAGCACGCTGCAGTAGGCCCGCATGGTATCGCCCGGGATCCAGATGTCCAACATCGTTCAGCAACTGAACACCAAAGAAATTGTCACTGCACACCTCATTTTTTTGTTCAAGCCGGGATATCATCACACTATCAACTGGCATGTACTGCTGTTGATACTCCAAGTCTCTAGCCATGGCCGTGAAGGCCTCCGGTGTGTGTGCCCCGTACACCCGTCCCGCCTGAGTAAAACCACAGTCGATTTGTTCACGGTCAATAAAATCTACGGTGTAGTCCAGCCAGGCTTTGGCTTCACGGAAAATACGGATCGCCGTTTCCAGACCATAGTCGCTAGCAACTTTTGTGAATTTGTGTCGAATCGTTCGACCGCAAGCGCCAAAGTTCAATGTGCTGGCATGCTCGCCCGGACGGTCTTTCTCGAGCACGACGACATCACGCCCAGCACGGGCCAGGTGCAATGCTACCGAGAGCCCTGAGTAACCGGCACCCACGATGACGGAATCTGCCTGGGTCGGCAGAACTTGATCATCTACCACTGACCTAAGTGGTGATCGTTCTTGCCAAAAGGGATAGTCGCGGATAGCCGGTCGGCACGAATGCTCGTTGTAATCTCGGTTTTCCATGACCTTAGTTCCGGGTTGTATCTCCGCGCCACCTTATTCAGGGAAAGAACTGATTGACTGGCAGGGTAGTTTACCCACAGGATAGGTGCTGTTCAAAATATCTTACCCCGTTCAGTAGGGCATCACGAAGATGAAGAAAAGAGAGTACTCCTGGCCCGTCGGTCACTGGGACTGGTATCAACACCTTGCGTTCAAACACGGAATCCGGGTGGGGGACCTGATGTTCGTCGGCGGGCAGGTAGACAAGACAGATCAGGGCGAACCCCTGCATGCCTATGACCTCAAGAGGCAGACGGCGTCCGTGGTCAGCCACCTTGAAACGGTGCTTCATGGTCTAGGCTCAGGTCTCAAAGACGTCACCAGGCTGGTGGCGTTCTACGCCAACGACGGTAACGTCGACGAGCAGGCCTTTCTCGAACACGTTGGACTGTGCATCATTAATGACAGCGGAGACACCCTACGGGACTGTGGACCTGCGATAACCGCAGTTCCCCTGCCCTGTCTCGCCCTTCCGGGGATGATGGTAGAAATTGAAGCCATCGCGATAGCGCCAGCGTCTGGGAACGACAGACAGGTCGCCAACCCTCGTGGTTTAGCACCATTGCCAGCACCTTTCTGCCACGGTCTTCGCTGCGGTAGCCATATCTGGGTCAGCGCCCAGTCCATCCAGCACCATGCTATATCTGCTGATGGATCCAGTGACACACGCGACCAAACCGCGGCGATGATGAACCAGATCGGAGCCGTGCTCCGAGACCTTGATGCAGACCTTAATGATATTGTCAGGACAGGTTGCTGGTACCGCGGTGACGGGACCAGAAACTCTTGGGAGGATCAGGCTGTTGTAAGAGGAGAGCACTTTCCCGATGACGCACCTGCCTCAACCGAACTGCCGACCTCTTGCCTGCCGGCAGGCGAACTCGCCCGGGTCGACGCGTGGGCCATGCGTGGTCTCGATGGCCAGCGCCTCGAGCGACAGGCATACCACAGCGAACGGTGGGATTGGCCGATATTGTTGCCTTATCCAGCGGCAATCCGTTGCCAAGACCTCGTTTTCCTCAGCGCCCACTTGCCTCTAAGCCCATCCGGCCAGGTGCTCAGTCAACAAGGCCTGAATGAACAGACGCAAACTGTCATGGGAAACACGGAGCACACACTGGCAGCTTTCGGACTAACGCTCAATCATATGGTTAAACAGACCAGTTTTTTCTTCGGTAGCGCCGATCGCAAGGACATCGTCACCAACCAGACGCTACGCTCTTCTTTCTACAACGAACCCGCCGGCACCTCCACTGGTGTACCGATGCCTGCCCTTGCCATGGAAAACACGATGGTAACGGTGGACACCATCGCGATGACCTGACCTGACCTGACCTGACCTGATTCGGTTGACGGATGTTCGGGTAAGCCTCTTGAGAGTCAAACACTTGACGCGCTATGAACGATAACTTTTTGTGAGTATTACCCCCGGTAACCAATAGGAACCCCATGGCCAAGAGCACTGACAGCAGCATCACCGTTATTGGTGCGGGTATCGTTGGTATTTGCTGTGCGTGTTATCTGCAGCGATCTGGCTTTCGAGTGACGCTGATCGACCGGGAAGAACCGGCTATGCAGACTTCTTTCGGCAACGCGGGTGGCATCAGTCCGGGATCAGTCGCTCCTATAGGTATGCCCGGGATGTGGCAGCAGATCCCCGGCTGGCTGATTGATGACCAGGGCCCTCTGTTCATCAAGGCCCGTCACTTTCCTAAGGCTCTACCGTGGCTGATGCGCTTCATACACCAGAGCCGGCGATCTCGGGTGCTCGAGATCTCTAAAGCCCTCACTACACTGAATGGACCGACATTTAAGGCATACCAGCCTTTGCTCGAAGACGCCGGAATCACAAACCTTTTTCATCAGACCGGTCAATTATTCGTTTACCACACACGACAGAGCATGGAGAAGGACACGTTCACCCGGGAGCTTCGAAGTGCTGCTGGTACCAGAGTCGAGCACCTGGATTCGAAGGCTATACAAGACATCGAACCTGCTTTGGCACCGGTCTTTGAAGCAGGATACTTGATGCCAGACAATGGTCACTGTAAGGACCCTTTGGGGCTGGCACAGGCGCTGGCGCAGATGTTTGTCAACAAAGGTGGCCAGCTGCTCAAAACCGAGGTTCGGGATTTTGTATTTGATGCCGAAGGCATCTCTGGTCTGCTGACGACCAACGGACAACTACCCGCTAAAAAAGTAGTGATTTCTGCAGGAGTCTGGTCAGGGGAACTGTGCCTAAAACTCGGCTGGAGGGTTCCCCTCGAGTCACACCGGGGCTACCATGCGACTCTCGAAGATCCCGGGGTCTCAGTCGAGCATATGTGCTTTCCTGTCGACTATAAGTTTGCCGTCACGCCCATGTCCATGGGTCTTAGAGTCGCCGGCACGGTGGAACTGGCCGGCCTCGACGAACCACCGAATTACAACCGTGCTCGGAAACTGGTCGAAGTGAGTCAGAAACTTTTCCCCGGGCTTCGCTCGGAGAAGTACACGCAGTGGATGGGGCACCGGCCCTGCCTGCCGGACAGCCTGCCGGTCATCGGAGTATCTCCCAATCAACCCGGTGTGTACTTTGCCTTCGGGCATGGTCATCAGGGGCTTGTAGGCGCCTCTCAGACCGCAAAAGTCATCGACGAACTGATCTGCGGTACCGAGCTGTCGATGCCACTGAAACCCTTCAGCATTGATCGCTTTTGAATGAAAGAACTCAGTCCAAGGCTGTCCTCGGAATCCGAGCACGCGTCTCACCCGAGACCCAATCCAAAGTGGGACTCAGAACGAGAAATGAGAACGATAGAAATCACACCGTTTCCAAACAATATGGCGCAGCAGCAGTCATCGGCTGTTCGACTTAGGTGAAAAGGGCGTTTATTCTTCCTATACTTTTTATTTTTCCTATACTCCTCCATCGTGCCAAACAGCGATGTCCTAGCACGACGCATTTAGTTGTATACAATCTCACAAGAAGTCGAAAATTAACGTAGTTATAGGTCCTGAATATCTTGCTGAATCGCATCTGGAAACAAATCCCAGCACATAACATCGGACTCGCACTCCTAGTGTTATGTCTAATCCAGATGTCATCTCAAAGCGCTTTGGTGAAGGCGATCGGAGACACATTTAGTAGCTCACAAATCGTGTTTATTCGTGGAGCTGTCGGACTTTTATTAATTGTTCCTTTTGTGTGGCGATACCGATTTGCAGCGCTCCAATTCAGCAACCTTCGCCTTCACCTATTACGTGCGTTTTTTGGTGTTTTAGCAATGGCCAGCCAGTTCTTTGCATACGCGCGGTTACCATTGGCGGAGGCGACAGCATATTCATTCACAATGCCGCTTTTTCTGACCTTCCTTGCGGTTGTCTTCCTCAAAGAGGCCATCACAAAAACGATCTGGGTGGCCACGTTTGCAGGTTTTGTTGGTGTTCTCATTATTTCTCAACCTGGCCAAATCGATTTCCAACTAGCCGGACTGGTTGCACTTTGTGGTGCTTTTTTTCATGCAGTCGTGGTGGTCCTTATAAAGAAACTGTCGGCGCTTGAACCAACAATCACGTTAATGCTCTATTTCCCGATCGTTGCCGTAATCGCGTTTCTTGTCCCTGCGTTGACTACCTGGACTCAACCTGACTTACTGGAATGGATTTACTTGCTATTGATAGCAGCTCTTGGCACCTGTGCTCAATGGTGTTTCATCGAAGCCTGTCGAAGGGTACATACACCGTTAATCGCGCCATTTGACTACACGCGTATTGTTTTTGCAGGGGTAATTGGTTACTTTTTCTTCAGCGAGTTGCCGAGCCTTTTTGAGGTATCCGGAATGATCGTCATACTTGCCAGCACCCTGTTCATTACCCTGCTGAAGGGAAAACAGAGCAAGTCACCGGAACCTCCCAATGAATGAATCATCTGTTCGAGAACTGACTGAGTCTGCGGAGGAATATCGCGATCGAGTCAATCGTTTACGCACTGCTTTGCGGGCCAACGGTCTGAATGCGGCACTTATTTGCAACCCGGATCATATCTTCTGGCTCACAGGTTAAACGTTGATGACGGTATACGCGCTATCGTTTTAACCAGGTCTGGCGAGCGTGCCTTTAGCGCCGGGTAAGACCTCGAGGAAACCATGGCATTTAGCTCTGGTGAGGACGCACTTGGCTGGTTTATGACCTGGTGTGGATTCTACGACTCATTACGACAACTGGATAAACCGTGTGTCATAGCGCTAAATGGCGTCGCTGCAGACTCGGTACCACCCATGTATTCTTTGAGCCGCTGGATTTCATTGCGCACCTGGCTCCATAGCGGCCGGATTCGGGGAGGTATTACACAGTTGCCGAGCGATACAACAGCAGTCATCGGCTGTTCGACTTGGGTGAAAAGGGCGTTTATTCTTCCTATACTCCAACCGTGCCAATATCCGCGTCGCCTGCCTGTACCCGAAAGGCGGCACCTCGGACGTACAGCGTCTGCAGATGGTGACCGACGATGCCGACAATCTCAAGGTGATCGGAATTCACGGAAATTTCGACGCTGCCCAGGCAGTGCTCAAGTCGTTGTTGTCTTCAACCGGCTTTAAGCAACGCCTTGATGAAATGAACATTTCTCTGTCGGCTGCCAATTCGGTTAATTTCGGGCGCATCATCTTCCAGATGCTATACCAGTTTCATTGTTACCTGGCACTGGTACGCCAGGGTGAGATTGAACTTGGTGACGAAATCGTGCTGCATATTCCAAGTGGTAACTTTGGTAATACGCTGGGCGCTTTCTACGCAAAGCGCATGGGCTTGCCCATTGCAAAAATCGTCATCGCCTCCAATGCAAATCCCGTGCTTACCGAGTGGATCAGGCAGGGCAGTTACGACCTCAGCAAGCGCGATCTGATCGCGACCACATCTCCGGCGATGGACATTCTCAAGTCGTCCAACGTCGAGCGCGTATTGTTCGATTTGTTCGGTGCAGAGCGCACACGAGATTTGATGCGCCACCTCGACGAGGATGGCCGTTACCAGCTCGAACCTGCAGAACATGCGCAAATAAGCGAAATTTTCGCAGCAGACGATTGCTCCGACGAAGCAGGCAGGGAATACATTCGACAGGCCTTCAGCAAGGGCTACCTGGTCGACCCCCATACCGCCACCTGTTTCAAGACCTGTCAGGCAGCGGAATTCTCGGACCAGGTCAATTTGATTTATTCGACCGCGGAATGCACCAAGTTTGCACCGGTCATAGATAACGCCATCAATGGCAACCAGCCGAAATCGGACCAGGCTGCGCTGTCAGCTGTCGCGGCAAGCGCCGGGATCGAAGTCCCGCGAGCCATTGCAGATCTTTTTGCAAAGCCCATTGGCCACCCGC
>CAUZJT010000064.1:0-14809 GCA_963580215.1 Gammaproteobacteria bacterium
AGCCTAAACCAAGTCGCCGGCCAGCCTGACATTCTCTGGCAACACAGCAAGTCACAAACCAAATAGTGCCCGATCGGCGTTGGCTCAGGTTTTGGCTTAGCAGCAGCTAAACCCATCACGACCTTATTGAAGCGAGGTATCGTTTCCAGTCAAAATGAGGTCCTGGGTCAGTCTTTCGCTCCGGTGCTATATCAGAATGTCCAACAACCCGGTCGCTCGTAATTCGAGGGCAGATCGACCCGATAGCCTTGGTCAGTTGGCATAGACTATCGTATTGGTGGTCGGTAAAAATGCACGCATCGCTCCCAATCAGCTCGATACCCACCGAAAAATCGTTGACTTGTTCTCTGCCCTCAAACACCGAGACGCCGGCATGCCATGCACGGACCATGATCGGCACAAACTGGAAGATCTGCCCTTCCCGGCTCACCAGAAAATGAGCTGAAACACGGTTCGTCACCAACTCGTCGTATCCCGGCTGAGATGTTGGATTCAGGCGACCCATAAAAAGGTCGATCACATCAGATGTATCGAACTCACCCGGTGGCAGGCTGACAGCGTGAATCACCAGCAAATCAATCTCAACCCCCGCCGGACGCATATCGCAGTGTGGCGAAAGAAGGACGGTTGCGCCATGTGCGATTCCGCTCCGGCTATCAATTGCATACTCACGATCTTTCATCAGGCGTCTTTATTTAAACTGGCGTTACGCTCAAGGAAGGCACTCAGGAATATATCAGGCTCACCTCAGTAAACGGCGGTTTCAAATGCTGAGCTTGCGCCAGTGCACATTGATCAATATCTAATACTGACTGAGAAACCGCAAGGGCCCGGCCAAACTGAGTTCTTTTGGGGTGAAAGATTGACGTTTTACAAAAACCTACGGTGGAGGCCAACAAAAACCCCGCCAGAAGGCGGGGTTGAAGTCGTTCAGAGTTGAAACTATTCTGCCGAGTCGCTGGGCTCCGGTTGGTCTAACAACTGCACAAATGCCATTGGCGCATTATCGCCAGATCGGATGCCACACTTAAGAATTCGAGTGTAACCTCCGGCGCGTTCCAGAAAACGTGGCCCCAACGTATCGAAAAGTTTACTGACAGCATCACGATCACGCAGTCGTGCATAGGCGAGCCGGCGGTTTGCAACCGTGGGCTTTTTAGCCAGTGTAATCAGCGGCTCTGCAACTCGCCGCAATTCCTTAGCCTTGGGCAAGGTTGTTCGAATCTGCTCGTGGGTGAAAAGTGACACCGCCATGTTCGCAAACATGGCTTTACGATGACTTGCATTACGGCCGAGTTGGCGGCCAGTTTTATGATGACGCATAACCGTCTCTCCGGACTTTAATCAGTGTAGGCCTTCATGTTTATCCCGCTGCAGCGACGCAGGCGGCCAATTCTCAAGTTTAACTCCCAAGGACAGGCCACGCGTTGCCAACACGTCCTTGATTTCTGTCAGGGACTTTTTACCTAAGTTAGGTGTTTTCAACAACTCTACTTCAGTGCGTTGGATGAGGTCGCCGATGTAGTAGATATTCTCCGCCTTAAGACAGTTCGCCGATCGGACCGTCAATTCGAGATCGTCCACAGAGCGCAGCAGCACCGGGTCTATTTTCTCCTCCAGTATCTGGGTATCCGACTGCGCAGATTCCTCGAGGCGCACAAAAACCGAAATCTGCTCGTGCAGGATGGTTGCGGCGCGGCGCACCGCATCCTCGGCGTCAATCGCGCCGTTGGTCTCGATTTCCATGACCAACTTGTCAAGGTCAGTACGTTGTTCGACCCGCGCATTTTCGACGGTGTAGGATACTCGACGGACTGGACTGTAAGACGCGTCTAGGCGCAAAATTCCCACTCCGCGGGTTTCCGTGTTTTCAGGGTCAGATTCCACAACCTGGTAACCCCGACCTGTGCTAACCGTAATCTCCATATTAAGCTCACCTTCAGCCGAAAGATTGGCCAGCAGATGATCTGGATCAACGACTTCGACATCGTGATCGAGTTGGATGTCGCCTGCCGTCACGGCACCCGGGCCCTTTTTCGAGACTCTTAGCACCGCTTCATCGCGGTTATGCATGCGTACCGCGAGATTCTTAAGGTTTAGGAGAATGGCAATAACATCTTCCTGCGCACCCGGAACTGCCGAGTATTCGTGGCTAATTCCGTCTATACGCACTTCTGTTACCGCCGCCCCTGGCATTGAAGACAGCAGAATGCGGCGCAACGCATGTCCGAGCGTATAACCGAACCCTCTCTCCAAGGGTTCTAGGGTCACGCGGGCGCGGGTATCATCAACCGTATCAACGTTGATCACTGTTGGCTTGAGAAATTCTTCTCTGGCTTGGGGCATAAAATGCTTACCTCTGGAATGTTGGGTACGTCAGTTTCAGTAACTGATTTAACTGACCGGCCTATGGTCAGATGGCAAAAAAACAAACAATGGGCTTACTTGGAGTACAACGCGACAACCAATGACTCATCTATCTCCTGCGATAATTCCGCACGGTCGGGCACTGCCTTAAAAACACCCTTGAATCCCTTGGTTTCCACATCAACCCAAGGAACAAAACCCAATTGCTCTGCAATATCAAGGGCTGATTTGATTCGCAGTTGGGTACGGCTTTTCTCCCGGATCGTGAGCTCGTCGCCAGGTTTAACCTGATAGGACGGAATGTTAACCCTGGCTCCATTTACCATGATGGCGTTATGCCCAACCAATTGGCGGGCTTCGGCTCGGGTAATACCAAAACCCATTCGATATACAACACTATCGAGTCGGGATTCCAATAGCTGGAGTAGTTTTTCGCCTGTAGAACCTTGGGCACTTGCAGCCGCAACATAATAACTGTGGAACTGTTTTTCCATCAACCCGTAGATATGTCGCAACTTCTGTTTCTCGCGCAGTTGGGTCCCATACACGGTTATCCGTGGTCGGCGAGCACCTGCTTTAAAGCCTGGTGGGCGATCAAACTTGCACTTAGAGTCCAGCGAACGCACTGGGCTTTTTAGGAATAAATCCGTGCCGGCCCGGCGGGCAAGCTTACAAGTAGGTCCTCTATATCTGGCCATATTAGTATCTCTTTGTCAGACGCGCCGACGCTTGGGTGGGCGACAGCCGTTGTGGGGAACCGGCGTCACATCGGTGATTGAGTTGATCTCGAAACCAAGGTTATTAAGCGCTCGGACCGATGAGTCTCGGCCGGGGCCTGGACCCTTGATTTTGACGTCTAGTTGTTTCATGCCGAATTCCTGCGCGCTACGGCCTGCCGTTTCAGCGGCTACCTGGGCTGCGAAAGGTGTGCTCTTGCGAGAGCCCCTAAAGCCGGCACCGCCCGACGTGGCCCATGCAAGGGCGTTTCCATGTCGGTCGGTAATGGTGATGATTGTGTTATTGAAAGTGGCATGAATATGCGCCACACCCTCTAACACGTTCTTTCGAACTTTCGCCTTGGTGCGTTTCTTAGTTTGTGCCTTGGCCATTAATTAGTTCCTGGTGTTACTTTCGAATCGGCCGTTTCGGGCCTTTGCGCGTGCGTGCGTTGGTTGATGTCCGCTGGCCGCGTACTGGTAGACCGCGGCGGTGCCGCATGCCCCGGTAAGAGCCCATATCCATCAGCCTTTTGATATTCATTGACACTTCCCGGCGCAAATCACCCTCGACAGGGAGGGTGGCAACCTGGGAGCGCAGTCGATCTGCGTCGTCCTCTGAAAGGTCGTGTACCTTGGTGTTCCGGCTAATACCAGCGTTATCGCAGACCTTCTGTGCTGTGATTCGGCCTATTCCATAAACCGACGTCAAAGCGATTGCGACATGCTTGTGGGCTGGTAAATTAATTCCTGCTATACGTGCCACTGTTCTTGCCTCTTAATGTTGATTCTCAAGCGGTTAGATTCCTTGTTTAACCCTGGCGCTGCTTGTGCCTAGGATCTACACAAATAACCCGCACACTGCCGTTCCTGCGAATTATCTTGCAGTTGCGGCACATTTTCTTGACCGATGCGCGTACTTTCATTGACTCTCTCCTAGTATTTCCTAACGCGGCATACCCATGCCGCCTACCAACGAAGATTTCTTCATCAGGCTTTCGTATTGTCTGGACATCAGATAGGACTGGATTTGAGACATCATATCCATCATGACCACGACGATGATCAATAGTGAGGTGCCGCCAAAATAAAAAGGTACGCTCCACTTTACGATCATGAATTCGGGGATTAAACAGACAACGGTGAGGTAGACCGCTCCTGCCAGCGTAAGGCGGGAGACCACCTTATCGATGTAGCCCGCGGTTTGAGCTCCTGGTCGAACTCCGGGCACAAATGCCCCTGACTTTTTCAGGTTGTCTGCGATTTCTTTCGGGTTAAACACCAACGCGGTATAGAAAAAGCAGAAAAATACGATCATGCCAGCATACACAAGAGTATAAATTGGCTGACCGGGTGACAACGTGGTTGAGATATCTCGCAACCAGCCCATGCCTTCGGCCTGGCCAAACCAGCTTCCCAGGCTAGCCGGGAATAAAATGATGCTCGATGCAAAGATGGGAGGAATCACCCCTGCCATATTGAGTTTGAGTGGTAAATGACTGGACTGGCCAGCGAGCATGCGTCGCCCCTGCTGCCGTTTTGCGTAATTGACAGTAATCCGCCGCTGCCCCTTCTCGACAAAAACCACGACCGCGGTCACGCCGATAGCGCCCACGAATAGTGTTAACACACCGAGCGGACTAAACGCACCGGTACGCGCCAGTTCCAAAGTTCCAGCTACCGCGGATGGCAGGCCTGCAACAATGCTCGCAAAAATGATTAGCGAGATTCCATTGCCTATACCGCGTTCAGTAATTTGTTCGCCCAACCACACCAGAAACATCGTCCCAGTCACCAACGCAGCGACCGTGGTGATAGTAAAGCCAATTCCAGGGATTAACACCACAGGTGATCCGCCCGCCTGTTGGCCCTCTATCGCGATAGCGATCCCGAGGCCTTGGAAGGTAGCCAATGCCACAGTGCCGTATCTTGTGTACTGGGTGATTTTCCGTCGACCAGACTCCCCTTCTTTCTTTAACTGTTCAAGGTGGGGGATAACCGACGTCATCATCTGGATAATGATTGATGCCGAAATGTAGGGCATCACACCAAGAGCAAACAGAGACAGGCGTTTCAGGGCGCCGCCGGAAAACATATTAAAAACGTCGATAATCGAGCCACGAGTCTGCTCAAAAAGCGCTGCTACGGCCGTGGGGTCAACACCCGGAATAGGTATATGGGTCCCTAAACGATAGATAACCATCGCGCCCAGCACAAAAACAATACGCTGGCGCAACTCCGTCATTTTTCCAAGACCTGCGAGGGGGGATGCTGCCATGGTGTCAGGCCTCGACCTTTCCTCCAGCCTGCTCTATCGCCTCTCGCGCTCCACGAGTCGTACTTACACCGCGCAGCACCACGGCGCGGTCAATACTGCCTGAAGCGATGACTTTGGCTCGGATCGCATCATGTTTTACAACGCCAGCTGCCTTGAGCGCCGCCAGATCGATGTCGCCAGTCTCAATTTTTTGCAACTCATGTAGCCGAACCTCAGCCACCTTCTTCCGCACCAGCGACCGAAAGCCCCGCTTCGGCAAGCGCCTCTGCAATGGCATCTGTCCGCCTTCGAATCCAACCTTGTGATAGCCGCCAGAACGGGATTTTTGGCCGTTCATGCCGCGCCCCGCTGTCTTTCCCAAGCCGGATCCCGGCCCCCGCCCAACGCGTTTGGCCGGGCGGTGCGAGCCCTCGGCTGGCTTTAATTCGTTCAACCGCATTTCAGCTTTCCTCTACCCGAAGCAGGTGGGATACCTTGTTGATCATTCCCCGAACCATTGGTGAATCTTCCAGTTCTACCGTCTGATGGATGCGCCGCAACCCCAACCCTTGCACACAAGCAAGTTGTCGCGCGCCGCGACCGTACTTACTTTTCACCAGAGTCACCTTGATACGTTTCGCTGACATCTGTCTGTTTCCTATCCTGTAATTTCCTGGATCGACTTACCACGGCGTGACGCGACTTGACGCACATTACGTACCGTACCAAGCCCAGCGATCGTTGCCCTAGCGACATTGACTGGATTAGTGGTTCCAATAATCTTAGCCAGCACATTTTTTACTCCAGCCGCTTCGAATATCGCTCGCATCGTGCCGCCCGCGATAATTCCCGTACCTTCAGATGCGGGGCGCATCACGACACGTGCGGCGCCATGGCGCCCAACTGTCGCGTAATTCAAAGTGCCCTTTCGCAAATTAATTTTTCGCATGTTCCGCCGCGCTTCATCCATCGCTTTTTGGACGGCAACCGGCACTTCCCGCGCCTTTCCACGGCCAATCCCGACTCGACCCTTGCCGTCGCCGACTACGGTCAATGCCGAAAAACCGAAGATCCGCCCGCCTTTAACCACCTTGGCGACTCGACGAACGTTAATTAACTGCTCGATGAAACCGTCACCGTCAGAATTATGCTGGTCTGCTCTATTGGCCATATGACTGTCCAGTGCCTCTCAGTAGTTAAAACTGAAGGCCGGCTTCTCGCGCGGCTTCAGCCAGGGCCTTTACCCTGCCATGATATTTGAATCCCGAGCGATCGAACGCAACTCGCTCCACACCTGCCTCCTTCGCCTTGTCCGCAATGCGCTTACCTACCATGCTCGCTGCGGCAACATTGCCTCCGTTTTTCACCTCAACTTTTACTTGGGCTTCCAGCGATGATGCGCTCGCCAGAACTTTACCGCCCGAGGGGTCGATAATCTGCACGTATATATGTCGTGGCGTCCGGAAAACACACATCCGGTTTTCGCGGTCGCGGGCAATCCTTGCTCGCGTTTTTACGCTTCTGCGACGTCGGGCGGTCTTTTTTTCGCTCATTTTAATAAACTCTGTGCTTGGCGCAATTACTTCTTCTTCGCCTGCTTGCGAACTACATGCTCGCCAACGTAACGAATGCCTTTACCCTTGTAAGGCTCGGGTGGACGAAAAGCTCGAATCTCAGCCGCTGCCTGCCCAACCTGTTGTTTATCGGCGCCAGTAACTACGATCTGAGTCTGGACCGGTGTTTCCACAGAAACGCCATCTGGCAGGTTATAAACCACCGGATGAGAGAATCCCAGGCTGAGATTTAACTTGGAGCCCTGGGCTTGCGCACGATAGCCGACACCAATAATCTCCAGCTTTTTTTCAAATCCAGTGCTGACGCCAGTAATCATGTTGTTGATCAGCGATCGAAAGGTTCCGGCCAGCGGCCGTGCTGCGTCATTCGCGGCGCTGACCCGTAAGACGTCATCGGACTGCTTCACGCCCACGGTAGGGTGCAGTTCCAGGGCAAGCTGACCCTTTGGGCCCTTAACGCTCACTGCCGCCCCTTCGAGCTTGACTTCAATACCGCTCGGAACATTAATCGGGCTATTGGCTATACGGGACATTGCGAATACTCCAAAACTCAGAATTCAGATTAAAAAACTTTGCAGACCACTTCGCCGCCAATTCCGGCGGACCGCGCCTGGCGACCCGTCATCAATCCCCTGGATGTTGAAACCATAACGATTCCCAGTCCACCCCGGACCTGGGGCATATCCGATGCATTGCAATAGACCCTGCAGCCTGGCCGGCTGATGCGCTGAATCTCTTCAATTGCACCTTCTCCAGCGGCATAACGCAACCCGATGGTCATATTTTTGATAGCCCCTTCCCCATCGACGGTCACCTTGTCGATATAGCCTTCTTCCTTCAAAACCTTGGCGATGGCCTGCTTCATGCGTGAGCAGGGCATCGTTACACTCTTTTTCCTTGCCGACAGTCCGTTACGGATCCGGGTCAACATATCGGCAATAGGGTCAGACATACTCATAATTTATTCCTTGTGTGCTACCAACTGGCCTTGGTTACGCCGGGGGCCTCACCACGCATGACTACTTCGCGTAGAGCATTTCGGGCCAAGCCAAAACGTCGGTAATAGCCCCGCGGGCGGCCGGTTAGGGCGCAGCGGTTTCGCTGTCTCGTACGGGCCGAGTCCCGCGGCAGTTTCTGCAAATCCAGCATTGCCTGCCATCGATCGTCAAAAGAGAAAGATTCGTCTGTCACCTGATTTTTCAGTTGCTCACGTTGAGTGCGAAATTGGGCGTACAAATTTCGGCGTTTAACCTCTCGGGCAATCATTGATTTTTTAGCCATAAACAGAATCCTATTTGCGAAGCGGAAAATTAAATCCGCGCAGTAACGCCTCACCCTCTTCGTTGGTGCGGGCCGTTGTGGTTATGCTGATATCCATCCCTCTGATTGCGTCTACTTTGTCGTAATCAATTTCGGGGAAAACAATTTGTTCTTTAAGACCGACGCTGAAGTTACCTCGTCCGTCAAAGGCCCGCGGGGAGACCCCTCGAAAGTCACGGACGCGAGGAAAGGCAACAGAGATCAATCTATCGAGAAATTCATACATTTGCCTGCGCCGTAATGTGACTTTGCAGCCAATAGGCCAGCCCTCGCGAATCTTAAACGCAGCGACTGACTTTCGAGCCTTGGTTACGACAGGTTTCTGTCCGGCAATTCGCGTCATCTCGTCTACCGCGGCTTGCATTACCTTTTTGTCAGTGACGGCCTCGCCTACACCCATATTAAGAGTAATCTTGGTTATCCGGGGAACCTGCATGACACTGGAATATTCAAACTTCTCCATCAATGCTGGAACCACAGTCTTCTGATAATGTTCGTGAAGTCTTGCCATCTTTACTTGCCTGTCTAACGTCAAGTGACGTCGACCACCTCGCTGTCAGATTTGAATATTCGAACCCGCCGACCGTCTTCAAGGTGTTTTATACCAACACGGTCAGCCTTTTTAGAATTCGGGTTATACATACCAAGATTGGAAATACGGATCGGTGATTCTCTTTCGATAATTCCGCCGGTTTCTCCCTTGTTCGGGTTCGGGCGTAAATGCTTTTTTACAATGTTTACGTTGTCAACCAACACCCGCTCGTCGTCCAGCATTCGCAGAATGGTTCCCCGTTTCCCTTTGTCGCGCCCGGTCAGCACTACAACGTCATCACCTTTTCGAAACTTTTTCATAAAAAGAGCCTCACAGCACTTCCGGTGCGAGCGAGATAATTCGCATAAAACGCTCTGAGCGTAACTCGCGAGTTACCGGTCCAAAAATACGGGTGCCGACGGGTTGATACTGAGCATTGAGCAGTACCGCGGCGTTTCGATCGAAACGAATCAGCGAGCCGTCGGGACGACGCACCCCATGTCGAGTGCGGACAACCACTGCGTCAAATACTTCACCTTTTTTTACACGGCTATTAGGTATTGCCTCTTTGATGCTGATTTTGATGATGTCACCAATGCCGGCATAACGACGCTTGGAACCCCCCAGCACCTTGATACACTGCACTCTACGCGCGCCGCTATTGTCCGCGACGTAAAGGTTTGTCTGCATCTGAATCATCTTTTTTTTCGCCTGTTAACTTTTAATTTTTAATTTTGTGGTTAGATGCCATATCGGATGTCCGTGACATGGCTGCCCTACGAAGGCAATTTACTCAGCGGCACCTTCTGCCCGCCCAACCACGCGGACCAGGCGCCAGCTCTTTAACTTGGAAATCGGCCGGCACTCCTCGATAACGACCGTGTCACCTTCTCGGCACTCGTTCTGGTCATCATGAGCATGCAACCGGGTCGATCGTCTGATGTATTTTTTGTAAAGAGGGTGCTGCAATTGACGCACCACCAGAACCGTGATGGTTTTATCCATTTTTGCGCTCTCGACACTCCCCTGGACACTTCGGGCCTTCGCTGCAGGAGTAGTTGTTTTGTCGTCACTCATGATGTAATCCTGTTGATCTCGCTCATTTGAGTCTTGATTCGCGCGATCTGACGCCGCACAACCTTAAAACGCGAGGAATTTGTCAGTTGCCCTGTTCCGCGCTGCATACGCAGGTTAAATTGCTCTTTGCGAAGCTCAAGTAACTCAGTTTTGAGTTCTGTCGAATCCATATCTGTTGCTTTTTTATCTGCCATATCAGGCTGCCTGACGTTTCACAAATGATGTCGCCACTGGCAACTTGGCTCCGGCAAGTCGGAAGGCCTCGCGCGCCAGTTCCTCTTCAACTCCCTGAATCTCGTAGAGCATGGTTCCCGGTTGCACGAGCGCGACCCAAAACTCGGGATTACCTTTACCCTTACCCATGCGGACTTCCAAGGGTTTTTTCGAAACCGGCTTATCAGGGAAAACCCGAATCCAGACACGCCCGCCACGCTTGACGTGTCGGTTAATAGCACGCCTGGCTGCCTCAATCTGACGCGCCGTTAGACGTCCGCGCCCAACGCATTTCAAACCGAAATCGCCAAAACTGACGCGGCTACCCCGAACAGCCAGTCCGCGATTGCGTCCTTTTTGCTGTTTACGGAACTTAGTTCTTTTAGGTTGCAGCATTACAGTTCATCCTCAAGCCGAAGCTCTGGGCTGAGGTGTTTGAGAGACTTCCGTCTCTGCCGCCCCTGGTAAAATCTCGCCTTTGAAAACCCAAACTTTGACACCAATCACACCGTAGGTGGTATGCGCTTCGGCGAAACCGTAATCGACGTCAGCTCGCAACGTGTGCAGCGGCACACGACCTTCGCGGTACCATTCTGAGCGCGCTATTTCGGCGCCATTTAGGCGGCCCGCCACCATGACCTTTATTCCCTTAGCGCCGAGGCGCATTGTGTTTTGCACGGCACGTTTCATGGCGCGACGAAACATGATTCGTTTTTCCAGTTGCTGACAAACGTTCTCGGCGACTAAAAGGGCATCAAGCTCTGGCTTGCGTATCTCCTCGACCGCTATCTGTACGGGAACATTGTTGTTCAATCTCAGAACGTCCCGGCGCAGTCTTTCGATATCCTCGCCTTTCTTGCCAATGACAATTCCCGGTCGGCCGGTGTGGATGGTCACGTTCAAGTTTTCCCCAGCACGGACAAGTTCAATCTTGCTGACAGCCGCATTGGCTAACCGTTTGCGAATGAACCGTCGAACCATCTGGTCAGCGACCAGGTTCCGGGAATAGGCTTTACCGGTGGCAAACCACTTTGCATCCCAGTCCCGGATGACTCCGAGGCGAAACCCATTCGGGTGAATCTTCTGACCCATCTGTTAAGTACTCCCTGAAGCGCCATCACTGACGCTGACTGTGATATGACTGGTGCGCTTCATTATTGAGTTGGCCCGCCCTTTTGCCCGTGGCCGCCAACGTTTGGCAACCGGTCCCTCATCCACCATGATCTGGCTAACTCTCAACTCATCAATATCTGCGCCCTGATTATGTTCTGCATTCGCAATCGCAGATTCAAGAACCTTGCGGATGGTTGTCGCAGCCTTGCGTGGGCTAAACTGGAGCAACTCCAATGCTTTGCCCACCGGCATCTTACGAACCTGGTCAGCAACCAAACGTCCTTTCTGCGGCGAAAGTCGTACGAACCTGGCGATAGCTTTTACTTCCATAGCGCTTTCCTTTCCTTTCCTTCGTTCTACTTGGCCTTGCGATCGGCGATGTGGCCACGGAATGTCCGCGTGACAGAGAACTCACCCAGCTTGTGACCAACCATGTTCTCGGTAACGAGTACCGGCACATGCTGGCGACCGTTATGTACGGCGATCGTCAGGCCAACAAACTCGGGCATGATCATCGAGCGTCGCGACCAGGTTTTAATCGGCCGGCGGGACCCTTCTTTTTTGGCCTTAGAGATCTTCAACCAGAGGCTGTGATCCACAAAAGGACCTTTTTTTACCGATCGGGGCATATTTATTTCTTCCGTCTACGGATAATCATTGAATTGGTGCGTTTATTACGACGGGTGCGAAACCCTTTAGTCGGTACGCCCCAGGGGCTGACTGGATGGCGACCTCCAGAAGTGCGTCCTTCACCACCGCCATGCGGGTGGTCCACCGGGTTCATCGCGACCCCACGGACTGTTGGGCGAATTCCGCGCCAGCGTTTGGCTCCAGCCTTTCCGAGCTTGCGAAGAGAATTCTCAGAGTTACCTACCTCGCCAATCGTAGCACGGCACTCAATGAATACTTTTCGCGTCTCGCCGGATCGCAAGCGCATCAACGCGTACGTGCCCTCACGCCCTAAAAACTGCACGGAGGCCCCGGCAGAACGGGCTAACTGGGCTCCTTTGCCTGGTTTTAGCTCCACGCAATGCACGACTGTTCCCACGGGAATGTTTTTCAGTGGAAGCGTATTGCCTGTACGGATCGGGGCGTCGCCGCCGGAAAGTACGGAGTCGCCGGCACTTAAACCTTTGGGCGCAATAATGTAGCGGCGCTCCCCATCCGAATACAATAAAAGAGCGATATGAGCACTTCGGTTGGGGTCATATTCAAGACGCTCGACACGAGCCGGAATACCGTCCTTTGCGCGGACGAAATCAATCAAGCGATAATGGCGTTTGTGGCCACCGCCACGGTGGCGTACGGTGATGCGGCCAGCACTATTGCGCCCGCTGATAGAGTTTTTTGGCTCAACCAAAGAGGCGACGGGCTTGCCTTTATGTAACTCGCTCGAGACTACCCGAACCATACCCCGACGGCCGGGGGAAGTCGGTTTTTGCTTAATAACTGACATGCTTGTTATCCTGTAAACACTCTAACTGGTCAACCGGCTCAGGCGCCGCTACCCAGAAAATCAATATCGTGGCCTTGAGCCAGACGAACATAAGCTTTCTTCCAGTTCTTCTGCTTGCCTGGAGTACGCCCAAAACGTTTCATTTTGCCGCGTACATTTATGACTTGAATCGCCTCAACAGATACGCTGAACTGTTGCTCTACCGCTTCACGAATTTCCGGCTTGGTGGCATTCACCAAGACCTTAAAAACCACCTGATTGGCAGTATCAGAAGCGAACGTACTCTTCTCGGAAATGATTGGCGACAATAACACCTGGTGAATTCGTTCCGGGTTCATTGCAATGCTTCCTCGACTTTGCGTACCGCATCGACTGTGAATACCACGTTTTCGCTCCCGACCAAACTCACCGGATCCAATTGAGCAGCCTCCAATGTACCAACGCTCACCAGGTTACGAGCCGAGAGCGTTACATTTGGGTTGTAGTCGGCTGTCACCAGCAAGGTCCTGCCAATCACACCCATCTGCCCGAGTGCCTCGGCCATGTGGGCCGTTTTCGGTTTGTCCAACTGGATCTCATCGCATATACGGACGCGTCCTTGCCGAATCAATTCTGAAAGGATTGAACGGATCGCAGCGCGATACATCTTTCGGTTAACCTTCTGTGCATAACTACGGGGTGTCGCGGCAAATGTCTGGCCGCCGCCACGCCATATCGGGCTACGGCTGGTGCCAGCTCGGGCGCGTCCAGTGCCTTTTTGGCGCCAGGGCTTGGCTCCACCACCACTGACGGCTGAGCGATTCTTTTGCGAACTGGTACCGGCACGGGCACCGGCAAGATATGCCGAGACCACCTGATGCACCAGAGGCTCCTTGAAATCGACATTGAACACGGCGTCCGCCAGGCTGACCTGACGCTCGATTGAGCCATCCAATTTTACGACTGCGTGTTCCACGTTATTTTCCTTTTCCTTGTATTCCGTGAGGGATCTTTAGCTTGGGTTACCCAATAGAGGGTGCCTATGCGACTTTCACACCCTTAACCGAGGGTTGAATAATCAGATCAAAACCGCGGGGCCCAGGAACCGATCCACGAATCAGCACCAGGTTGCGCTCCGTATCTACCCGAACGACTTCTAGATTCTGTTGAGCCCGGGTAACGTTGCCCATATGTCCCGCCATCTTCTTGCCTTTAAACACCCGTCCGGGGTCCTGGTTCTGACCAATTGACCCTGCCTTGCGATGCGCCTTCGAGTTTCCGTGGGTCGCCCGCCCACCGGCAAAGTTATGACGACGAATGACGCCGGCAAATCCACGACCAATTGTCGTGCCGCGCACATCGACCTTTTGTCCAACCTCAAATAGGTCGACAGTCAGTTCAGCCCCGGCGATGTATTTTTCTGCAGTCTCAACATCGACTCGAAACTCCCAGAGTCCTCGTCCTGGCTCAGTGCCGGCTTTGGCGAAATGTCCGCGAAGCGGCTTGGTGACCCGAGTCGCCCGGCGTGACCCGGTAGTCGTCTGCAACGCGACATAGCCATCGGCCAGGTCGTTTTTAACCTGGGTCACCCGATTCGGCTCAACTTCGACAACCGTTACCGGTGTCGATACGCCGTCGTCATCGAACACACGGGTCATCCCAATTTTTTTTCCCACCAATCCTAAAGACATCGTGTCCTGCTCCTATCGGGTTCCAGCATCGCCTAGCCCAGCTTAATCTCAACATCAACCCCGGCAGCGAGGTCCAGTTTCATCAGCGCATCAACGGTTTTTTCGGTCGGCTCCACGATATCCAAAATACGCTTGTGGACACGAATCTCGAGTTGATCTCGGGAATCCTTGTATTTATGCGGGGAACGCAGAAGAGTAAAACGCTCAATTCGAGTCGGCAACGGAATTGGCCCGCGCACGACCGCACCAGTTCGCCGAGCCGTATCGACGATCTCTATCGCCGACCTGTCGATCATCCGGTGATCGTAGGCCTTCAGTCGAATCCTGATTTTTTGGTTGCTAACGTTAGCTGCCATGTGGGTAATATCCGTTAAGAGTCTGTGTTTACGTTATTCGATGATCTTCGATACCACACCGGCACCGACCGTCCGACCGCCTTCACGAATGGCGAAGCGCAGGCCATCTTCCATTGCGATCGGGTTGATCAACCGGGCAGACAACTTAACGTTATCGC
>CAUZJT010000065.1:0-14760 GCA_963580215.1 Gammaproteobacteria bacterium
GCACTATGCTTTTTGTAGGAGCGCTACGGCGCAATGTACTGATTCTCGCTGTTTGCCAGGCACTGATGATGTCTGGCAGTGCTCTCATTATTGCGACCTCGGCATTAGTTGGGCTGGTGCTCTCCGAAGAGGCGATCTGGGCGACGCTACCGATGGCGTGCATGTTTCTCGGAACACTGATGGTGACTTTTCCCGCTTCAGTTTTGATGAGGCGGATAGGGCGCCGTGCCGGTTTTATCGTCGGCCTCATGGTTGGGTTTGTGGGCGCCATGGTCGCCACGTGGGCTATTGTGGAGCACAATTTTGTTGCCTTTGCAGTAGGGTCTTTTTTGATCGGCATTCTGAATGGCTTTGGCCAGTATTACCGTTTCGCAGCAGCGGACATCAGTGGTGAAGCGTATCGCGGTCGGGCGATCTCCTGGGTGCTGGCCGGGGGTATCCTTGCGGCGTTTATTGGGCCTAATCTTGCCAACTATTCCCAGAATATGTTGATGGGAATTCCTTTTGCGGGATGCTACGTAAGTCTGTTGATCCTGTATGGGTTATCGATACTCCTAGTTTCACAGATCCAGATAGCCGTACCGGGAGAGCACGAGCGTTCTGGCGAGCAACGGCCTTTGGCGCAGATTGCCAGGCAACCAAAATACCTGGTAGCAGTGATCGGTGCCATGATCGCGTACGCCGTAATGAATCTGGTGATGACGTCGACACCGCTGGCGATGGCCAGTCACGATCATGAATTTTCTGATATGGCACTCGTCATTCAGTGGCATGTGCTCGCTATGTTTGCGCCATCGTTTTTTACCGGAAATCTGATTGCCCGTTTCGGCGTAACCCGTATCATGAGCGTGGGTGCCATATTGCTACTTGCCAGTATTTTGATTGGTCTGGGCGGTATTAGTGTGTTCCATTTTCTTTTTGAGCTGGTGTTTTTGGGGTTGGGTTGGAACTTTCTCTTCATAGGTGGCACCACTCTTCTCACCGAAACATATACCGCGCCGGAAAAGGCAAAGGCCCAGGGCCTTAACGACCTACTGGTATTTGGCATGGTTGCGCTGACCGCGCTCAGCTCGGGCTTTCTACACGAGTGGGTGGGTTGGCGAGTGCTGAATTACTCGGTACTCCCCGCGGTGCTGTTGGTTCTAGGTATGGTTTTGTGGCTGGGCCGGCGCAGACAAACCGATTAATTCTTCAAGTCCTTGAGCTTCACCGGCGCAGCAGCCTGATCAGGGCGTTGAAGTGCGTTTGTCCCAGGAGCACCATGACGTTGCCGCCCAGGACCAGGATGACTCCAGCTATGGCACGACCTTGCCACTGGAAGTTCTCGACCCACGTGGAAAGCGAAAGTGCCACGATTGGAAATAACACTGTGGCATAGGCCGCTTTTTCTGGACCGATCCGACCGACTAGGGTGAGGTAGCAGCCAAAGGCGATCGCCGAGGCAAAAAGCGCAAGAAAGGCGAGCGAGCCGATATAGGAGCCAGCCGTATCGAATGTAAAGGGAGCACCCGACCACAAACTGTAGATCAGCAAGAAGCAAGTGCCGTAGGCCATACCGATCGCATTCGCCGATACCACGGGCAAGCCATGCATCTGGTTGCGGGCCGATAGGATATTACCGATTGATGCGAGGTAGGTGGCAATGACACTGATAACGACCGCAGAAAATGTGGTCGTCCCGGTTTGCTGGATTTGTGGCCAAAAAACTAACGTCATCCCAGCAAGACCAACGCATGCACCCAGGATAGTTTGTTTTTCAGTTTTTCGCCCGAGCAATACAGCACTGTTGACAATATTCATTACCGTCATCGTTGAGAAGATCACGGCCAGCAGTCCTGTTGCGAGATTGAAAGCTGCATGGTAGAACAACAGGTAGTTCATCGAAAAAAGGCAAAGCCCAAGTAAGGCTAGGTACGGATGATCTCGCAACCGAAAACGCAGAGAAATACCGCGCGCCGCGCACCACAGCACCAGCAACGCGGTGGCCAGTGCAAATCGGTATATCAGAGAAATCTCTGGAGCCACGATGCCAATCTGGTAGCGGATAGCAAGCCAACTTGAGCCCCAGATCAGCACAGTCACAAGGTACAGTGAAGCTGTGTTCAACTGTCTTTCTCCTCGCGGGCGCCCACTTTGAATCGTGTAGACACTGCTACCGTAGCCTGGTAGTAGTGTCTACAGCCGAAAGACTGATTCAGCGTCTGACAGAGTTTCCTGGTTGATCACACTTAGGTAGCGCGGCGGGTTTGGCTGACGGCGAAACGACTTCTTGATGATGCTGGCGAGGTTAGGTTTTTTCTCTGCGGCTGTGTCACCTTTGCCGATGCCACCACCGAACTCAATGATTGTGTCGCAACCTTGGGTCACGGCGTGCATGAGATTGGCATGCCACTGCACTGGGTTAAAGAGTTGCGAAAAAAGCCCTGCCCGGATACTGTTTGAGTCTTTGCGGTGAAAGATGCCGGAACTGTTGGAGAGCACTTCGATGGCTGGCGAGGAAAACGGTGTGGCACTCAAGGCTTCGCGGAATTGTAGTGCGGCCTCGATCATGTAGAAAGTGTGAAACGCACCTTCGGTTTTGAGTCGCGCGGTGCGTTTTCCGGGATAGCGCTCCTGGAGGTCATTGACCAGAGCATCCAAATCCTCGGCGCGCCCCCCAACAACGGTTTGCTCGGGTAGGTTGCATGCCGCTATGGCGCAGTAATGCTGTTCAGCCAACTCCTGAGCGCTTTCGATTGGCAATGGCAAGGCCTCCATTTCGCCGTCCCCCAGATCCCCCATGAGTTGGCCCCGGGTCTTTACCAGTTGAAGAGCAGAAAGAAAATCCAAAGCGCCAGCTGCAACCAGTGCGGAATACTCTCCCAGACTGTGGCCGGCCGCTAGACCCGCGCGAACTTTGCCATTAGTCACTTCCTGGAATGCCTGAAGACAGGAAATAGAGTGTGTCAGCAAGACCGGCTGGGTATAACGGGTCAGGTTTATTTTTCCTTCAGGGTCCTCGAAGGATAGTTGCGCAAGATCGTAACCCAGGGCTTCACTGGCCTGACCATAGAGTTGGCGTACCGACTCGAATCTGTCAAATAGATCTTTACCGATGCCTATATATTGTGATCCTTGACCCGGAAAAACAAAAAGGATTGGGGAAGTTGCCATGAAATCTCACTTTTTAGGATAGGCGCTATGCGCGGCGCGAGTCGATTGTATCGTCTGTCTCAACGGCTCGTACTGGTGCGCGAGCGCGGAACAGCTGTTGGCAATCCACGATTAAGTCGGATAGGAGAGCCTTTAAAAGATAGGGTTGGTCTGACAAATTTACATGTCACTGACTTGGGCTGACGATCTGAGGTAACTGTATATTTGATCAAACATATTGCGGTGCACCATATAAATATTATTTTATTGGTGATAGATGGTTCCTATCGTATTCTGAGATAATAATAAAACTGAATCAATATCTAAGTATTTAATACCTATTATGTATTTGTAAATAAAGGATAAAAATAGAAGTTACCAAAAAAAAATCCCAACACAAAAGTGTGACGGGATTAATCTAAGGAGGAGGATATGAGAAAGGAATCGTGCAATGCACAAATCCTGTATACATAATACCCAGAGCGCTAAAACATGTCAACCTCAGATCACAAATTATCGTGTCTTTTGCACCGGTTCAGTTGAGGGCGAGGCCATCGCCAGTACGGTTGGGAATTTTTCAAGCAAAAACCACCGGATTGAGCAAGAATCTGAGATCAACCTTATTACCGGAGTTTCTAGTGGCCCTGTTAATTGCCCGCCATGGACAGACTGATTGGAACGTCGCGCATCGTTGGCAGTCTCGAAGTGATATCCCACTGAATGCTCTGGGCTATCAGCAAGCGAAAAAACTTGGAGATTTATTGAAGGCTCGCGGATTCGTCCCGATCCAGATGTTTTCATCACCGCTTGAGCGGGCACGCGAAACCGCGGCGATTCTCGGGCAAACCCTAGGGCTTAATATCGCGGTTGAGCCTGCCCTGGTTGAACTTGATCTGGGGGATTACGAAGGTCGTCTCGAATCAGAGATTCGGGGCGGTGACAGCGATGCCTATGACGACTGGCGCCAAGGATGTTATCTGAAACCTCCGCCCGGTGGGGAGGGGATCCGTGATGTCGCTTGTCGGATCAAGGACTTTGCGGGTAACTTGGATGACACGGCCGGCGATATACTGCTGGTTGGCCACCAGGGCGTCAACATGGCACTCAAAGCCCAGTTGAGTAACTGCTTTACTCGAGAATGCTTGAATTCGTTTCGCCAGGACAACGATGAAATCGATCTGTGGGATTTGGATTCCGCATGCTCCACCGGTCGATTACGGATAGCACCTGATGAATCACCTTCGCCAATTTGATCCAGCGGTAGCTTGCACTTACCTGGCCCAGCGCGATAAGGGTTTGGCTCGGATCATGGCTGGAGTTGGTGACCTGCAACTCGAGGTGCGTCGCAATCGGTCGGTCTTCGAGTATCTGTGTCGCTCAATCGTCTATCAGCAACTGAGCGGCAAAGCCGCATCTACCATTCATGGACGATTGCTGGACCTATTCCCCAATCGGCGAGTCGCCCCGGGGCAGTTACTGGCCATGCCCGTCGAACATTTGCGCGCGGCAGGACTTTCACGGTCTAAATGTATTGCGCTTTTAGATTTGGCCGATCGAGGCGCCGCTGGTGAGTTACCCGATACTCGGGCTTTGCACGCGATGAGTGATGAGTTAATTATCGAAAGCCTGAGCGAGGTGCGTGGTGTGGGCGAATGGACGGTGCAGATGTTGCTGATTTTTTATCTGGGTCGCGCGGATGTGCTCCCAATCCGGGACTTGGGCGTACTCAAGGGCTACCAGAAAATGCGCCGGTTGGCGACGTTGCCGAAACCCTCGCGATTGGCCCGGGCCGGTAGGCGTTGGCAACCTTATCGATCCGTTGCGACCTGGTATCTATGGCGGTGTTTGGATATCGAACTGCCAACGGCCTGATTAACAGGCCACAAGGCCCGTTAATATACGATAGCGTTCCATCAAGGTATCGTGGCTTTCTTCGTGATCGGGGTCGACCAGAATGCATTCGACGGGGCAAACTTCAACACACTGTGATGTCTCAAAGTGTCCGATACATTCAGTGCATTTGCCTGGCTCAATCTGGTAGATCTCTTCACCCTGGGAAATGGCATCGTTGGGGCATTCGGGCTCACATACGTCACAGTTAATACATTCGTCAGTGATCAAAAGCGCCATAGTTTTAGGCCGTGTGCACCCATGTGTGAGGCGTCTTGTTATCGACCCAGGCGATCGGTGAGTCGTTTGTTAATTTGTGGATGGAGAAACTGGGAGACATCACCACCAAGCGAAGCGATTTCCTTGACCATAGAGGCCGACAGAAAGGTGTAATTTTCTGAGGGAGTCAAAAACATGGTCTCCACCGTTGGATCGAGTCGACGGTTCATAGCAGCCAGTTGAAACTCGTACTCAAAATCCGATACCGCCCGTAAGCCACGCAGCACCACCTGGGCCTGGGCTGTGCGGACACACTCAACCAGCAGTCCATCGAATCCCGATACGCTGATATTGTCGACATGCGATAGTGAGATCTGCGCCATTTCCAGCCGCTCGTTAAGGTCAAACAACGGCTGTTTTGAGGGGCTGGCTGCTATCGCGATTACCACTTCGTCAAACAGCTGGCTTGCACGCTCGGCAAGATCTATGTGCCCCTTGGTAATCGGATCAAATGTGCCTGGATATATTGCTTTGGTGGTCATTTACGGTGTTAACTTCCCATATGACGAGATGCTGAGTACTGATACTACCAATCGCCGTTGATCTCATCCATACTTTTACAAAAGCAAATCGGGGTGCGATCCCCAGGAGGAAGTGATGGAGGTTGTAGGATTTACCAAAATGGCTGACGGGTCCCGCGAGGAATATGAGTTTTTAGGGAAAATGGAGCACGAGTTCGTTGATGGGTTGCCAGAGCGAATTTTTGCACAGCTGCGCTCGCTGGATCAGTCGATTTCAGGGTATCGCGTCACCCGATTAGCGCACTCGCTACAGTCGGCGACCCGGGCACACCGTGCCGGAGAGGCCGAAGAGATGGTTGTGGCGGCGTTGCTGCACGATATTGGCGATATGCTTGCCCCGCTGTCGCACAGCGAGATGGCGGCAGCCGTATTACGCCCGTTTGTCACAGAAAAAACCTACTGGATCATCAAGCATCACGGGATGTTCCAGACGTTTTATACCGCACACCATCGTGGTGGAGATCGTAATGTCCGTGACCGGTTTATAGATCACCCCTGGTATGCCGATACCGTGCGGTTTTGCGAGGAATATGATCAGAACTGCTTTGATCCGGAGTATCGCCATGAGCCATTGGAATTTTTCGAACCCATGGTCCGCCGGTTGTTTCGCTATGATAACGCCAGTGATTATGAAATTGCGGCGCGCTCAGATACGGAGCAGGCAGCCTGACCGAGATTTTCAGTCGAGCGTTTCTCGAGTCTCGCCCACACTGAATAAACGGTAGGCCACCTGACCCGTGGTCTTGTGTTGTAACTGGCACCATCCAGATGGGATGATCAATTTTTCCCGTGCGCCGCACTCTACGTAGATCTGGGCATTGGCGTTGAGCACGGCGCAGCGTTCAAGTCGGTTGAGGCAGCGATCAACCAATCCTTCGCCATAGGGGGGGTCGACAAAGACAATGTCATAACGGGCGTTGCAATGGTCCAACCAATCCAGCACTTCCTCGCAGTGGACGCTGACATTACTGGCATTAAGCATTGACAGGGTATCGCTGAGTTGACGGCAGGTCGCCCGATGCATCTCGACCAGGTTGACTGAAGCGGCCCCGCGCGAGGCCGCTTCAATCCCCAATGCGCCACTGCCCGCAAAAAGGTCGAGGCATTGTGCACCGACGACGACTGGGGCGAGCCAGTTGAACAGCGTTTCACGGACACTGTCGGGGGTGGGTCGCAGATCCGCTGCGCCACGAAAGCGGATCAGACGTTTTTTCCACTGACCACCGATAATGCGCAAGCGGCCATGCTGTTTAATTTGAGAACGTTTCACAATCACAGAAGGGTTTCAGGACAGTTTGACAACCGATGATAGGATATCTGCCGCTTTTGACCAAAGCCCAACTTGGGTATGGTGCACCACGGATCACCGGCCGTAAAGATGAAAACAGGTAACGTCAAGAAAGGGCTTTTTTCAAGACTCAGGAAAACTGGTGACGCACTCTCCGGAGGGTTGGCGGCATTAATGGGCTCTGGACAGGGAGTCTTTGATGACGCTGTATTTGAAGCGCTTGAAGATCAACTGATCATGGCTGATCTGGGCGTGACGGTCAGCGGGGAGGCGGTGGCTGCTCTGCGCCGACATGCCGCGTCAAAAAGGATTGAAAATCTTCCGGCATTGAAGAATCTGTTGAGTCATGAACTGGCAACCATGCTAGGCAAGGCGCAGCGTTCAATCGATATCCAATCGCAACCCGGGACGCCTTTCGTTATTCTCATGGTTGGCGTTAACGGGGTGGGCAAAACGACGACTGCGGCTAAGCTCGCTGCATTCTTCCAGCGATCAGAACGATCGGTTATGTTGGCGGCGTGTGACACCTTTCGTGCTGCGGCGATCGAGCAACTGCAGACTTGGGGCGAACGGCTGGAACTACCGGTTATTGCTCAAGCGCATGGCGCTGATGCTGCGGCGGTGGCGCACGATGCGATGAAGGCCGCCCAGGCCCGGAAGATCGATGTCCTTATTGTCGATTCTGCTGGAAGGCAGCATGTCAACGTAGACCTGATGGCACAGTTGCAGAAGATCAAACGCGTGATCCGTGCAGTCGATGTGGCTGCACCACAAGAAACTCTACTGGTGGTAGATGGGGGTACAGGGCAAAATGCCTTAGCCCAGGTGGCGGCGTTTGAAGATGCCGTGGAGCCGACCGGTCTATGTGTAACCAAACTCGATGGCACTGCCCGTGGCGGCATCGTCGTTGCTTTGGCTCGCCAATATGCGCTGAAGATCCCTTTCATCGGAGTCGGAGAAGGCCTCGAAGACTTGCAACCCTTCGATGCTGACCGCTTTGCTAGAGCTCTGGTGGGTATTGATTCCTGACATATAGCTGTGAAGTACTAAAATGAATAACTTTGTTGCTACAATGAGTATTGCAAAAATTAAATAAATAACTGAAAACATTGAGTATTTAAAATTGTGTATGTAAAAAAATTGTTAGCACTCAAGTCAATAGAGTGCTAAAATATGCGTGTACTCTGAAAAAAGGATGATACGTTTATGAGCCAGACCCTATCTATCGCAACCGATCTTGGCCCTAGCCAGGGGCTAACGCGGTACCTGCGCGAGGTGAACGAAGCTTCCATTCTTACCGTGGAAGAGGAGAAATCACTCGCCCAGCGTTACCATGATGACGACGATCTCGAGGCTGCCCGGCAGTTGGTATTTTCCCATTTGCGCTTTGTCGTCTCAATTGCCCGGGGTTTTTCCGGATATGGACTTCCTTTAGCTGATCTTATTCAGGAGGGCAATGTTGGACTGATGAAGGCCGTGAAAAGATTTGATCATCAGCGAGATATCCGATTGGTATCTTTTGCCGTTCACTGGATAAAGGCTGAGATTTACGATTATGTGGTTCGCAACTGGCGAATGGTCAAAGTGGCTACTACCAAGGCCCAGCGCAAATTATTTTTTAATCTGCGCAAGAATCGGGCACGACTAGGCGTGATGAAAGAAGATGAAGTCGAGTCGATGGCGACAACGCTTGATGTGAATCCGAAAGTAGTGCGGGAGATGGAAACCCGCATGAGTGGTCATGACGTGGCCTTCGAGCCGGAAGCAAATGATGACGAGACGCCGCGTTTCTTGGCCCCAGCCGAAGCCCTGGGGGATTCTTCCCGGGATCCTGGGGTACTGATTTCCCAGGCAGACGAGCAGCGCTCTCGCCAGGCCCAACTCAGTAAAGCGCTGGCCAGCCTGGATGACCGCAGTCGCGATATTATCCAGGCGCGCTGGCTTGCTGAATTGGGGGGGAAGAGCACCCTCGGCGATTTGGGGGCAAAGTACGGAGTTTCAGCTGAACGGATTCGCCAGATTGAAAAGCGGGCAATGGAACATATGCGGGTGGCCGCAGCGGCCTGATGCCATAAGCCCCGCTTCTGTGCGGGGCTTGCCGCCTAGCGTCTAGGCGAGCAAGAACTCAATCAAGGCTTTTTGTGCGTGCAGGCGATTTTCTGCCTCGTCCCAAATAACACTTTGGGGCCCATCGATCACTTCAGCTGTAACTTCCTGACCTCGGTAGGCCGGCAGGCAGTGCATGAATAGTGCATCTGGAGCCGCATCACCCATCATCTGGCTATCGATCTGAAACCCGTGGAATGCCTTGAGCCGCTCAGCTTTTTGGGCTTCTTGCCCCATGCCGGCCCAGGTGTCGGTGACCACGAGATCAGCACCGGCCACCGCCTCGCTTGGCTGGTTTGTTAACATACAACGCTTGCCAGCGGCGGTGACTATCTCAGGATGGGGGCGATACAGATCCGGCGCCCCGATATGCAGTGTGAACTGCATCATTGCGGCCGCGTTAATCCATGACTGGCAGACATTGCTGCTACCATCGCCAACGAATGCCACCCGGGCATCACGCATTTCACCTCGATGCTCGCAAAAAGTCTGGATATCCGCAAGTAACTGGCAAGGGTGGAAGGCATCGGACAGGGCATTGATAACGGGCACTTGTGAGTGAGTTGCCATGGTTGTTGCCCGGTCGTGTGGTCCAGTGCGCAGGACAATGATATCTGCCATGCGGGAGACGATTCGTGCGGTATCGCTGATTGATTCTCCTCGGCTCATCTGACTGTCGCCGGGCGACAGAAAAACGGACGAACCGCCCAGTTGGGTACAGGCAACCTCAAATGAGATCCGGGTGCGGGTTGATGATTTTTCAAAAATCAACACCATGGTGCGAGAATCAAGCAGGGTCAGCCGTTGCCTGCCTCCTTGAGCGCGTTTCAAGGTGATCGCCCGACGAATAATATCCCCCAGTTCTGCGGGAGACAGATCACGTAAGGTCAGGAAATGCCGTGTCATATTGTCGACCTACCGAAGGTGGCGTGTCACAAAAAATAAAACGCCCACTTAAAGGGCGCTCAAACTACAAATTCTAGGGTTCGGCGATAGATTCTGCAACCGAGGTCGGTTTAGCCGCTGATATAATGGGGTGCGTTTCGCCGATTAGTCGGCGACTTGCCCCGCTCAGCAGACGGATCACATCGTGGAAAAAATTAACAAGGCAGTGCTCGCCTATTCTGGCGGACTCGATACTTCAATAATCCTCAAATGGTTGCAGGATCAGTATCATTGCGAAGTCGTGACCTTTACTGCCGATATCGGCCAGGGCGAGGAGTTGGAGCCCGCTCGGGAGAAGGCCAGGATTCTGGGCGTCAAGGAAATCTTCATTGAGGACTTGCGCGAGGAATTTGCCCGGGACTATATCTTTCCGATGTTCCGCGCTAATACCTTATACGAAGGGGAGTATCTGCTGGGAACAGCCATTGCGCGCCCACTGATTGCGCGCCACCTGGTTCGAATTGCCTCGGAAACCGGAGCCGACGCCATCGCTCATGGTGCGACAGGCAAGGGAAACGACCAGGTACGTTTTGAGTTAAACGCTTACGCGCTTAATCCAGAGATTCGAGTGATCGCGCCTTGGCGGGAGTGGGATCTGAACTCTCGCGAGCGGTTGGTTGCCTACGCCCGAGAGCATGGCATCCCAGTCGAAACACGAAAGGATGGTGGCGCTGATTACTCCATGGATGCCAATATGCTGCATATCTCGTACGAGGGCGGCGAGCTTGAGAATCCCTGGACTGCACCCGATGAATCCGTGTGGCGCTGGACTGCGTCCCCGCACGAGGCGCCGGATGAGTCTGAGACAGTTGAGTTAACCTTTGCAGCCGGAGACCCGGTAGCGATCGGTGGTGAATCTCTCAGTCCCGGTCAGATGGTGATGGCGCTTAACCAGTTGGGAGCTCGGCATGGTATCGGGCGCGCAGACATCGTTGAGAATCGATACGTGGGCATGAAGAGTCGGGGCTGTTATGAAACCCCCGGGGGAACCATATTACTCAAGGCGCATCGGGCGATCGAGTCTATTACTCTGGATCGGGAGGTCGCCCACCTGAAGGATGAACTTATGCCGCGCTATGCGACGCTCATCTACAATGGTTATTGGTTTGCCCCGGAAAGACAAATGTTGCAGCGAATGATCGATGAATCCCAGCTGCGGGTTAACGGTGTCGTGCGGCTTGAACTGTACAAGGGCAGCGTAACGGTCTGTGGCCGGCGCTCAGATACAGATTCACTGTTTGATGAGAGCGTGGTTACCTTCGAAGACGACCAGGGTGCATATCATCAGGGAGATGCTGATGGCTTTATCAAGCTGAATGCGCTCAGGTTACGAATCGCCGGGAGGAAGGGCCGACTCTAAATCCGGGCTGTTGATCCGGGTGCCGGCTTTTCCTGGCCGACTCCAGTCACCCAGGGCCAGTTGAAAACGAACCATTCAGACCCACCGCGTTTCCGGTTGTCTTTTCTGGCACCTCGGTATTGGGGTACCTGGATACTGGCTGGAATTTTAGGCTTTTGTGTCTTATTGCCACGGCGGTGGGTGTTAGCCCTAGGGCGCCAGATTGGCCGACTGTTTTTTCGCCGTAACCAGAAGCGGGTGCGCATTGCCCGCATCAACCTTGCCTGGTGTTTTCCTGATCAGGATGAAGCGGCGCGTGAGGCCATACTGCATGAACATCTGGCCTGTTACGGCCAGGCTATTCTTGATCTGGGCTTGATCTGGTGGGCACCCCGTTCCCGGCTCGACCGTCTGTGCACGATCCACGGAGAAGCCGAACTGCAGGGTCTGCAACGTTCGGGTGAGAAAGTACTGTTGATCATCCCCCATGTTCTGGGTATGGATATGGCCGGGGCAGCTCTTGCCCGACTGGGTGCCGGGGCATCAATGATGAAGGCGCCTTCCAGCCCCTTGTTGAATTGGCGGCTGTGGCAAGGCCGCACCCGCTTTGGCGCACAGATTTTCACCCGCGAGAACGGTTTGCGACCGTTGGTCAAAGCGATTCGCGCCGGCCGGATCGGCTACCTCATGCCCGATGAGGATCTGGGTCACACCCATTCTGTGTTTGCGCCGTTTTTTGGAATCGCGACTGCAACGTTGCCTGTAGTTGGTCGTGTGGCTAAGATGACAGAAGCGAAGGTGATCCCGGCTTTCTGTCGACTCGATGAAGATGGTCGTTATCATGTCACTTTGGGTCCAGCACTGCCTGGTTTTCCCCAGAACGATGCGGTGACAGATGCCACGGTCGTGAATGCGGCATTCGAGGTAGGTATCCGTAGCGCGCCTGCACAGTACTTGTGGACTTTGAGGTGGTTTCGCACCCGCCCTAATGACGAACCCTCGCCTTATGAGTGAGAGAAAACGGTGAGTTTATTTTACGCCTATTTTGTTAATGTGCTGGCGACTATGTTTTGCGAATTATGTTTGCTGTTAAGAGGTATCCTGCTAGAAGAACTGTGAAGTATGACGGCGGTGTGGCTGATATTCGATTGCGAGGAAATAATTATATTTTATTCATCATGATTGGACGCCTAAAAAAGTTTTTTGCAAAAAAATCGACTCCTCGGGTGGTTGAATATCATCTTGATGAGCCCGAGACGAAGGGGTCGATCGAGCGCTCGTCTTTTCGAGTGCGAGGATGGGTGACCCTTGATAAGGAGGTGCCTTCTGAAGAGCTGGTTTTCTGGTTAATCAGCAGTTCAAAAAAATGGCAACTGAGTCATCAGGTTCGACCGGACGTGACTGGTACTAAGCCAGGCCAGTTTGCATACGGTTTTTTTTCGTGCGTTGATTATCTTGATATTTTCCCAAGTACTGATGCGTTGATACTGGAGATAGAATTTCCTCAGGGCAGGGCGCAGATTGAAATAGGACTGACGGCGTCTGACGCCGCTAACGATGTCGAGGGGTATTTTCGGCAGGGACAAAGAACGACATGGGAAACCAGTGTTCTTGATACCGAAATTTTGCAGACATGGCGTGAAGACGGTTACTTATTGCTACCGGAATTTTTTTCGAACAGCAAGATTGATGAGGTAAATGAACATATTAATCAGCTCTGGGCAGGAAGAGAACGGGTTGACAGTGGGATTACGATTGACGCGTGGATTGACACTCCTCGTCAGAGACGAATGAGCTTTGCTAGTGCCTCTGATGATGCTCGTAGCTGCCCATATAAGCTCAACGATCTTTTCCTGACGGATCCTTACATCCGCGAGGTAATTCTGGATCCGCGGCTCGCCGGTGTTTTGAGAGATCTGCTGGAGGGCGATGCCACGATTTGTAGCTCGTTATTTTTTGAATATGGCTCCCAGCAATTGGCACATTACGATACGTTTTATATGGCGCCGTTGGTGAAGAACCGAATGTTGGCGACCTGGGTTGCGTTGGAAGACGTCGATCTTGCTTCGGGGCCTTTGTTCTACTATCCCCGCAGTCATCTCATTGCGCCGTACCGGTTTAGAGATGGCCGATACAATATGACTCCGGAAGAAGCGGACCAATGCTTCAGTTATGTTCACGACACGATAAAGAAAGAAGGAATTAGTCAGACCCCCCTCATTGCGCGCAAGGGAGATGTGTTTATTTGGCACGCACATCTTTTACATGGTGGCGCAGCAATTCTCGATCGAACTCGAACGAGACGATCACTCGTAACCCATTTTTTTCGTCACGGCGATCCAATGGGTGGTATTGTGGAGGTAGAGTTTCAGAAAAATCGCTTCTATCTCCCTAGGGAGTTTCTTTCGGCCGAAGAATCTTAGACAAGGCCCTGGCGTCGATCTTCTAATCAATCATGCGTAACCGTGGAATAAAGTCGACGACGAATCTTTTGCACATAAAGATGTGCAGGAGAATCCAGCTTAGAGCGAGGCGGTCCAAGGCAATCTGCTGTGAAACGATCCAAGGTCTTAAGCGATCAATCTCTAGAGTTGCGTTCTTTGATTCGGAGTTGTAGGTGATACAGAATATTCTGCTGATTAAGCAGACATCACTTGGTGACGTCGTGCACGCCACGGCGGCGATTAGATCCGTGAGACTCGCTTATCCGAAAGCTCGAATTACGGTCTTGACCTCGACAACAGCTGCAGATGTTCTGAATCCTAGCGAAGATATTGACGAACTGCTTACCTTTGATCGCTACCGCGTGAAGTCGAATTGGTGGCGAAGGCCGCTATGGACGATTGGCCACATCAGCAAGACCATGAAGCAGGTTAGAAGGGCACGCTTTGATATCGCCATCGATCTTCAGGGAAGCTGGAAGACGGTAATTTTTCTTTGGGCGGCGCGTACCAAAAATCGCTTTGTGAAGGGTAGGTGGTGGTTTGCAAAACGATTTCATCAGCCAAAACTTCATGCTGTTGATGAGATGCAAGGCGTTCTGATGTTAAGCGGAATAGACCCCCAGCAGCATCACCCGGTGTTAACGTTGAAGGACGGAGATCGTGAGAAAGCGGCTGGCTGGCTGGCCGAGCTGCCGATTGAAAAACGAAAGCTTGCGATTTTTTGTCCGACCACGCGGTGGCCGACGAAAAATTGGCCTCTGGAGAATTATTTCGCTCTTGCCGAAAAACTAAAAGATCATTTCTACGTCATCTTTA
>CAUZJT010000066.1:0-14690 GCA_963580215.1 Gammaproteobacteria bacterium
TTAAATCGATCGACGATTTCCTCGTCCAAATACGCCTCTTTAAGGATATCGCTCGCCCAGGTTTCCTTACGGCCAATATAATCGAGTATTCGCGCAGCCAATACCTGTACTACCGGTGTCTCGCTCCAGATAGCTTCACACAAAAAGCGCCAGTAATCGGGGACCAATTGCTTTGGGTTGTTAAGGGGCTTCGTACACGATTCGCACAGAAACAAACAACGCTCGAATTCGGGTTCATTGGGAACGGGAGCCAACTCGTAGATTGACAGCTTAGCACCGCTCGTCCCGCACAACTCGCAACACGAACGCGCCCGACGCGTAAGATCCTTGCCGAACAAGGACAACTGCCGCTGTCGCTCCTGATACTTTTCCAAACCCTTTGCCATACATCACCGCCTATCCTTCGGCTTTGCAGAGGTCAAATGCTCTTTGTCGCGCTCCCCTATCCGATAGTCCGTGAAATCATTCTGGATCCCCTCGTACGGCCGATCCTGTTTAAACAACTCGAGAATCCGTTGATGCTCGTAATCCGAAGTCGGCCATTCCTCATTATGGCCCGGCAACATGAAAACCGTGAACGCCTGCTGACGTGTGACCTTCCTTCTAATGACCAGCATACCAGCCAATCTGCAAAACAACGTAGGCGACGCAACCCTCCATACTCAATCTAAACCAGAAATTCACCATCAGACTTCAACTGCCATTCTTCTCTAAGAGCCTGTTTAATAAGTCCCGCCCGATTAGATAAAGTGGATTTTCCAGCTCAAATTTCGGCTTTCGATTCGAGTAATACCCGGAGCGTATTGCGAAAGGTGGAAACGCAATTCCAGCGGAAAGGACACGAAAATAAGAATTGGCTGACTTATTAAACAGGCTCTAAGACATATCCGTTCCATAGAGAAATCCCTCTATTATGCCCAAAATCGATTGCAACTCAGGGAAAAACCTTTCCTCTTATCAAAAACAATAGCTCCCTACCTGCTCTAAACCCGATTTAGAACTAAACCGAACAACCTTAAAAACGCCGAAAGCACCTCACACTAGCAACCGAACAGCCACAATCAGTAAGACTATGGATAGCATCAATCCAGATTCCCGATTCAACCCTACTGCTCGCCAGGAAGCCCAACCCAAATCGAGCTCAAACGCTCGAGCTCAGTCGCCGCAGAGCAACATCGATACGACGACCGATAGCACTGCCCCGACGCTAAAACCTAGCTATTCCAAAATGTTCGACGACACCGAATTGGAACGATTGCAGGACAATCTCCAATCCATCGCCGATATGGCTGGCAAAGCCCTCGATCGAATCAAGAAATAGCACATTCCCTAGGACGCTACCCAAAATCGATTCCAAACTCCTGTGTCTGACGATATCAGCCAGCTTCGAGAAGACTACACAGGCCACAGCTTGCTCCGAAAAGACCTCGATCCCGATCCCATCGCGCAATTCAAGCACTGGTTCAGCCAAGCCCAAGAACTCCAAGTCGTCGAACCCAATGCTTTAACCTTGGCGACCGTCGATCAAAACGGTCAACCCTGGCAGCGATCCGTGCTCCTCAAAGCCTACGACCAAAAAGGCTTTGTATTCTTCACCAATTTCGAAAGCCGCAAAGCCCAGCAAATCGCCGGCAACCCCCGCGTATCCCTGCTGTTTCCTTGGGTATCGATTCATCGGCAAGTAGCGATCACCGGCCAAGCCGAAAAGATCCCCTCGACCGAATCGCTCAAATACTTCATCACTCGCCCCTTTGGAAGCCGCATCGGAGCCTGGGCATCCAATCAAAGCAGCGTCATTGCTTCGAGATCCCTACTCGTAGCGAAACTCGACGAAATGAAGCGCAAATTTAAAAATGGCGACGTCCCCCTCCCTTCCTTTTGGGGTGGCTACCGCGTCAAGCCCGAGACCATCGAATTCTGGCAAGGCGGCGGCAATCGCGTCCACGACAGATTCCTGTATTCGAAAGATACCGACACCACTTGGACAGTCGACAGACTCTCGCCATAAGAGAGTCCACCACCAGTAAACCGTAGGGTCGACGCTCGTGCCGCGCCGCGTAGGCAACCGCAACACTCTCCGCATCGGCCCATTTCAAAAGGTATGGCCGTCACGAGGTCGCAGAGCAACCCAAGCCCCATCCGACACCCAACCACGGAGCAATAGAGATACCGAAGAAACAACCCCCCAAAAGCCTCGCGCAGCGAATAAGCAGCAACAACAGGTCATTTCACGATATCGACGTGCGCCAGCTATAGAGCGTTAAAGCCCTATCCTCCAACCAATCCACGGAATTAATAACTTGATACGGCAAAACCCAGCCTTCACTCTGCCTTTCGAATCGAATCGGAACACTTGAATTCCCTATCAACAACAATTGAATTCCCTATCAACAACCCGTGCTGTCAGTGCCCGTATTCCTACCGAATACGGTGAGTTCAAACTCGTCTATTACAGCAATACACACGACGACAAGGCGCATCTCGCATTCTACATGGGGGACCTCAGTAAGGGAGAGGACATTCTTGTTCGACTACACTCGGAATGCCTTACCGGTGATGTCTTTGGTTCACTCAGATGTGACTGCGGCGAGCAGCTCGATCAGTCGCTGCAACTTATCGCCGAAGAGGGCCAGGGTATCGTTGTTTATCTTCGCCAGGAAGGCAGAGGCATTGGCTTGCTACAAAAAATTCATGCCTACAATTTGCAGGATGAAGGTCACGATACAGTCGATGCAAACCTGCTACTGGGGCACCAGGCAGATGAGCGCGACTATACGGTGGCTGTTCGCATTCTGGAAGATCTCGGAATAAAGTCTGTTCGCCTTATCACTAATAATCCCGACAAGATCAGTTCACTGGAGGCGGCAGGGATAAAGGTTAATGACCGAGTCGAACTTGATAATTTCGTCAATCCAGAAAATTCGGGCTACCTACTGACCAAAGCCCAACGTATGAACCATTTGCTGCCCTTGACAAATACACCCCCTTCGAAAACTGAAAGTGACCCCCATAAATCTCAATCAGCAGATTGAAACGTGGCTGTATTCCCGCGCCTCGTCTTTCCAAGCTAACAACAGGCCCTTCATAACGCTCTGCTATGCGCAAAGCTGGGATGGAAGCATTACGACGCGCTGTGGAGAATCCGTAAATTTTAGTGGTGAGGAGTCCATGGAATTGACTCACCAACTACGCAGCCTTCATGACGGCATCTTGATTGGTATCGGTACCGTGCTCAGTGATGATCCGCAACTGACTGTCAGGAAGTGGACCGGACCAAACCCTCAGCCTATTGTATTGGACAGTCAATTACGAACGCCGCAGTCCGCCAAAATTTGTCATCACCCTGATAAGGATTGTTGGATCTTAACAGTGCGACCTGACGCTGAACCTCTGGGCGAGCAGGTTGATATATTGGCCGTGCGCAGCGCTGACGGAAGCCAGCGACAGGTACCCTTGGAGGAAGCGATGAGCCTACTGCGGGAGCGAGGAATCAAGAGCCTGATGGTGGAAGGCGGAACCACAGTCATTACTGCCTTCTTGAAGGAGCGCATGGCCGATGCCCTCGTTTTAACCGTCGCCCCCCGGCTTGTGGGCGGCTACAAAGCCGTAGGCAATTTACAAGCAGAGGGCTGTGATTATCAACTGAGTATTCATCCGCTACACACCGCGCTCGCAGGCAAGGACCTTATAGTGTGGGGGGATTTACATTACGAGGGACCCGTCCCTTGAACGCACGTCAACTCTACTTCGTAAAACCTCGCCAGGTCGAAATCCGCGAACAACAGCTGCCATCCTTGCAGCCCGATCAGGTGCTGGTCAAAAACCTGTATTCAAGTATCAGTGCCGGTACCGAGATGCTGGTTTACCGCGGCCAGCTTCCCGATGACATGGCCCTGGATGAAAGCCTGGCCGCTTTCGAAAAGCAGAGAATTAACTATCCCTTACAATATGGCTATGCCTGTGTCGGTCTTATAGAAGAAGCCGGCAAGGACGTGGACGCCGCCTGTGTCGGTAAAACAGTCTTTTCGTTTCAGCCTCATGCAAGTCATCACGTTTGTAGTATGGACGCCGTTATTCCCTTGCCTGAAGGAATAGATTCGAAGGAGGCAGTATTTCTGGCCAATATGGAAACGGCAGTGAACCTCGTCCAGGATGGCAATCCACGCCTCGGTGAACGGGTGGCAGTGCTGGGCCAGGGCATTGTCGGACTGTTGGTGTCCAGTGTGTTGGCTGAATTTCCGCTAGCGGGCCTTTATGCTGTGGAATCAATCGAAGGCCGGCGGGCATTGTCGGGCCACGCGGGTGCGCATGGGACCTTCAATCCCAATTCCGACATTGAGATTAACGCCTTGCAGGAGAAACTGAAACTGAAAGAGGCTTGCGGTGGCGCCGATGTGGTTTTCGAACTGACCGGCTCCCCAGCCGCGTTGAACCTAGCGGTAGACTTATGCGCTTACTCGGGCCGCATCGTCGTTGGCAGTTGGTATGGAACAAAGAGCGCCCAGATTAATCTGGGCGAGAGATTTCATCGCAACCGTATGACACTAGTAAGCAGTCAGGTTAGTACCATCGCCCCAGAGCTAAGCGGTCGCTGGGACAAACCGAGGCGATTCTCTGTGGCATGGGATATGATAAAGAAGTGCCAACCTGCACAGTTTATTAGCCATAGCATGCCATTCGATCAAGCGGGCGAAGCTTACCGGCTACTGGACGAATCACCACAAGACACAACACAGATCATATTTGATTATCAGGACTTAGATTAGAGGTTTTTAGAATGTACACAATTTCAGTAAAACATGACCTGATTGCCAGGCACTATCTCATCGGCGGTGACTGGGGCGCTGAGAACGACCCCCACTCCCACCACTACGTCATTGAAGTCCGGCTTGAGGCCGCTGAGTTAGATCAGCACGGTTACCTGGTGGATATTGTTAAAATCGAGAAAGAACTTCAGGCGGCGGTCGATTATTTTGGTGAGAGTATGCTCAATGACCTGCCTGAATTCGAAGGGCTAAACCCTAGCATTGAACATTTCAGCCGTATTGTTTGCGGCAAGCTGCTTGCGGGCATCGAGCCGCCAGGTTCAGGCCGTTTTTCAGTCAGGATCTGGGAGAATGACAGCTGCTGGGCAGCCTACACCATGGACTATTAAGCAAGCTGACAATAACAGCTAGTTCATGACTCCGTTGCCGCAGTTCCAGGCGAAGGTGACTGCAGGCCCGGCAATGCCGCTGCGCCGGCCAACAGAATAATCACATCCCGTAAGCGCATCAGAACGATCAGACCGGCCGCTGCCGGCAGGGGCAAATCCAGTACCTGAAATGCCCAAAAGAGGCCGGCCTCTACACTGCCGATACCACCGGGCAGGGGCAGCAGAAACGCCAGGCGCACCACGGTAAATAGAAAAACAAAGGTCGCCAGATCCAGGGGCACATCGACAAAGGTGAGCAACAGCCAGAACTCCGCAATCATGCCAATCCAGGCCAGTAGCGACAGACCGAGCGCGACTCCTAAGGCGGGGCGCTGCGTCGTAAAGACCTGTTGCAGCGATTCATTGAGTTGCGACCAATAAGTATCCAGGTGGCGCAGGCGCGCGTGGCGCTGCCAGCGGCTCGTCAGGCGTTTTATCCAATCGCGGATCCGCAGCGGTTTGCGCAAAACGAACCAGCCAAACAGCCCCATCAACAGAATCAATCCCGATAGAACGAATGCGATGATATGCCAGTCCACAAAAACCATGGAGCGCGAAGTCAGCAAGGTAAGCACCGCCAATAACAGGACAGCAAAATTGATCCACAGCTCATAAAATCGATCGAGACCAACGGCGAGGAAGGCGGTATGGCCAGGCGCAGAATACCTCCGCCATAACCAGTACACCTGTAGTGGTTCGCCACCGAACTGGGGGCCAGGTGTCACAAAACTAATTACCTGACCTGCCTGACGCACCCGTAGCAACTGCAAGAATTCGCAAGGCAATGCCATAGCCCGGGTCAACACCTGCCAGCGTCCGGCAAGCAGCATAATAACCATAAGATTGAGGGCAATCCAGACCATCCACTGTGAGAAGTGCAGATCCGCAATGGTCTGCCACAGTGGAGTCAATGGCAGTCTAGACAGTATCCAGCCCGTCAGCCCTAGGGCTAACAACCAGATTAAGGCGCGAAAAAAGTTAGTGGGTAATTTCAAGCGCCGTCGTACCGGTTGAGCCAGTGATCATCCTCTTGCCACAGACTGAAGCGCCCGGTGCCCAAGAGCAGTAGCCAAATCACACTGCAGAATAAAACATAGTCCACCGGCAACAGTGGGTTGGAAAGGTAATACCAGGCAAGCAGACTGATCAGGATGAGGCTGAAACAGCGTCCGGCGACTCCCAGCATAATCATAAGTGCCCCCAAAATAAAACCACCGATCATCACATTGCTCATCCAGGCGGGGTTATGGCCAGGCAGAGGCGGTAGTCCGGACTGAAGGAGAGATACCGTCAGCGTCACCACGACAACAAAGCGCAAGGCAGGTTGCAGAACAGTCTGGCTGAAGTCCGTAAGACGCTGAAAGCGCTGGTTAACGGCATCTGCCTGTCGGTTTATGCGCCCGCTGACAATCAGCCAGTCGATAAAAAACCCGAGTACTGCGGGCAGCATGAAGACCAATCCGGCAAGCGCTGTTACCGGTGGATAAAAAAGGGGCCAGAGCGCCACCACCAGGAAGCCCATCTGAAAACCCGCCCAAGCGCGCCTATGCAATGCCGGCGGCAGTGGATAAACCAGTAAACCGCGCAAGTTGCGCCAAAGTATCCCTGCGTGAAACAGATAGTAGGCAATGCCCAACAACAGGTAACTCCAATGCACCTGGCCGTAACCGAATGCCAGTATTGAGGCGACCGCCAGACCGAGCGCATCAGAGACGGTATCCAGTTCATTGCCAAGCAGACTGCTCTGCCCGGCGCGGCGCGCCACATATCCGTCGACCCGGTCCAGCATTGCGGCGAAGAAATACAGCATGCCCGGCATCCAGGCCAGCGCGGGTCCTTCGGGCCAGGGCTGAAACAGGAAACCCGCCACGGCAGCGATTAACCAGGCCCGCAGCAAGGTGAGCCGGTTGGCCCAGCCCAACTCCCTGTAAAGCGGCGCTTCTGGGTTCGGGCGGTTAAGAGGCAAGCGCCGCTTTGTCTGATAACAGATAAAAGCCCAAATCAGCCCGGCCATCGCTAACCATTGCAGGGCGCCTTGCCAACGCCAGCTCAGGCCCAGCAGAATACTCCCGCCAGCCAGCCCAACCACGCCCAACCAGCCAATGCGAGTGAACTCGCGCTTGAGTGATGCCCCGGTCCGTTGTTGGTCGTCTACGCTCAAAGTATCTGGAATCGGTCAATAACACGGTTGCAGTCGGTGTTTATCAAATCAAAAGGGTTTGGGCGTGTTTTCGAATGATCTCAAAGCTGGCAGGAACCGATATTGGCGAAAACACGCCCTAGGGTTTTATTGTCTTCACTCCTGTTGAGTGGCGTGTGCACAGTAGATTGGATTACGCATGACTGATTTATCGATTTATTTCGCCTTTCCGGGCGATCTCGAAACCCCGACTGGCGGCTATCGCTATGATCGCCGGTTGATTGGCGAACTACGCAGGATAGGAGTCAACGTAGAAACCGTAGCGCTGCCGCACTGCTCTGGCATTCCCGATCAACCGGTCCTATCGAGCGTCCAGCAGACACTGGCGGCGATACCGGATCAGGCCGTTGTCGTGATTGATGGGCTAGCCTTCGGTGTTCTGGATGACATAGCAGTCGCAGAAGCCCAGCGACTGCGACTGGTTGCGCTGTGCCACCACCCCCTGGCACTGGAAACCGGGCTCGACGAGCGACACAGGCAGGCATTGCTGGTCTCGGAGCGACGGGCGTTAAAATGCGCCCGAGCCACGGTGGTTACCAGCGCGCATACCCGCCAGATCCTGATTGATCAGCTTGCCGTGCCACCCGAGAGGGTCAGCGTAGCGCTTCCCGGTACCGACCGGGTTCCCTTCGCGCCCTGCGACGGCGACCCGATCCGACTGCTAACCGTGGCATCACTAACCCGACGCAAAGCGCACGATGTCCTTATCAACTCGCTTGCCCCACTTAAAGCCCTGCCCTGGCAAGCGCGCTTCGTTGGTGGCAAGGGCTTCGACCCAGCCTGGGCTAGGAGCCTGCAGGAGCAGGTAAACACCCTGGAATTGTCGCAACGTATCCATTTCGCTGGCACGGTAGAGAATACGCAGCTTGAATACCAGCAGGCCGATGTGTTTGTTTTGCCCTCGCGATTCGAGGGCTATGGCATGGTGTTCGCCGAAGCCCTGGCAGCCGGATTACCGGTGCTCGCGGGGCGCTCCGGTGCCGTGCCGGACGTGGTGCCCGAAGCGGCCGGCCTGCTGGTGACCCCAGACGATACCCAGGCATTAACAAAAGCGCTGCAGCAGATACTGACCAGCAAACCATTACGTCGGCGCCTGCAAGGCGGTGCCAGGAAAGCAGCCGCGACACTGCCTTCCTGGACTAACACTGCGACCCTTGTGGCCCGAAAGCTCGAGGAGGTCAGCAACTTATGACCGGTTTCAGCATCAATTGGCTGGACTTGCGCGAAGCGGCGGACCGGCGCGCCCGCGAAGATAAATTGCTGGAACAGGCAAGACATTGGCTGAAAACCCATAATACACAGGGAACAGCGAGGACTGCGGTCGATCTTGGCGCTGGCACCGGCTCCACTCTGCGCGCCTTCTCCACGTCCTCTTCTCAGGCCATTGATCGGGAGTCACTATCCTGGCGCCTGGTGGATCAAGATGCGAAGCTGCTAACAGAAGCCAGGCGGCGTCATGGCGGTTCGCACCGGCTAGAGACTCATGAGCTTGACCTCACCGACATTGCCGCGTTGCCTCTGAAAGGCGCTCACCTCATTACCGCCTCGGCGCTATTCGATCTGGTGTCTGCCGATTTCATCGAAACCCTCGTCGGCGCGCTGCAGAGCCAGAGTCAGCAACAGCCTGTCGGCTTCTACGCGGCGCTTAACTACGATGGCGCGACTCGCTGGACACCCGCCCATCCTTTGGACGAAGCCGTACTCATCGCTTTCAATCACGACCAGCAACGGGACAAGGGTTTCGGTGTGGCGCTGGGACCGGATGCCGGCCCCTATATGGAACGGGTATTCAACCGCTCAGGCTTCAGGGTGTTTACCGCCAATAGCCCCTGGGAGATGGATGGGACTGACAGCAATCTAGTGAATGCGCTAATCACTGGAATAGGCGACGCGGTGGCAGGAGATCCAGCGCTGGACGTGGCCTCATTTCAGGACTGGATTCAGTTCAGAAAAGCCCACATCCTAACCGGCACTTGTATCGTGGGACACACGGACTTGTTGGCACTGCCAAATGCTATTTGAATGCGTTCTGAGGGAGGACAATACGGATGGCGCTTCCCATCCAAACCGGTAAAGTCCCCAATCCGATAACCAAGCCTAAAATACCAAGCAGAATCGCCCTCGCAAACCACTTCACAGCTAACCTTCCAAAAGTTGAAATTTTTGTTTTCAATTGAGCAATCCGCTACGCTTCAACAATGCCTCGGGATCCGGCTCCCTTCCCATAAAATCCTTAAAAAGCTCCATTGGGTCCTTCGAATTTCCTTTCGACAAAATAGTCTCTCTGAAGGAAGCGCCGGTTTCTTCATTGAAAACTCCTTCTTTCTCAAATCGCGTAAAAGCATCCGCATCCAACACCTCAGCCCATTTATAGGAATAATAACCCGCTGCATAGCCAACGGGGCTTGAAAACAAATGCCCAAAACGACGAATCATCGCAGGCGGCTTTGTTTTACAAGGGACCGAGTATGATTCCAAAACGCTGCGAATCGATTCGTCCAGATCGCCTTCGTAATATTTTTCTGGATGCAAGTGCAGGTCCAAGTCCATTTTTCCAAAAGCCAATTGACGCATCATCATGATGCCGGAATTGAAATTCCGCGCTGCGACCATTTTCTGAAAAAGCTCTTCGGGAATCGCTTCCCCAGTTTCGTGATGACGGGCAAACCGATTCAAACTCTCACGATTCCAGCACCAGTTCTCCATTATTTGAGAAGGCAACTCTACGAAATCCCAGGCGACATTCACTCCCGAGAGAGACTTAATCCCGACATTGCCGAGCAGGTGATGCAACAAATGCCCGAATTCATGAAACACCGTTTCCACCTCCCCATGCGTCAGGAGAGCCGACTGATCTCCAATCGGCGCGGTCATATTGCCGCAAATCAAACCAACATGCGGCTCCCGCGCTTCGCCGCCGGTTGACTGAGCGCCCGTATCCAGAAAATTCATCCACGCTCCACCTCGCTTCTCTTCCCGAGGGTGCCAATCCGAATAGAAATACCCGAGCAGCTCTCCCGAGGCATCATACAGATCATAGACCTTCACTTCGCCGTGCCAGCCAGCCGCTCCTTCGTGATCGCAAACCCGAAGCCCGAAGAGACCTTCCACAATTCGAAACATGCCATCGATAACCCGATCGATCGGAAAATAAGGCCGCAGTGCCTCCTCATCGAAATCATACCGCTCCTGTCTCATTTGCTCAGCCCAGTAGGTCACATTCCACGGTTCCAAACGCTCCTGAACTCCGCCTATCCGCTTAGCGACATACTGCTCAAGCTCGCCGACCTCTCGGTCAAACGCTTCCTTCGCCTTACCATGAAGGTCTTCGATGAAATCCAAAGCTGCTGCACCCGAACCAGCCATTCGCCGCTGCAACGCATTATCAGCAAAATTGTCCTTGCCCAGCAAAGCTGCTCTCTCGGCCCGCAGCTTCAAAATATCCCTTACCAACTGCGTATTATCGTACGGCTCGCTTAATCCAACTTGGGATGACGCCTCATAGACTTCCTTCCTCAACGCCTCGTCCTCAGCGAATTTCAAAATCGGAAATAGCGATGGAGCATGCAAAGTGAAACGCCAAACCGTCTTTTCGTCCGATCCCAGTTTTTTACTCTGAGCGCTTTGCAGAGCCGCTTGTAAAGCTGACTCCGGCAATCCGCCTAAACGCCCTTCATCCTCGATGACCAACTCAAACGCATTCGTCGCATCAAGCACGTTTTCAGAGTACTTCTGAGTCATTTGGGCCAACTCATTGTTAATTTCCTCCAATCGCGACTTTTTATCAGCCGGCAAATCAGCCCCTGCCTGCTCGAAATCCGCTACAGTCTCGTCGAAAAATCGTTTTTCAATTCCCGTTAAAGCCGCCGCCTCCGGTTTCACCGCAAACGCCTTCAAGGCCTTCCACAAGCCCGCGTTCAGCGGTATGCTCGAATTGAACTCCGTCACTTTAGGCAGCATCTTATTATATTCTGCCCTCAATTCCTTGGAATCCTTTACGGATGTCAAGTGGTCCACCCTTCCCCAATTCCTAGACAGGCGTTCGCCACCACCCTCCAGAGCCATAAACGTGTTTTCGAATGTAGCCTCTTCGGCTTTCACACAGCAAATCGCTTCAATATCAGCCTTAGCCGCTTCCAGGGCCTCTTCTACCTCGGATTCGATTCGATCCACCGTCAAAGCAGACCAATCCACTAGTTTATCTTCGCTCGAAAATCCAGTTTCAATACCCATAGAAGCCCATTAAAGCCTCATCGCCCTGCCTTCAGCAATCTTGTTTTCCTCCGAATCCGCAAAAACCCTTGCCCGCCAAATCCGAATCTATTCAGTCGATTCGTCGAGCCGACCCTCACGACCCTTCCAATCCTCCGCAAGCAGCGCCCAGCGTTCGTGATCCCTCCACTCGCCCCCTATCTTCAAATACTTGGGCGAGAACCCCTCCTTGAGAATCCCTAGGCGATTTGCCAAAGCGATCGATGCCGTATTCGCCGGCTGGATATTCACTTCCAATCGATGCAGGCCCAAGCCGCCAAACGCCTGATCGAAAACCAAAGACAAACCTTCCGTCATATAACCCAGTCCCTCGTATCCACGATACAACCAGTAGCCCACAAACGCCCCATTCAACGCGCCTCGAATAATCTCACTCAAATTAACTACTCCGACAATCGCGTCGTCTTCCTTCCGGCAAATGAAAAAACCTTCGTAGCGAGGCAATTTCATATACTCGCAATAGCTTCGAAATCCAGCCGGAGTCGTCGCCGGGAAAACCCATGGACGATGCATCTCCATGCTTGCCCGGTTCTTATCGACATACTCCTTCACGTCGGAAATCAGCGGTTCTCGAATATACACTCTCATGATTAAAACAGGTAACGCTTGAAGCAGTTCAGCTTAACCGAAGGCTGCGTTTCAAATCCAGAAATGCAACTCGCGATCACGACCGCCACGACAATTCCCAAAAAAATGAATTTACCTTTAAAATCGAATGCTCTCCGACACGCCACCTGCGGCGATCCCAACGAAGTTCTCCGCCTAGAGGAAATCGAACTGCCGTCACTCGCTCCCGGAGAAGTATCTCTCCGTTTTCTCGCGGCTCCAATCAACCCAGCCGACTTCGGCCGTATCAATTCCACCTGACTCGGTTTCCCAATAACCGCAATCCACTCGACAATCTCGCCCCGTCCCCTATCTAATCCCGGCGAATGTCTAAAAAGGCCTACAAGTTCTCCCGACGAGCCGAAAACCTGATAGCCAATCTGCGCGGGGTTCCCGAGAACTATAGCCCCATCGGACGCGAAATTCGAGAAATGGGAGGCATCTTCGACAAGATCCTCGACCGCTACAAAATCGGCGTCGAATCCCTCGAAGACCGCATTCGCGAAAACTGGGAGCAAATCGTCGGCGCACCCAATGCCCAACATTGCAATCCCGTCCGGATCGAACGAGAAAACACGCTTATTATTGCCGTATCCAACCCCATCATACGGCAAGAGTTGCAATTCAACCAATCCCATCTTCTCAAAAACCTGAGATCCATCGAAAAAGGAAACCGAATTCGGTACGTCGTTTTCAGATCGGGCTAGCGCCCTCGCAAAATTTCAATTTCCTTCAGTTCGACTACCACTATCGAATGGCAACGACTCAATCTACAGCTAAACGCATCCGAAGCCGAGCAGACAAACGGCTCAAATTTAACGACGAGACTACCGATAAAAGCAAACTCGCCACTTATCGAGATTTTCTAAAAACGGAAACCGAAGCCATCAAAAAGCTGCACCGCGAAGGAGCCACAGGCCTCGAAGTCACCAAATTGCTCACCGTAGTCGTCGATGTCCTCATCCAGAAACTCGCGGCCCCCGCCTTCGAGACCTACCGTCAGCAAGAAGAAAACAAAGGCATCTCAATCGCTCTTGTCGCAATCGGCGGATACGGACGATCGGAGCTTTGTCCTTTGAGCGACGTGGATCTGATGTTTCTCTATCCCGCGAAAACCAGTCCGAAGATCCTCGAGACCACCCAAGAATTCATGGTGCAACAGATCCTCTACCCGCTCTGGGATACAGGACTGAAAGTCGGCCATTCTTCACGTACGATCGACGACGCCTTCACTGAAGCTCGAAACGATATTCAGACCAAAACCGCCTTGCTAGAATCGCGGCTAATCTTCGGATCCCGCCCGCTTTTCGAGGGATTCCAAACCTCCTACAACCTCTTCTACCGGAAAGAGGACCCCAAAGCCTATATCCAGCAGCGGCTGATAGATCAGCGAGAGCGACGCGCCCGCTACGGCGGCACCGTCTTCATGCAAGAGCCAGACATAAAAAACGGCGTCGGCGGACTTCGCGATTACCACAACACTTTTTGGATGGCCCGCGTTCGCCTCAATGTCGATAGTATCGACGGTCTCGGCGAACAGAACTACCTGCGAAAAATCGAGCTCTCTACATTCAAAAATGCCTACGACTTCCTCCTCAGAACGCGTAACGAACTCCACTTTCGCAGTAAACGCCCCACCGACCTGCTTTCCCTCGAAACGCAACCGAAAATCGCCTACCGACTCGGCTATCGTGAACGCAATATCCTCAAACGTGTCGAGCAGTTCATGCGCGACTACTACCGGCACGCGGAAAACATCAATCGCCTCTCCAAAACCGTCGAGAACCGTATGGCCCTAAACTCGAAGCCGGAAAAGAGACTCAATCCGCTTACGTCGATGAAGAATTTCCTCATCGCTCGCCGACAAGAACGCGTGACGCCTGTCGATGGCTTCCTCATCCGCGGACGCGAAATCCGATTCGAAACGCCCGAAGTATTCAAAGACGATCCCGCGCGCCTCATTCGCATCTTCCGTCACACCCAGCAAAACAATCTCGAAATCGATCTCGACCTAAGCGATCTGATCCGAGCCTCAGTAGACCTGATTGATAAATCAGTCATCAATTCTCCCGACGCTAACCTAAGCTTCCGCACCATTCTCCAAGAAACCGGAAATGTCTACGGCACGCTTGAGGAAATGCACCAGCACGGCGTCCTTGGGAAATTCGTCCCGGAATGGGATCGCCTCACTTGTCTCGTTCAACACGAGTACTACCATCGCTACACAGCCGATATCCACACTCTCCATACGATACGCGAGCTCGATAACATCTTCACCGATCCCGATCCGATCTTCGAGAACTACCGGCACGAGCTTCACGAACTTGACCTACCAAACCTGCTCTACCTAATTCTCTTTTTACATGACATAGGAAAAGCCGACGCAATCAAAGGCCATGCCGAAGCTGGAGCCACCCT
>CAUZJT010000067.1:0-14623 GCA_963580215.1 Gammaproteobacteria bacterium
GCCGCGCAAGAGATTTGCGACAACCTGCCCCCTGATGTGATAGATATGAAAGACAAGCCGTTTATCGCAAGCACGATGGAGGGCTATTACGCTATGAAAATGCACGTGCTTGTGCGTTTTGGAAAATGGCGTGAAATCATTGATACCCCAATGCCCCAAGATCCAAAGCTTTATTGTGTTTCGACCTGTATGCATCACTACGCCAAAGGGATTGCGTATGCAGCAATGAAAGAATTCACAAAAGCTGAACATCAAAAGCGCCAATTTTATGGGGCTCTTAAACGGGTCCACCCGAACCGAAAATTCTTTAATAACCCGGCAATCGAAACACTGGGTGTTGGCGAAAAGATGCTGCTCGGGGAATTGGAGTACCACACAGGCAATCACGAAGTCGCTTATGCGCATTTGCGTGAAAGTGTGCAGCGTTGTGACGATCTACACTATTCCGAGCCATGGCCCTGGATGCATCCGCCACGCCATGCTCTGGGGGCTTTACTGATGGAGCAGGGTCACTACAAAGAAGCTGAAGAAGTCTATCGCACAGATTTAGGATTAATCGACGCTGTACAACGTTGCGCTCAGCACAAGAACAATGTCTGGTCTCTTCACGGTTTGGTTGAATGCTTAAAGCATAGCGGCGAAACCAAAGAACGCATTGATCTTCAGGTGCTCTTGACGAGCGCACTTGCGAATACCGACGTTGCTGTCACGTCCTCGTGTTGTTGCCGCAAAACGGTCGTTGATACCGGTAACTGCTGAGCGACCAGCTTTATAAATAGAGGCCACCGACAGCTCTACTCGCCTTCTTCGCACATTAGTTCATCCGCATGTATCCAATGGCGGACGCTATCGGGTGGAGGTATGGGTGCACCGTCGTAATTCATGGCATCCAGCAAGTCGGCGGTGGGGACAGATTGCCCACGGGTTCTGAATAGACCGCGGGCGGTGGCGCGGGCTGCACGGGTGTCGCCGGCCAGTATGTCGTGGCGAAAATAAAGCCACTTGTCATCCCAGCCAAGAATACTGCTCTTCAGCGTAATTTTCTCAAAAGCATGCAGCGGTCGCTCAAAGCGCACCATGACACCTCCGGCAATTGGAAACCAACGCTGGCGCAATACCACACCCACCAGGCCACACTGGGTCATCAGGTCAAAGCGTCCCAGATCCATCAGGGTGAGGTAGCGCCCATTATTCATATGGGCATTGGTGTCCAGATCGTTGGGCCATACCCGCATGGTGATCACTGATGGGCGCAGGGCAGGGCTAAGCCGGGTCGTCAGCGCCCGACCGAACACCCGGCTGGCACGCAAAAAGGGATACACGCGCTTATCAGCTTGTTAAACCGCCGGTGGAATACTTAAAAGGCATCATCTGGAAAGGTCATCATGGTGGCGCCACCCGACATGATGGATGCAAAAAGCGCGCCGCTTTGCGGCAGAATGCGCTCCATGAAAAAGCGTGCAGTGGCGATTTTCGCCTGGTAAAACCCGGTGTCATCATTGTCTTGTTTTTCCAGTGCGACTTTGGCCATCTTTGCCCACAGGAAGGCCAATGTCACCAGCGCAAAAAGTTTCAGGTATTCGCTCGAGGCAGCGCCTGCCTCATTAGGGTCTTTCAGGCCGGCCTGGGCAATTTGTCCGGTGGCCAGTTGCAGGCGGCCAAAGGCCTTGGCCAGCGGCAGCACAAAGGGCTGCAGTTCGGTGTTTGCCGTGTTGCTGGAAATCCAGGCCTGCACCGGATGAAAGAAGCGTCGCAGGTAGCGACCCATGTGGGCCGTCAGTTTTCGTCCCACCAGGTCCAGCGCCTGGATGCCGTTAGCACCTTCATAAATCATGGCGATGCGCGCGTCACGGGCGTATTGCTCCACGCCGTTATCGTGAATATATCCATGGCCGCCATAGACCTGCACCGCCATCTGCGCCGTGTCGTGGCCGACTTCTGAGAGATAGGATTTCACCAGCGGGGTGAGCAGCTGCACCAGATCATCGGCCTGTTTGCGCTGTTCGGCATCTTCGCTGCGATCGCGAATATCGATTTGCCGGCCGACCCATACGGCGAGTGCCCGCGTACCTTCAGTAAAGACGCGCATGGTCAGGAGCATCCGTCGGATGTCGGGGTGTACCAACAATGGGTCGGCGGCCTGCTCGGGGTAGCGTGCCCCACTAAGCGCACGGCCCTGCTGACGATCACGCGCATACTCGACCGCGGCCTGGTAGGCGCTTTCCCCCAAGCCCAGTCCCTGGATGCCGACACCGAGTCGGGCATCATTCATCATGGCGAACATCGCCCGCATACCCTTGTGCGGTTCACCGATCAGCCAGCCGGTGGCGCTCTCCAGGCTCATCTCGCAGGTGGCCGAAGCCTTGATTCCCATCTTGCTTTCTATCCGTGTGCAGCGTATCGGGTTGCGCTCGCCCGCTTCTCCATCATCGTTGGGCAGAAATTTGGGCACAAGAAATAAACTGATACCTTTAATACCCTCCGGGGCATCCGGCAGCCGCGCCAGCACCAGGTGAATGATGTTCTCGGTCAGGTCGTGCTCCCCGGCCGTGATGAATATCTTGGTGCCACTGATAGCATACGAGCCGTTTTCGTTGGCGACTGCCTTGGTGCGAATGAGCCCTAGGTCGGTGCCGCACTGGGGCTCGGTCAGGCACATGGTGCCCGACCAGATGCCGCTGACCATCTTTGGCAGATAGCAGTTTTTGAGCTCATCGCTGGCAAAAGTATTTATCGCGCGATAGGCGCCACGCGTCAGTCCGACATAGGTCGCAAACGCAACGTTGGCCGAGCAAGCCATTTCCTCGAGCAGCACATTAAGCGCTCCGGGCATGCCTTGGCCACCGTACTTCGGGTCACAGGGCAGGCCGATCCAGCCGCCCTCGGCATACTGGCGGTAAGCATCGGCAAATCCTGGCGGGGTGGTGACTTTGCCATCGTCGTACTGGCAGCCACTGCTATCACCGCTGTGGTTTAAAGGGAAAAGTTCGTTCTGCGCCAGCCGGGCGGCTTCTTCCAGAACAGGATCGACAAGGTCAGCGGTGGCATCTTCACAGCCGGGCAGAGCGGTGATCTCGGTCGGGTCGAAAAGCTCGTTATAAACGAACTGCATATCGCGTAGTGGTGCGGTGTAGCTGGGCATGGTTTTCTCTTTATCGGATTCAGTTACGCAAAGGCTTACCGGTCTCAAGCATGTGCTCGATACGGTCCAACGTCTGCGGCGTACGCAGCAGACTGACAATCGCGTTGCGTTCCAGGGTAAACAGCTTGTCCTCGCTAAGGGTCTCGGTGGGGTCCACCTTACCGCCGGCCAGCACGTGGGCCAGTTTCTTACCGACGGTGACGTCATGGTCGGTGGCTTTGCCAGCACGATGAAAGTCATTCAAAGCCAGTGTCATGGCCGCTTCTCCCGACGGGCCCGGCAGCGTGAGTTCGCGCGGTTCGGGTGGCGTATAGTCCTGCGCCATGACGAGCGCACGCTCCTTGGCACTTGCCAGCAGGCGGTCGCGGTTCATGACGATGTTGTCGCTGGGCCTTAGGTACAGCAAGGCCCGCGATTCCTCCGCCGATTTGCCGACTGTCGCTGTGGCTACAGTTTCGAACACTTTGCTTACGGCTGGCATTGGTCCCTTGGGATGCCTTGGGTTTTCACTCCAGCGCAGCAGCATCTCCTTGCAGCCACCCCACGCCGGCACCAGCCCTACACCCACTTCGACAAGGCCCATGTAGGTCTCGGCATGGGCTTCTAATGCATCGCAGTGCAGTAAGACCTCGCAGCCACCACCAAGGGCCATGCCTGACGGGGCGCCGACCACTGGGAAGGGGGCGAACTTGAGTGCCTTGTACACATCCTGACCCTGCTTTACGGACTCGGTGATCTTGGGCCAGGCTGCGATATTGGCAGCAAAAAGACCTACGCCGACATTGGCACCCACCGAGAAATTCGTACCTTCGTTGTGAATTACCAAAGCCCGGTAACCCTGCGCTGGGATAATTTTGAGTGCCTTGGAGGCTACCGCCATGATGCCCTCATCAATGGCATTCATCTTAGAGTGAAATTCCAGGCATAGCACCTTGTCGCCGATATCCCACAGACTGGCCGAACGGTTGCCATCGATGCGTTCCCCAGCTCTCTTGATGTCTGCCAGCAGCAACACGCCATCAGCGCGGTCTACATTGTGGTAGCTACCATCGGTGCCAAAATACTGCAGTTTGCCGTTTTCTACTTGGTAAAAACTGCCTTCACCCACCTGTTGCAGCAATGGCGGTACCGCCATGCCTTGTTCGGTCAGTTGTTTTGCAAACCATTGTGGGCCGAGTTTGTCGATCAGCTCGAATGGGCCCCATTTCCAGGCGTAACCATTTTTCATGGCCTCGTCGACTGCGTGAATGTGATCCGCGATCTGCGGTACCAGCGCGGCGGCATAACTTAAGGTATGCGAAAGCACCCGCCAGGCGTACTGGCCACCACGGTCAGGGTGTTCCACTAGAGCACGCAGTCCCTTGCGCCCGGCTTCAACGCTAGCGAGCGAGGGTTGGTTGGCTGGGTGATATTCACCGGTCTTAAGATCCAGCGCTTCTTTCACCTTTTTGCCACCGGCACGGTTGAGGCGATAAAAGCCGCCTTTACCTTTGCGTCCGGTAGAGCCTTGCGCAATCATCTTTTCGATAAAGGCGCTGGGCCGGTGGATGTCGCGATACATGTCGACCTCGGGAAGTGTTGCCAGCATCGAACTTTCCACGTGCGGCTGCAGGTCTATGCCGACGAGATCCAGTAGGCCGAATATTCCGGTCTTGGGAATGCCCATGGGCTTGCCGATTATCGCGTCGGCTTCTTCGACAGTGAGGCCGTCCTCAAAAGCAAAGCGCACGGCAACTCCCATCCACAAGATGCCAATTCGGTTGGCAATAAAACCCGGAGTATCCTTGCAGTCCACTACCGATTTACCCAACATGCGGTCACCAAAATCCCGCAGGGTGGAGACAACCTCAGGACGGGTATCAGGTCCAGCGACCAGCTCCAGTAGCCGCATGTAGCGTGGTGGATTAAAGAAGTGAGTCACAGCAAAATGCTGGCGAAAATCCTCGCCCATGCCTTCGACAAGATGGGCGAGCGGAATGGTCGAGGTGTTGGAGGTGACGATCGCACTGGCCTTGCGATGTTGGTCGATCTTGCGGTACAGCGCTTGCTTAATTTCAAGGTTCTCAATAACGACTTCGATCACAAGATCGCACTCGGCAAGCCACTCCAGGTGATCCTCAACATTGCCAGGCCGGATCCGTTTCGCATTGCGTTGGTGCATCAGTGGCGCTGGGCTGGTTTTGAGCATCCGTTGGATAGCGCCTTTTGCGATCGCGTCCCGGTCCGACCCTTCCTTGGGGAGGATATCGAGCAGGATTACGTCCATCCCGGCGTTGGCTGCCTGGGCGGCAATGCCCGAACCCATGACACCTGAGCCAATAACAGCCATTTTTTCTATAGATGACATTCAGGCAGCCTCAAGCACGGTGGCAATACCCTGGCCCCCACCGATACATTGGGCCGATAGGGCATAGCGACCTCCCTCGCGTTGCAGGACCTGGGCCGCTTTGCCCGTGATCCGTGCGCCAGTTGCGCCCAGCGGGTGGCCAATGGCGATCGCGCCACCATCCATGTTTACCTTGGTCGAGTCCAACTCCAGGTCGCGTATCGAGGCGATAGACTGAGTTGCGAAAGCTTCGTTGATCTCGATCACATCTAGATCAGTGGCACTGATACCGGCACGTGCCAGCGCTTTACGGGAGGAGAATATCGGGCCAAGTCCCATGGTCTCGGGCTTGCAACCCGAGACTGCAAAACTGACGATGCGGGCCATTGGCTCAAGACCGTTCGCCTTGGCGTAATCGGACGAGCAGACCAGCGTCGCTGCGGCACCATCGGTCAGCGGTGAGGCGGTACCGGCAGTTACGCTACCGTTCTCATCGAAAGCCAGTTTCAGGCCGGCCAGCCCTTCAAGGTCGGTAGTCGGACGCAGACAGCCATCAGCATCAATGGTGCTGCCATTAACCTCAATCGGCACTATCTCACCAGCCAGCCGACCTTGTGACTGTGCATCACCGGCTTTTTGCTGACTGGCGACAGCGAAGACTTCTTGCTCCTCCCGGCTGATCTGATACTCACGGCCGACGTTCTCGGCAGTCTCGCCCATGGACATATAAGCTGCCGGCATGCTTTGGCACAGTGCAGGATTCAGCATCGGATTAAAGCCTGACATCGGCACACGACTCATAGATTCGACCCCGGCGCATATAAAGACATCACCCGCACCCATTTGAATGGCGCCAGCGGCCATATGGATAGCCTGCATGGATGAGCCGCAAAAGCGGTTGACGGTGGTGCCGGCAACGGAAATCGGCAGGCCAGCCATCAGCACTACCAGCCGGGCCATGTTGAGGCCCTGTTCGCCTTCGGGAAAGGCGCAGCCGAGGATCAGGTCCTCGATTTCATCGGGGTTGACCCCAGTGCGTTCGATCAGGGCCTTGACTACGTGGGCAGCAAGATCGTCCGGACGTACCTTGGCTAACCCGCCTTTAGTGGCAAAGTGAAAAGGGGACCGCATGTAGCCAGCTATAACGATGTCTTTCATTCAGAAACTCCTTTGGAAATCGATAACAGGTTGTGATCGATAATTCAGTATTCAATAACTAAGGTATCAGCTGCCAGCTGCCACCCGGACCGGCTCTTCATCAAGCGCGATCAGGGCCTGCTTGCGAACACTGGCAAGCTCTTCCAGCGTCGCGTCAAGATCAGTTTTTTGTACTTCCAGTGCCGTAATACGAGTGTTGACCTTTTCCAGCAACATCAGAATTTGGTCATGCTGAGCTGGGTCGGCATCGTACAGATCAAGATACTCGCCGATATCAGTGAGGCTGAATCCCAGGCGCTTGCCGCGCAGAATAAGTTGTAGCCGGCCACGTTCCCGGTGGGTATAGATTCGGGTAGTGCCCGCCCGGCGCGGATTTACCAGGCCCTTGGTTTCATAAAAACGCATCGCCCGAGGGGTGATCCCGAGCTCCCGGGCGAGCTCGGTGACTGTCAACATATCACCGGTTCCGTCATTCATGACGTACTAGACCCTTTGTGCTTTTCCACCTCTTCGGCTACCAGTTCTTTTTTCGACAGTTTGCCAATGATGGTTTTGGGTAGCTCGAGACGGAACTCGATCCGCGAGGGCATCTCTATCTTGGAAAGCTTGTCTGCAAGGAAAGTTTTCATCTCATCTTCCGTGATCTTTTCTCCCTCTTTCAGTTTGACGAAGGCCTTGGGGCTCTGGCCACGGTAGTCATCGTCAATACCGATGACGGTCACCTCGGCAACAGCGGGGTGCAGGTAGATAGCTTCTTCGACCATTCGCGGATAGACGTTGTAGCCGCTACAGAGAATAAGGTCTTTGAGCCGGTCAACCAGGAAAAAGTGTCCGTCTTCATCCATGTAACCCACATCACCAGTGCGAAACCACCCTTCGCGCAGGCTGTCGGCAGTTTCTTGTGGGCGGTTCAAGTAGCCTTTCATGACCTGTGGGCCTTTTATCCAAACTTCACCGCGTTCGCCGGTGGGCACAACGTTGTTAGGTGCTTCGAGATCGTGAATCGAGATTTCTGTACCGGGTACGACCTGGCCGATCGAGCCGGACTTATTAATATCTTGCATGGCGTTACAGGTGGCGACCGGTGCGGTCTCGCTTAGACCGTAGCCTTCGACCAGCCGGCATCCTGTCAGGCGCTCAAAAGTTTCTTTGACTTCAAGCGGTAGCGGCGCACCACCAGAGATGCAGTAGCGCACGGCAGATAGGTCGTACTTCGCAAGATCCGGCGCTTGGTTAATTGCGGTGTAGATGGTCGGCACTGCTGGGAAAATAGTCGGCTTTTTCTTATTGATTGTCGCCAGGGTTTGACCCAGTTCGTAGCGGGGCAGCAGGATCATCTGTGCACCTGCGGCAACGGCGAAGTTCATTACCGCTGTCATCGCAAAAACATGAAAAAATGGCAAAACCCCGAGTACTTTTTCTTCTCCGGGGTTCAGATCCACATACCATAGAAGCATCTGCGAGACGTTGGCCGAAAGGTTACCCTGGGTCAGCATTGCGCCCTTAGGCCGTCCTGTGGTGCCACCGGTGTACTGTAGTACTGCAATGTCGTTATCCAGATCAACGTTAACCAGACTCGGGTCGCCGTCGTTATCAAGCAGATCCTGAAAATGAACAATCGCCTCGCTGGGCTCAATGTTCGCAATCTCTTTACGTTTTAACAGGCGAAACAGAATGCTTTTAATCTTGGGTAATATCGCTGCCATCGGGCAGACAATGATCTTCTTGAGACTTTCCGTGCGTGAGAGCATCGCCGCTACTTTCGGGTAAAGCACTTCAAGATCCATAGTGATCATGATCTCGGTATTGCTGTCATCAATCTGGAAGGCGAGCTCGCGTTCAACATACAACGGGTTGTAGTTAACGACAGTGGCGCCAGCGCGTAATGCGCCGTAATAGCAGATAACTGAGTAAGGGGTGTTCGGTAGGCAAAGGCCGACCCGGGCACCTGGGGTCACCCCCATTAGCTGCAGGCCTTTGGCCATGTGGTTGACCTGCTCGAGCAGTTCGCCATAACTAAGACAATAATCAAGGAAATCAATTGCAGTGTTGTCGCGACAGCGTTCTGTCGTGCGCTCCAGAGTCTCGTACAGCGGGCGGCGCTCGATGCTGGCGTTCCAGTCGATACCCTCGGGATAATTGCTCAGCCAGGGATGAGTTGTGGCTTCCATGGTGGTACCCTCCTTACTTGGTTGTACGGCCCTTTGGAGTCTGCGTGAACCGGCTCCGCTGGGGTTGATTGGTTTAGTATCAGTGCTTGATCAGGTTAGATAGCCCCGGACAAACCATCTTTGGAATGCATCCGGATGTACGCAAGCTCCAGATCAAGCTTGTCAGAGCCCTGTAAATTCTCGATCGATATACCGATTGCAAGCAGGTCTTTGAGCATGGCAAAACTTGCCTTTGAATTGTGGCTTTCAGGGTGAATGCGCTTGTTTTGAGGTTGCACAGTTAACGTTAACGTCAACTATATTACGCTAGGGTAAATATCGTCGTCAAATTTTAATAAGGCGCTGAAAAATAACAATAATTAATTCTATAAACACAAATTCGAATCAGACAGGGCGCTAACAGAGAGATTTTCGGCGAGATATAGTCCTGGCCGTCGGTGCAGCGCGGTTCTGGATGTGAAGGGTTGATTCAGGGGGGGCTACTTATTTCCTAAGTTCCCTGATCGGTCTTAAAGCTGTTCTAAGCATTACTGCTACGGTTCGGCTTTGGTGCCAGTAGTTATTTCGGCCGTTTGAGCTCTTTACTAGCTGGGCTACCGTACTCTACCTGGATTAGTGGGGATAATGCCCATCAATAAAGTGTTTGTGCGTTTTGCTTAAGGCATGCGATCATCAGTTCAGTTTTGAAACCTAAGTATTTAAATGTCGGGCACAGGCAGCTAAGCGCGTGCAGACTGAAAGTGGAGGATTTATGCCAGGCTTAAATTCCGATGTAGACCCGCAGGGTCTGCTCGAATACTCGGTGGTCTACACCGATCGTGCGTTGAATCACATGTCGCAGTCGTTTCAGGGCGTGATGAACGACATCTCTTCAATGCTAAAGGAGGCGTACAACGCGGACGCAGTAGCTGTGGTTCCGGGCAGCGGTACCTTTGGTATGGAAGCGGTGGCGCGTCAGTTTGCAACTGGCAAGAAATGCCTGGTGGTGCGTAACGGCTGGTTTAGTTTCCGCTGGAGTCAGATCTTTGACATGGGCGATATCCCCTCCAATCACAGTGTGCATAAGGCGAGACCCGTGGAATCGGGAAGGCATCCCGCCTACGCACCGGCACCAATTGATGAAGTAGTCGCCGCGATCCGTAGTGAAAAACCTGATCTTGTTTTCGCGCCACATGTCGAGACTTCTGCAGGCATGATCCTGCCGGATGACTACATCAAGGCGCTTGCAGACGCGGTGCACACACACGGTGGGATGATGGTGCTCGACTGCATTGCTTCAGGTACTTTGTGGGTAGATATGCAAGCGCTTGGAGTGGATGTGTTGATCAGCGCGCCACAAAAAGGTTGGAGTGGCTCTCCGTGCGCGGGGCTTGTCATGCTTAGCGCGCTTGCGAGTGAGCGCCTGCAACAAACCGCTAGCACCAGTTTCTCCTGCGACCTCAAAAAATGGCGTGACATCATGGCTGCCTATGAAAAAGGGGGCCATGCTTATCATGCGACCATGCCCACTGATGGCCTCAAGGCCTTTGCTGAGGTGATGCGCGAGACCCAGGAGATGGGTTTTGCCAATGCGCGCGCCGCACAGGAAGAACTGGGTGCCAAAGTCCGAGAGTTGCTTGTCGGTCAGGGCATCAAGAATTTGGTTGCGCCCGGTTTTGAGGCGCCCAGCGTAGTGGTCAGTTACACCGATGATGGAGAAATGCGGTCAGGCAAGAGGTTTGCTGAACTCGGTATGCAGATTGCGGCGGGCGTACCTTTGCAGTGTGATGAAGCAGAGGACTTTCAGACATTCCGTATCGGGCTATTTGGCCTCGACAAACTCAAGAATGTCGATAGAACAGTTACGTCACTGGCAAAAACGTTAAACAAGATGTCTCTTGAAGCGGTGGCCTGATTACAGGCCATCAAGCTGGGCGATGCCGATGCCACTTTCGCCCGCACCGCTGTAAAAAAGATAGGCTCGCCCATCTTCAATAAAGATCCCCGGGTCGCGCAACTCGCTAAGGCGGGAGTCGGCCGCACCTATTACTGATGTAGTGGGAGGCCGATCTGCACCTTCCCAGATCAGCTCGGGACTGAGGATGACCTGCGGTCTGGAAAACTCCCAACGAGCCCAGTCATCGTGCACCCCACACTGGCTGTGATAGATCCGCTCAGGATAATCTCCGGTGCAGGAGAAGAAAAGATGCAGCACGTTGCCCTGGCGCCAGAGCGCAGGATGGCGCAACTCGATGCCACTGCCATCATTGAAAAGACACATTGCTGGGCCGGGCTCATGCTGCGCTTCAAAGGGGCCGCACCATTCACGTGAGCGTAAAAAGATCCCCCGCCAGCTGATGGCATAGATCCACTGGCCGTATTCAAATACCCGAAAGTAAGGCGGACCGAGCAGCGGCGCTTCGGGCTTGAACGACAGCCCGTCTTTGGAGCAGGCCACACGGGTCATCTGATCACCGTTGGGCAGCAAGCCATGGTAGTACATACGGATCTGACGCTGCGATGCATCGATATGCACATCCGGAGAGGCAACATGGGCATAAAGGTATCCGCCAGCCAGAGTATCCGCCCAGCTTGGGCGCGCGCCAGGGGGCGGCTCTGGTGGGTCCGTGGCGGCGAACAGCGATTGCGATACGTCTAGAACCCCGGGGGAGTGTATTTTCCATGGACCCGTTAATGCATTGGCATAGGCAAGACGGATATAGGTCCCCTTGTGATGAGAAAAATAAAGGTAGTAGCGGCCCAACGGTTGTTGTACCCAGTCGGGCACGCGGATCACGCTGGGTCCGTTTATGTTGGATCCCATACGCTCGTCCATGTCCGGATAGATAATGGGCTCATCCAGCAGACGTGTCGCGACGATAGTTATGGCAGATGACCTTAGGACGGTTTGAATTCGTCAGTAGACAGCATTAATGGGAATGTTTACCACTCAGCGCCCTGATCGGGCTGCCACAGAACCCATCAACGGCCGATCCAAAGAGTCTATGCCGGCCCATATTAAAATCATTGTCTCGGTCATCACGCTTGCGGTTGGCGGAGCGTTTTATTTTTCTGAAAGCCACTATGGGGAGACGATCCTTGGCTGGGTGGGAATAGGGTTATCGGTGTTTATGGTTATTGCCATGTGGCTGTTTCGTGAGTCGGGTCGGCGAAACTGATATTATGCTATGAAACATTATCTAGGGCATCGAACCATCGACGGCATTATTGTTACTGTTAATGGTGTCCCGCTTGATCCATGCTATGACCTTGAGAGGTTTACTGAACTGGGTTTTGAGTGGTCCTATAAGCGCGATTCTCCACAGCAGTTAGCCCTGGCGCTGATTGCCGACTGCGTTGGGCCAGATCAGGCCCGCCGGTGGTCAGAGCCATTTATAGTCAAGGTGGTTTCGCACCTTGATAATGACTAATGATAGTTTCCGGTATTCAAAATAGTTCTTCAAAGACACATGGATAACAAAGAACTTGTTCACATGGTTTACCGGGGGGTAAATCCAGGCGCCACATCGACAGTCAAAATATTCCGCCGAGGAATCGAGCAATCTCCCTATGCTAAAAAATGGATTACTGACGACACTATTTATTCGATATACGCTAGTCGTTTGTCTGCGGTAGGGACAGATCAGGATGACCCTTTGGATAAGTACTGGAAATTGCGGCGCAACATCATGCTTTACGATATTCCAGAAAGACCGATTGATATCCGGGGTCCAGATGCGGTCCGTCTTTTGGAAAAATCCTTTACCCGCAAGATCAGTGATCTGAAAGTTTGGAGGGCACGTTATGGCATTATTTGTGCGCCCAATGGCGGGCTTGTGATGGATGGCGTGTTGATCCGGTTGGCCGAGGACCATTTTTGGTATGTCGAGGCTAATGGCGACACTGCGAAATGGTTCTTGGCGTTGTCTGATGGGATGAATGTCAGCATAAGCGATCCAAAATCGAGAGTGCTTCAGGTCCAGGGGCCCAACTCACTCAAGTTTCTCGATGCGGCAGCACCTGGACAGATGCCCGAGAACTTTGGCTACTTTCATGCAGGAATGTTTGATTTTGATGGCCAAAGCCTCTTGGTCTCGCGAACTGGATGGACCGGAGAATTGGGTATCGAGATTTATGGCCATGCTCAACTAGATCATTCGGCATTGTGGGATTACCTTTTTAAAGTGGGCGAGGCTTTTCAACTGGAACGTGCCGGTAGTGCGTCACTGGGGTTGCGGCGTATTGAGGCGGGTATTTTGGATTACCAGTCGGATATAGACCTCACCATGACCCCTTATGATGCGGGATTGGGCGACTATGTGGATTTGTCGAAAGGGGAGTTCGTTGGCCGACAAGCACTTGAATACGTCAATAAGTCGTGTCGACTCTATGGTTATGTTAGTGAGACAGCCATGCCCAACTCTGGACTGGAGATTTTTCAGGGCAGTAACAAGGTTGGTGTAACCAAGAGTAGTTGCTGGTCACCTACCCTGGAAAAAGGAATCGGATACGTGGTTTTTGATCATCCAGATGCGGCGGGGGAAGACTGGTTTGGCAAGACCCTTTCTCTTTATGATTCAGACCGTTGCCACCATGACTGTGTGATTGTCAAACCGCCCTTTTTTGATAACGAGAAGAAAATTCCCCGGGGCTTATCTGATGAGTTATCTTTTAAAGATTAGATACCCCTTTACAAACTTTTAGCTAAAGAGTTGTTGGTTATGTTCCAGGTTGAGTCCGATAGCATCCAGGTAATAGACTCGATTTACCTGAAAGCCAGCACCGTTGGGTTAAGTCTTGTAGATCACTAATTAGATGGAACACTTATGACATCTCAGAATCGCATACGTAATCTTTTTGAACTTGAAGGAAAGGTCGCTTTGATCACTGGTGCCAGTAAGGGCATTGGTGAGGCTATGGCGAGAGGCCTTGCTGAGTTTGGCGCCAAGGTGGTGGTCAGCAGTCGCAAGGCAGATGCGGTTGAAGCAGTGGCCGAGTCGTTCAGAGCGGATGGCCTGGAGGCAAGCGGCATTGCAGCCAATATGGGCCGAATCGAGGATATCGAAGCGCTGGTGGATAAAGTTGTCGGGGTATACGGTGGATTGGACATTCTCATTAATAACGCGGCAACCAATCCAGTCTACGGCCCCATACAACAGACCGATGAGCGCGCGTTTGACAAGATCATAGATGTCAACCTCAAGGGCCCATTTGCGCTGTGCAATAAGGCCTACCCGATTCTCAAGGATCGCGGCGGAGGTGCCATCATACATATCAGCTCGATCGGTGGACTGACACCAGAGCAGGGTATCGGTATGTACAGTGTCAGCAAGGCGGCATTGATTAATCTCACTAAGGCAATGGCCCAGGATTGGGGTCCCGACAATATACGGGTGAATGCAATCTGTCCGGGCCTTATTAAAACCAAGTTCAGTGAAGCGCTGTGGAGCGATGAGGCGAATCTAAAGCGGTTTCTGCACAGCATTCCGTTGGGTCGTCTAGGCATGGCTGATGACATCGCTGGGCTTGCGGTTTATTTGGCCTCGGATGCATCGACATATTGCACCGGTGGGGTGTATATGGTCGATGGGGGGTATGCGGCTTCTTAACGATCAGATAGTTGTCACCTGATACCAGCTTGTAGGTGGCAATCACAGGGCGATGGCGCGCCAAGCTAGCGTTGGGGGTAGGCGTTGGGTATATACACGATCATATCAACAAGCCGCTTTTCCTGGCGCAAACTAATTAGGATGCTCACAAGGTAGTCATTGGTAACAGGAGGTGCGGTGGTTGGGTTGCCAGATGACAAGTGGAGTGAGGTGGTCGCCTGTTTTATCCGTAGTGAGT
>CAUZJT010000068.1:0-14034 GCA_963580215.1 Gammaproteobacteria bacterium
CAATTAATATGACTTGCAGAGTAAACAGTAGGTAGGCGTGGGTTCTCGGACGACTTCGAGCCGCCCCTTTCCAGTTAAACAACACCGTCCACGTTCTGAGAGTACCCCGTCTAAGCCTGCGGGAAATAGATGCGTAAAACACGGCCATGTCTGCGTGCAATATCATTTCAAGACAGACATCGCGCGAATGTATTCATTGTTAAGCGGGGTTTAAGTCCCTTGCATTACTAACTGGTGGTTTTACACCTGGTGGAGGACGCGACGTCGGCAAGCGCCTACAATCCACGTCTAACACCTTATTATTGAAAGTGAATCTCATGTCCAACCCAGTCGTTATGGAATTTGCGCCCACTGGCACTTTACGCGCCGCCATCAACCTCGCCAACTTTCTTCTGGTGACAGGCAAAAAACTTAATGGAGACCCCGATGGGGTGGCGCCCGATCTGGCCGCTGCCATCGCAGCTGACCTAGGGGTCGGCATTGAGTACGTGCTTTTCGCCACACCGGGGGAGCTTGCCGATGCGGTCAATGATGGCGCCTGGGACATCGGGCTGATTGGTGCGGAACCTACTCGCGCCGAGCGCATTAGTTTTACCGCGGCGTACGTCGAGATCGAAGCCACCTACCTTGTTCTCGAGGACTCACCTTTAAAACAACTTGAAGACGTCGATCGACCAGGGATTCAGATTGCCGTCTCTGCCCGCACCGCCTACGACTTGTACCTTACGCGTCACCTGAAGCACGCCAAACTGGTCCGGGCTGAGGGGCTCGATGCACCATATGAGCTTTTCGTTCAAGATGGTCTCGACGCTCTGGCTGGGCTCAAACCACGCTTGTTATCTGATGCCCAAACGCTTGGGCAGGCGCGGCTACTCGAAGGCCAATTTACTGCGGTTCAACAAGCCGTTGGGACCCCTTCCGATCGTAAGGAGAGCGCGGCTTATCTTCGATCATTTATCGAGACCGCCAAAGCCTCGGGGTTAGTGGCGCAACTAATTTCTCATCACCGAGTAAAGGGGCTGTCCGTCGCTCCAGCGGTCTAACAAACTCCTGTCGTAGACCGCCAACCACACAGGCCCAAAACCTCTATGCGTTTTATGTATGTGCTGGGTAAGTTGCCCTTTTCACGTAGATTAGCCTCGCCGTTGCTAAGAGGTCCCCTATCCTTGTCGTTGTCGTTGTCGCTGTCGTTGTCGTTGTCATAAGATACAAGCGCACGCTGGATACTCGCACTAAAAACAAGCGCCTCGGCTATTTTGGCTCGAGTCTAATGGCTCTAATACTGCAGCAACGTGATTGCAAAAAAAATACTAATGAGTGCTACTCCGATGATTAGTTCGACCAGAGTAATTCGTGTTCTTTTTTATTCGTCACCCGCTCCCTTTTAGGGTCGTTATTTCTTTTCCTTAGTCTCGGTCGGAAAACCCTGTTTCTTCCACTGGGCATAACCCCCTGCCATGTGACAGACTGGACTCAGACCCATGGCCTGAACCGACTGGGTAGCCAATGCCGAACGCATCGCGCCAGCGCAAAAAAAGACAAATCGCTTACCTGACTGGAACACATCACGCACGTAGGGACTGTCTGGATCGACCCAGAATTCCAGCATGCCACGCGGCGCATGAACAGCGCCGGGTATGGCCCCGTCACGCCACAGTTCACGAATATCGCGAATATCGACGAGAACCACATCATCATCTTCCAGATGAGAATGCACTTGATCAAGAGACCAGGTTTCCACTTCTTTCTCGGCTTCAGCGCACAATGCTTTAATGCCTTTAGTAATCATCTCGTTTTCTCCATAAATTGGTACCGCTTTGCCTTAATTAAGCACCTGGGCTGTGCTTAGGCCATTTTTTCTGACCGGTGATACCCGAATGGTAGCGGTAGCATCCTACTTTACAAGTTATCTATCAAATAAAGATCTGTGATCAACATATTAGGCTGCCGCCTGGCAGCACTGCCCCACAAATTTCAGGGATTGTGCCAGCGCCCACCAAGCACTCTTGCACAACCAGTTAGTTGCGTATTACCTGTACGAATGAGGCCTTCCACATCGGTGAACTCGAAACTACCTTCATTTAGATGCAAAACAGTCGCATCGCCGGGACTGCCCGGCACTAAAGATCCCAACTCGGGCCGGCCGATGGCAGTTGCTGGACCACTGGTGCTGGCTGCGATGACATCTTTCAAAGAAACTCCAAGTGCTAGAAACTTTGATAGTGTGTTGAGTTGACTTTGCGCACTACCGTCTATGCTCAACACATGCACGTCACTTGAAATGCACTCGGGTAAAAAGCCGGCGCTGATCATTGCTTCTGCCGTGACAAATCCGAACGAACCCTGTCCATGCCCGATATCGAATATCACACCCCGCTCCCTTGCTGCAATGATTTCCTCGCGAACAGCGCCATCTCACATTCTGGCAGGTGCATTAGGAAACGGACGAAAACAATGAGTCAGGATATCTCCTTTACGCAAGCGGGAGACGACTTCCAAACGACTGGGAGGCGGGTTGTCGAGATGACACACACGGGTAGGCCTAACTCATCTGCCACTTCCAACGCCAGATCCAGTGGCGCCGGACCTTGTCCGTCGCTTGCCGTCATACCCACCCGAACTTTTATTCCTACGATGTCGTCAGGATAAAGCGATGCAATGTTTAGGCATGCGGCAGGACTCAACAGTCGTAGATCGCCACACTCTCCGACCATGACTTCCTTACTGAATGCAAAGATGCCTGGGAAGGAAATATTGAGAAATGCAAGAATCCTCGTTTCAGCAGGTTCGATGACATGTTTTAAAAATCCAGTAAAGTTCCCCGGCCCAGCAGTTCCTGCATCGACCAATGTGCTTAAACCAGAGTCCTTTGCATATCTATCGGGCTCGATACCGATTGCTGCACCGCCCCAATAAACATGCGTGTGCAGGTCAATCAATCCTGGTACAACCAGGCAACCGGTCAGATCGTGACTCTCTAGTGCCTCGCTGGCGGGAATAGTATCTTGAATTATGGCAACAGAGCCGCCCTTAAAAGCAATATCACAGACCTTATCAAGATCTGCCTGAGGATCGATCACGCGTGCCTGTTTCAATACCAGATCGTACATCAATGAGTCTCCCTGCTCGGGTGGGCCGTCCTGCCAATCACCTTGGTCATTCTGACGTGATTTGGCCAACACCGGCTTTTCTAATTTTCTTGAATCGACTGAGATCCAGCCAAGCCCGACACTCTAGAAGTCGACAATTTGAGAGTTACGGAACTTACGCTAACGATTCGATAATTTAGCAATCAGTTCGAGTCCTTCCGGACACACCATAAATTTTGAAGATGTTTTAGGTGACCATGAGATATGTTAACTTGCTGTAGCGTCAGCAAGACTGTCTGGCATAACCCACTCATCCTTATCTACTGACTGCGAACTGCGACCCTCTTTTAGCAAATCCCTTATTCCGGCTAACAACTCTTCTTTAATTGTTTTTCTATTTTAATTTTTCGACGACTGTCTCGGATTTCTGTTTTCGTCTAAAAGATTTTATCGCTCTGATGACAAAAAATAAAACTACCTAAAGAAGTAGAGAGCGAAAACGTAATACTAATTATTTTTTTCTGCAAACCTTCTATTAGTTTTAAGGTCGAATAATTATACAATCTGAATCGCAAGGAATCGCTTTTGCCATTTCAGTTGCGCTTTTCATAAGTGAAGTTTCATGTGCGACTATTTTTTTTTGTGCATAAGATATATATGCATTGTATGACGTCAATCCAACTCCACTGACAATAGCAATAATCGCTATTACAACAAGCAATTCTAGCAACGTAAAACCTTTCATACCTCTCATAAATTGACAGTAACAGTAGTAACAAGTGAAAATATCAGGACAGACACTGTAACAAAAAAGGCCTCACTATGCGGAAAATGATCGTAGTAATTTTTCTCTGCTTTTTTATTTCTCCCACACTAAACGCTGGGAGCGTCACGCCAGAGGTTTACGGAATCAAATTTAACGAGGTCTTTCTATGTAAAAACGCTTTATGTAGCGAAGGAGTGAAGATTGGCGGAGGTGAGAGACTGAATATTGCCGACCCTTTCTTCACTAACCATATAGGAACACTTATAGATTTAAAAAGGGCCAATCTGGGATCAGCTTCATACACACATATAAAATTTAACGTAGACACAAAATTTCTAGTTAAAGCAAAAACCGGCGGGTGTTACAGTTTTCCAACAAAGGTTGAGCCAGGATTTTCAGAGGGAACAAGTGATCAGTCGCTATATAGTGAACAACTAATTCAACTTGATCCAGAAGATATTGACTGTAGTGGATGTAGTAACGCTACTAGTGATTCATTTGATTATACTCATGCGTTAAGTGGGACTTATAAAAAAGGAACAGGTCAATCAATAGTCTGGAATGTAGATCCCACTGATTCTGTTTATTTTGAAGGATGCACAATCGGACCAGACAAACCTGGTTTGGATTTCCAGGTTATCCAATAATAATTCTAAGAATCCCACATTGGTGGGGGCTAAATTTATTATTTAGAGATAGGATTTTTCTTTCAACAGGCTCTAGAGCTTTTGCATGACTCGGGCGATGGTTTAAGACCCAGTGGTGGCTTCTTAAGGGTAAACCCCTGAGTTAGCCGAAAGACTGCGCGAAAAAGTTCAAAAACGCCTTCAATAAATGTGTTTTTGACCTTATAAGGTGCCTGAGGGTGAGATCCAGAAAAGACTTTATTCATGGTGTTTTATGGATAGAGTCAGTTTAGACAAAGCACTTAGCAAAGATTCAGCACAGTTACAAAGTCATCATTTTACTCGGCTGCGTTAACATTCTTTTGTATACCGTTAGCCGCTTTGTCGATTCGATTTCTTGCCGATATCTTCGAATCTTAAATAGGTGTAGCGCACCTACTTCAACTGCCTACAGCATCTCACCCAACCCTGTAGAGACAATCGCGTCGATATCAAAGGCTGGTCTGGTCTAGATCCGATTGCAACACTGTCGCAGCTTTATTATCCAGCGCAGTCAGAGGTGGGCGAAGCCGCAACCAGGCGTCATCACCAGATGACCAGGCGGCGTGCTGTTTAAGCGCAGAAACTAAAGGGTATCGACCGAATACTTCGCGGATGGCGAAGGCTTGCTCCTGCAGGGCAGGCGCAGATGAATCGCCACTAAGGCAACTATCAAATATTTTTCGGATGCCCTGGGGGTTGGCATTGGCTGTCGCTGAGATACAGCCTGCACAACCATTTTTTATGGTGGCGAGAAGATGTGTTTCGTTGCCCGGGAAGATAGCAATCTGCGGAAACCGAGAAGCGAGTTCGAGGGTATGTTCAAGATCACTGGAACTGTCTTTAACCCCGGCAATGGTTTCTGGAAAATGCTCACAAAGCATAGCAATTAAATCTGTGGAGATCGGCGTCTGGGACACAGCTGGGAAGTGGTAAAGGTAAAGTTCGAGCTCGTCGCTGGCCGTTCGATCAATGACTTGGGCGAAACTGCGAAAAAGGCCGTCGTCTGTGACGTTCTTATAATAAAACGGTGGCAACACCAGTACCTTATTGACGCCGTGCTCAATCGCGTGCCGAGTTAGAGAAACGGTATCAGTAAGCGCGCAACACCCTGTGCCGACCATCAGAGCGCTGGGTGACAGGCCATCACTTAGTAGCGACTCGAGGGTGGCCATTCTCTCCGCTACAGAAAATGCGTTGGCCTCCCCCGTGGTGCCGAAAAGCCCGATGCCATGACAGCCGTTGTCGAGAAGGGACCTCGCATGTAGAGCCAACCGGGCACAGTCGACTGAAAGATCAGCCTGCAGTGGCGTGAGCGCAGCACACCAGATACCGCTAGAGGGAAGTTGATCCAGATGATGCTTGATATCGTGTTCCATAAAATGATTGTCCGAATTTAGTTTCCCGGATGCACCGCCGGTTTACTGATCAGATTGATAATACACTGGCAACGCTCAGTTCAGAAAGTAAAAAGTTTCGGTTGCAAAAAACGGGTGATTGATGAAAATGCCCGGCCTGGATGGGCATATTCATTCGGCAATACGCTAGTTACTTACATTGGTGTCAGCCAGGCCATAACCGATAGTCACTTTGATCAGTATAGAACCTAACGACTCCGCGCTGTATCTCCGTCTTAAATTGGTTTACCCCATCAGGATTTTTGGCTTTGAGATCCGATTATCAGCAGCGACCCACACTGCTAACTTATACAAGTTTTAACAAGTCGGTAATCTCGGCCGACTTGTCCGAAAACTTGAATATGCACGTTGCATCGCCATTCGGAGGCGATGCTGCAAAATCGGCTCACAATTGGACCACGGTGCGACTGACCTCAGCTGTTATCCCCACTTCATTACAGCCTTCAGGATAAAGAGAGATGTCTTTTAACATTAGTGAATTGCGAAAATCAGTATTAAAGAGGCCGGTTACTACCTGGCCCAAAATTTTGTCCAGCATCGCGGTTGGTCCGATCAAATCCCCCAGGCTATCGACGTATACTAAATGGTCCCTGGGCTTGCGCTGCGACTGATCGATCTCGTACCCCACGACATCGTATCCCGCCTTTATCAGATTTTCGGCTATGGGATAAACCATATTTCCCAGACCGACAACGCCGATGGTTTTTCGTGTCTTCATCAATTAATTATCCTGTTAATCTTTGTAGTGATTCAGTGATGCTTCACAGGCCAGTGAATTCTGGTACTCCAGCATATCTGCGGGGCGCCAAGGCCCTGTAGACACTCATACCAGGTATCCGGGTCTAGAAAATTGCGTTCCGGTTTAGCAGACAACAGTAGCTCATCCTGGAAAAATTTCATGGCTGATCGTAAGTCTTGTGCACTATCTGCGTTGTGTTACGCAGTGCGTACAAATCGCAAACATCACGAGAATTTCATTGGTAGTGCCTGGATAGACCCTATGCACGATCAGGATGAGGCCATCGCCTACTACGTATGGGTTTTAAAAAACGCCAATAGGACTGTAGTCGTGGACAACGGGTTTGATAAAGCCCAATGGAGTCGATGGACCGAAGCTTCCGGTGGCATCTGACAGTGCGAATACGATAAGTCACCTGCACAAGGCTTGGCAGGCATGGGGATCGATACACGGCAGGTACAGGACGTCATCGTGACCTATCTGCCATTATGACAATTCGAGCTCACTCGATGATTTTCTGACTGCCCGGTTTCATCTTCAGGAACTCGAGATACAGTATGCGACTAGCCCGCATATGGGTCATGGCTATTTAGCTGGCGCCTATACGTTGGATAATATGGTGCGAACGTATACAAGGGGCGGGTTGTTTTTCACACAGGAGGCAGTGAGATAGCGCCTGGTATCAGCGTTCACCATGTGGATGGATATACGATGGGGATGCAGTGCGTCCAGGTGATGACAGAGCGAGGTTGGGTAGTATTGGCCAGCCTCGCCAGTCATTTTTATGCCAATTTTGAGAATCACGCACCGTTTCCAATTGTTTATACCGTTGCCGACATGCTTAGAGGATTTGACAAACTCCGCCAGCTTGCCAGCACCGCAGATCATATTGTGCCCGGCCATGATCCACTGGTGATGACGCGGTACCCAGGCACAACAAAACCAGGAGTAGGCTAGATCGTGCGTCTGGATCAGAATTCCAGTAATTATTGAGGTTTCGGATAGGGTTGAGTTATCAGCGTAACGTGACAGACATGAGTCAGCCGCAGGCCGCTGCCAATGAAGCCTGGCCTACCAGCTTTGTGGACCCAGATCACGCACTGGGCAGAGCCGACGTTCAGTAGCAAAAAGGAGAGTAGAACATGGGTAAAGATGTTGTCGGCATTGCTGGTTGCGGCACGATGGGGTTACCGATGGCCCAGCGTCTGGCCGCTGCCGGTTATGAGGTCTGGGGTCACGATATAAGGCCGGCAAGCGAGTTTGATGGATTTGCCAGCCGTATGGTGGCCGATGCAGCCGAGTTTTCCGGGCGCTGTAACATCGTGATCTCAGTAGTTCGGGACGCTGTGCAGACTCGCGCACTGCTGTTCGGTGATTCACAGGGCATCGTAAAAGGGTTACAGACCTCGGATGTTCTGGTCATCAGCTCCACACTGTCACCCCGTTTTGTTCGGGACTTGTCTGAGGAACTGCCGCATGGCCTGGCACTGATCGATGCGCCAATGAGCGGTGCGCCTTACCGGGCCAGAAGCGGCACCCTCTCATTCATGTTGGGAGGGCAAGACGATGTGCTTGAACGACTCACCCCGCTGTTTAAGGTAATGGGGGAGGACATCTTCCGGATGGGGCCGGCTTCCATGGGTATGACAGCCAAGGTACTCAACAACTACTGTGCGGCCACCTCGGTGGTTGCTACCCACCGAGTGCTCGGCATGGCACGTGCGCTTGGGCTCGATGAGCGAGCACTGTTGAACGTTATGAAAGTGAGCTCGGGCTCAAACTGGTTCGCTGATGGCATCGATCAGATCGACTGGGCAAGCGAAGGATATTCCACCTCAAACACCATCGGTATTGTAGAAAAAGATGTCGAGTCCGCTCTAGACGCCATATCAGAACACCCAGCTGTGGCACGCGCGCCGCTGGACGATGCTCTGCTCGCGTCGCTGCGCGCCTTGGAGTCCCTTAAGATTGATTGACCGCTTGGTTAAGACATGGGCACTCCTTGTCGAGCTGAATAGTCGAGGAGGCGCTCTCAGGACGGCGCAGGATTCTTCCTTCATTGAGCGCTGTGAATGATGTGATCAACTACAAAAGATCCGCCGTTGTGGGTCGACATAAGGGGCGTTAATTGAACTCGCCGCGCCGTCTCCTGCTGTTGTTGGGAATAATGGCTGAGGTCGAGATCTCCTCATTTTCGGACCCTATTCAGCGCCATGCGCCGGCTTCGCTCACGAGACACAACCGGGCTTTAGCAGGCTAAGTTGATTCTGGGTACGGAACTGTCGACACCAAGCTAGTCATAGCGATTCAAGCCTTTAAATGCCCGGTCTGACCTGGTCTAAACACAAGACTTTTTCCAGCGCGGCTCCTATGCGCATGACGGTCAAATCGTCGAACCGGTGCCCCACTACCTGTAGTCCCAGGGGCAAACCATCTGCGCTAAATCCACAGGGCACCGACAGGGCCGGACATTGACCCACCTGATTAAAAGGGCACGTCATATCCAAGCCTTTATATCTGCCTTGTTCGTCCAACCCGTCGTAATCCTCGTCCGACTGGCCGTGGCGGGCTGCAGGGTGGGCCATAGTAGGCGCAATCAAAGCATCGTACTTGTCAAAAATCCGACACAATTGATGCCACTGCTCGGTACGCAACAACTCGAAACGTTTATACGTTGTCGCGTCTATTGATCGCCCACGCTCGATGAGTTTCACTACCGATGGGTCCATCTTGTCTCGCCAGGCCTCAAAATTCTGGGTTATGAATCGAGCATCGTGCTCCTATAACTCCAGATAAAACGAATCAATATATTGGCTTTCACGTCTTTGCCAGCGGAGCACCGCCGAAGATTCGCCATTGGTCATCTTAAACCAGCGCGCGCCACAACATTGTGCTGCCCGAAACTATGAGAACTACCAACACCAGACGGTGAAAGCGTTGGTCGCTGACCCGCTCGCGCACCTTCGCCCCAAGAGCCATGCCAACAGCAACAGGCAAAATGGCAGCTGCCGAAAGTATGACCAACCTTCCGTCAAGAATCTCGAACCAAAACAGTATTAGAGTCCATGGAATCACACACGCGAGATATAAGAAGCTGATCGAAGCGACGAAGCGTTCTTTTCCCAGCCCGGGGATAGAAACCAGATAGATGATCAGCATTGGCCCAAACATTGACGAGAGCCCGCCTATGACCCCACTGGCCAACCCGAACACCAGGCCAGCAGGTTTTTCGAAAGGCTTGGAAAGCCGCAGTTTATACGCCGACCCTTGCAAGACCGCAAAGGCAATAACTAAAAGACCGACGGCCAGCAAGAGAGAGCGTTCATCGATATTTGAAAGTATTACGACACCGGCATAGGTTCCAACGAGTATTGCCAAAAATGATGGCCAGAACCGGGAAACGGCCGCGGAAATCTGTTTAGCCTGGAAGGCCTGCCAAACATTAGCAAAGACCACGGGGAGCGCCATCAGCACAACCGCCGTTTGCACCGGTAGAACCAATGCCATCAATGGAACGGGGAGCAGCGGCAGGCCGACACCCAATGCGCCCTTTATCAATCCCCCACACAAAAACGCGAATGTGCACCAGGCAACGATCTGGAGATCTATCTCGTTGAGCATAGTCTTTCAGGCGTGAATTTGGTCAGTGCTGTAAGGCAAGTTTGCAAAAGGGTGCTTTAAGCCAGTTCGGACCGGGCTCGACCAAATCGCGAGCTAGATTCGATTGTTCGTCGCCGATAAGTTTCATTCGCCCCAGTGTACCAAACTGTAAGTACATGTATGGTTCGACTTGACGAGCGGTTAACAGCGTTTTAGTCTGCTTCATCGCCCAAACAAATAACTGAAAAAACATGACAGAAGTCAATGATCACGCCTCAACCGTCGATGACTCAAACGGCGAGCTGATCCAGATAGATGACCTGATCTTAAGAGGCCGTATAGCGATGGAGCAAATTGGCGCTGCCGACCAGGACCGGGTGGACGAGTTGGTGACCGCGCTGGCCTGGTCTCTTTACAAACCAAAAAACGCGCAACGCCTGGCGGAGCTCGCAGTCACCGACACTGGGATCGGCAATGTCCACGACAAGGTTATAAAAAACCAGCGCAAGACCTTTGGCACCTTGCGAGATCTGATGCGAGTGCGTACGGTAGGTGTTATCGATAACGACCCTGAGCGTGGCATCAGTCAGTACGGCAAACCTGTTGGGGTTGTTGCAGCCATAACGCCCTCAACCAACCCAACGGCCACACCTGTCAACAAGGCTATGATGGCGATCAAGGGCGCTAACGCCATTGTCATAGCCCCCTCGCCGAGCAGTTGGACCAGCACCAACGCCACAGTAGAAGTGATGAGAGCGGCGCTGGCCCACGTGGGGGCACCAATCGATCTGGTACAGATCCTGCCCCATCCCGTCTCGCGGACCATGACCCATCTGCTTATGGCAAAGGCCGATCTAGTGGTTACGACCGGGTCACAGAACAACGTGCGTGCGTCTTATAGCAGTGGTACCCCGGCCATCGGAGTGGGCGCCGGCAACGTTCCTGTCATCATCGATAACAGCGCTGATCTGGATGACGCCGCCGCTAAGATCTGCGCCTCAAAGACGTTCGATAACGCTACCTCTTGCTCTTCGGAAAATGCACTGGTGATACTCGACGATGTCTACGCAGGCGCGCTTGACTCCCTGAAGCAGGTCGGCGGTTACCTTGCCAATTCTAAAGAAAAAGACCTCATTGTCGAGCAGCTCTGGATTGACAATAAGCTCAACCGCAACTTGATCGCTACCAACCCTGATGTTTTCGCTGACAGGGTCGGTTTGAGCGACAACGCTAAACAGTCACGTTTTTTTATGGTAGAGGAGGATGCTTTTAGCCTTGAATCGCCATTTGCCGATGAAAAACTCTCTTTGGTTCTGACCATTTACCGCGCGCGGGATTTTGACCACGCGGTGACGTTGGTATCGAATATTCTCAAAGTTCAGGGCAAAGGTCACTCGTGCGGCATTCATACCTCAAACATGGGGCACGCTCGAAGGCTCGCGGAGCAGATCGATGTCGTGCGAGTACTGGTTAACCAAGCCCATGCTTTTGGAAACGGCGGTAGTTTCAACAATGCGCTCAACTTCACGCTTAGCATGGGCTGTGGCACATGGGGCGGCAACAGTATCTCGGAGAACCTGAACTACAAACACTTCATCAATGTTACAAACCTGGTCACCACTTTCTCCGAGGACAAGCCGTCCGAGGAGGCGCTGTTTGGCGCTCATTTTGCCAAATTTGGTCGTGACTGATGGATACAGTTAGGCATTTTATAGATCGCTATGCTGAGCAGTGCCCAAAAGACATTTGGCTAATATCTCCTGACTCCGACAGAATGTTCACCTACGGTGATCTTGGGCACGGGGTGCACCAGATCGCAGCAGGCCTCGATCAACTTGGCGTCGCAAGAGGAGCTAAAGTCTCGTTTCTTGCCGAAAACGGTGGATGGACTGCCCTTGTGCATCTTGCGATTATGGCAAGTGGTCGTGTCGTTGTGCCACTGAATGCGGTAGCTGGGGATATACAGTTAAGGCACGTACTCCAGCACTCTGATACACAGATCGCATTCGTTGCGCCAGCCTACCGCGAAAAGCTTACGGCTTTAGTCAACGAGGTACCCAGAGATATCAAGCTGATCGACCTCGATCCCGTCACCGGACCGGTCTGGCCGGATGGACCACCACCTGACGACCAACCGAATCCCGAGCCAGTCGCATCCGAGCCAGCGCTGTTGCTGTACACCTCCGGCTCGACAGGCTTGCCCAAAGGGGCCGTACTTAGCCATCGAGCGATTGTCAACGGTGGGCGAAATGTGGCAAACGGGCATAACCTCACTAACTCGGATCGCGCATTGTGTGTGCTGCCGATCTACCACATCAATGGCGCAATGGTCACAGTCGCTGCACCTCTGGTCAGCGGTGGCAGCGTGGTTATGCCTTCGCGTTTTCGGGCGAGCACTTTTTGGCCCTTTGTCGCACAGTATCAGTGCACCTGGTCGAGTGTGGTCCCCACTATTATCAAATATCTTTTGGATCGCGCTGACCAGGAACCCTACGACTTTGGCCACGATGAACGACTGCGCCGCTTTCGGTTCGGTCGCTCTGCCTCGGCGCCACTGCCAGTAGTGGTGCTAGAGCAATGGCGTGCCGTATTTGACGTGCCAATGATCGAAACATTGGGCCTTACCGAGACTGCTGGAACCGTAGCTTGCAACCCCATGCCACCGGGCATCTGCAAACCAGGCTCCGTCGGCGTTGCAGTCGGCAACGAGATCAAGGTAATCGATGACGATGGGCAAGATTGCGGTCCGGGTGTCGCCGGAGAAATTGTCATTCGAGGCAATAACCTGTTGGACTACTACTATCAAAGCCCCGATATCACCAAGGGCGCTTTCGTCCAGGGATGGTTCAGGACGGGGGATCTTGGCATGCTTGATGAGGATGCTTACCTTTTCATCACCGGACGCTTGAAGGAGCTCATCATTCGTGGTGGCGAAAACATCGCACCCCGCGAGATCGACGACGTTCTGTATCGACACGACGCCGTCCTCGAGGCAGCCGCAGTCGGTGTCGATGATGAAAACTACGGGCAGGAAGTTGTAGCCTGTGTCGTGCGCCGAGACGGTCACCACTGTAGCGAACAGGAATTGAAGTTACTGTGTGAGAGCGCAATCGGCAAAGTCAAAACACCCAAACACATCTACTTCATGGATGACCTGCCAAAGGGCCCGTCTGGAAAGATTCTGAGACTTAAGTTGCCGGACATGATCTTGTCGATAAGTTCGACATCGTCACAGTCTGGCAAAAAGGAGTCCTCGCCTTAAAAGAAGGGGTACCCTCCCTTGTGCCACCATTGGCAATAACGCAGGTTGCGATTGGGCGCGATCCGTACTGAAGGAACACGACTTCTCGTCAGAGCAGATGGACTCATTGATGAGGCCTAATCACTTCGCACTGACTAAGAAGTGGGATCGCGCGGGAGACTCCAAACCTTCTACTGCACCCGTCAGTGCCGACTGCATGCCTGTTGTGTTTGGGTAATTGACCAGCGGTTAACGAGGAAACTACCTTATTTAGATCCAAAGAAGCGGTTATCACTGGCTGACCAAGTCATTTACCAACATAACCGAGACAACCAATGAGTCTTGGCTGTCAAGAAGCGCAATCAGTTTTCTATATCAATATAACGCTTAACAGCCACCGCAGAGAAGATTCCAAGAACCAACCACAGAGTCAGACTACTCAGGCCAGTCACTAAAAAGAAATCTTTGGACATCTTGGAAAGCTGAACAGCCACTACACTTGGAACATCCTGGTAC
>CAUZJT010000069.1:0-13295 GCA_963580215.1 Gammaproteobacteria bacterium
TGCGCGTGCTTGCTCTTCCTGAGTAACCTCTGGAAAACGCGGTGCTGTTGCGTCGCTCGTTGCCAACTGCCCTCCTTTGCATGGCTCATGCATGCGCTAGACCCCGTTTTATAAATTAAACTTTCTCTAGGGGCAACTTAGGCCAATAATGCGCCTTTCTGGGACTATTAACAACCCTGGCAACTGATCTCGCTTCTTTGACTCAATGCAAATAATAGCTATGCATCCTAACTGGTTAATTTTTTTACTTTTTAACCCGAAAATCTCCCGGATCATGGATGACGGATGACTCCTAGAACATACCCTTGATCCGGCAATCCTCGCACAAACTAAGCCGCCGCAGTCCTTCTCCTGCAAACATACGATGCCCAGCCAGTTTTTCCTCCATCTTGCGAATCATACTCAGGGTTGTAAAAGGTTTCTTGCAGTCCAGGCATTCAAAAGGGGCTTCTTCGTTAAGCACCCGACGTTCCATTCGTGCGTTGGAGTCAGTTAACAACCGAGGTATCAACTCTATAGCCTGTTCCGGGCACGCCTGCGCGCAAAGGCTACACTGAACACAATTCCACTCGATAAACGAAAGACAAGGTCGGTCTTTGTTATCCAGGATGGCTCCAGTGGGACACACGGAGACGCAACCCATACACATGGTGCATTTTTCATCATCTACTTGAATCTCGCCAAACGGCGAGCCGCTCGGCATGGCAATTTCGGTAGGCAGGTCAGCAGCCTGCCCAATCAGGTGATCAATAGCGGCTCGCAACACGGCGCGTTTTTCATCCATACCACCAAAGGTTGCGTATTTTTCGTTGGGTGATGCTTGGGTAGCGAAATCGGATAGTCTTCCTATCAGTTTCTGATTAATCACCGAATCAACCAACAGCTCATGCCAGCCAAGGCCAATAAGAAATGCGTTCACCTGACCTATTTGATCGGTGATCGAAGAGACAACGCTCACTGGGGTCTTAGCTGTAGTCATCACCGTAACTGAACTTGCGCCATATGCCATAGCAGACAGCCAGACCTCTGGACCGGTACTACCCGCTTCCTCTATCTTCCAGGGGATCACATGGTCGGGCAACTGGGCCACGCTGACTGCCACTTCTGGCCCACCTTGCGCACCATCAAAAAAAAGTAGCCCAGGGTCTATTCCAGTTTCTTGACGATAAGTGGTAATGGCACGACGGATACTGTCGAGCGTATCTGTACGGCCCGGGTAAGCATAAGTCAGCGCCCCAGTAGGACAAGCCGCAGCACACGAACCCATGCCATGACATAGATGTGGCTCTACCTCGATCTTCTCGCCATTGGTGATAATGGCATCTGCAGGACAAACCTCAAGACAGCGCCGGCAGCCGGTGATACCCCGTGAGCCGTGAGCACAAATATCCGGGTCGTATAACACGTACCGAGGCTTTTCAAACTGACCCGTAAGTTCCGCGATTTCCTGGCAAGCCTGATCAAGGGCTTCGTTGTCGCCCCGCGGCGCAAAATACCCGGGCGGCAGGATCTCGTTTGCCAACATTGGCTCGCGGGAAAGATCCAGAACGATATCAAGATATCCGCCAGACAAATCCAACGCTTTTGCAAGATCCACCTCGCCATCCTCCCGCGCCACGACAATGCTGAATTTTCCTAAATATCCGGCGACAGCTTTGGGCTGGCCATAAATGATAGGTACTGACCTTCCAGCAACTTCGCGTGTCTCGGTGCCGCCCGGTTCACCGCCCTGGGTTGCAAGGATTAAACAACCTGAGACATTAGGTAACTCCTCGATTACAGCCAGTGCCGAAGGTAGCGGACCTATCAGAGCGACAATGCCGCTGGAGTTAAAAGAAACCAGTGACGTGGGCGCAGCATCGCTCTGTAACGCGGTGGTGAGGGCACGCAAACGGGCTTTTTGTTGGGAAGACTCGTCAGGCAGATCAAATCCCAAAAAACTGCCAACCTGCTCTACAGAAATAACACTCATGAAATGTTCTCGTTGTTCTCGTTGTTATTGGAGTTCTTGGAGTTCTTGGGGTTCTCGTTGTCCTTGGAGTTCTTGGGGTTCTGACTCGAATCATCATCGATCGACAGGTCCACTAATGCCACTTTTTCATCAGTCTCATCAACGCCAGGTTGCGCACGCTCTGACTCAGCATCACTGGAATGTTCGACCAAATCATTGTCGGTGGTATCCGCGTCATGAGCTTCCTCATCGCTTGGTACGCCTTCATCTTTCTCAGAGATCGCTGTTAGCGCATCGTCGGAATCTTTATTTTTCTGGGCCAAAGCTTCTTTGGCTTTGCGCTCGAGCATCTCTTCACGATGCCGCATATCTGCTGTAATGATGTCGCCTAAAGGCTTAAAGATGGTAAAATCCTCATCGTAGTCATCTAAGCCATCGCGGATATTAAAACCAGCACCGTGAAATAGTTGGCGCAGCGCAACCTTGCGTAGTTTTTCGCTTACCTCGGGTGAAAGAAAGTCGCTGTAGCTATCGTCTTCGCCCAAAGTCTCTAATGGCGGCATATCATCGTCCGTCAACGCGGGCACTTCCTCTTCTTCGGTAACTACCGGCAACTGATCCTCTTGCGCAGCACCTTCATTGATAGTCAGTTGGTCCGTTTCCTCTTGCTGTAAGGCCTTGCGCCGTGACCAGCGGTTAAAAAAATCACTGCGGGGCTCGCTCATACTCTTCTATACCCTTGTATCGCCATGCTCAGCGCCCCACCGGGTCGCGCAACGGTTTCCAGCTTTCATCTGCCCACTTCTGCCTTGTTCGCTTTTTCCTTTGCTCGGGCTGATAGTTTTCGAGCACCCAGGCCTCGACCCATTCATAGACTGGAGGTGGAATCGGCAGATCAAACACCGGTGTATCTACCTCAATATACGAGGCCATCTCATCGTAGCTTAGGGTTACCAGCAGTGGGCGCAGTTCATCGTCTTCTTCTTGCTCGCACACCACAAAAACACTCGGATGATCACCAGACAGGTTAGCGTAGTAGCTCTCGGCCTCATCGGCAAAGAGTTCAATACTGTAGCCTGTGTAAAGAAACTGCTCGGCCTGGTCACTTTGATAGATACTGGAGCGCCCGACCCCGGCTTCACTTTTCGCAACAGGGATCACACCGATAGCTGACCAACTCTCTGTCATCCAGGCCTTGTCTGGATAATGCTTAACCTCAATGATTATCGAAACTGGGTATCGTGGGGTCATTAAAAAATGGGGGTTGCCTGTAGGGTCACAACCGTTCACTATAACTGCCCACGCCACCCTAACTCAATTTATCCGTCGTAAAACCATGACTGCCACAAGGAAAACCACAGACACTATGTACCACCCTGTCATGTCTGACGAGGGACTTGATCCCACGCATCCTGTAAGCGCCCGTGATGAATTTGGCAATCCTCGGGATCTCAACATCGCTGGGGAATTCCCGCTGACGATAAAAGTCGACAACGCTGAAGTCGTCACACTGATGACCTTGGGCACTTACCCAGAAAAACTCACCCTTGGTTATCTACGCAATCAGAGATTGCTCGAAGATATCAACGAGGTAGCGCAAGTAAAAGTGGATTGGGAGCGCGAGACGGTTGATGTTTCGACCGTACACGGTGACGGCATTGTCGATCTGCATGAAAAAATCTCTAAACGGATCGTTACCAGTGGCTGCGGGCAAGGTACCATTTTCAGTTGCACCCTGGACAAACTGTATGACACACGCCTGCCACGGGTCCCAATTCGCCAATCAACGATTTATGCTCTACTAAAGACAATCACCAGCTATAACGAGATCTACCGTGCCGCCGGCGCGGTGCATGGCTGCGCACTGTGCGATGATGACCAAATCCTATACTTTGTCGAGGATGTGGGGCGGCACAATGCCACCGACACAATCGCAGGAGAAATGTGGCTTGAAGGCATATCTGGAAACGACAAGGTTTTTTACACTACTGGCAGACTGACATCCGAGATCGTGATGAAAGCCGCTCACATGGGCATCCCAGTACTGATATCCCGGTCGGGTATCACTTACATGGGTTTAGAACTCGCCCAGGACTTGGGCGTTACGATGATCGCCCGGGCAAAAGGAAAACACTTTTTGGTCTATAACGGCGAGGACACCGTCCTATTCGACCAGAAGCCCAAGCAGAAGATGCCTATCGAAAACCCCAGCAAGACCTGAACTGTTCAGGCGGGTACTGCCTGGTACCACCCGGCCGAATTGACCAAGGACACCTCGACCCCATACAACTCCGAAAGGTTCTCCCCACTGAGCACTTCATGCTTGGGGCCGTCAGCCCACACCCGACCCTTGTTAAGCAGAACTACCCTGGAGATTTCTGGCGGTATTTCATGAATATGGTGGGTTACTAAAATCAATGTATGGCCGGACGCAATCAACTGGCGCATCACCTGTAGATACTGAAAAGTCGCTGCAAGATCAAGGCCGCTGGTTGGCTCGTCGAGCACCAGATTAGGCGGATCATTCGCCAAAGCCCGGGCCATCAATAAACGCCGCTGTTGCCCGGTAGACAGGGAACCAAACGCACGCCGAGCAAGGTCTTCGATACCAAGCCTGGCGAGGATTTCTCTGGCCTGCAAACGCTGCTCGGGCTCCACTTGCTGATGGCCCCAAACCCCAACGCTGCTGAAAAACCCCGATAACACGACCTCCTCGCCACAAACCGTCGGCGAATACTGTTCGTGCAGGTCATTTGAGATAATCCCCAGCTGCTTGCGCAACGACCAGATATCCCCACGCTCTTGCCCCAGGATACGCACCACCGGAAACTCACGCCACAAAGGATATAACTCTCGGGTCAAAAGCTTAAGAAGGGTCGTCTTCCCGGCCCCATTTGGCCCAAGGATGGCGGTGCTTTCGTTTTGGACTAACGTCAGGTTGAAATCATCAAACACCCGGGTATTACCCCGGTAAACCGTAGCAGCTGTTATCTCAACAAGGGGGGCGGACATGTCGCTCACACGTGCCACGACATCTGGCGCGAGACTCGGCTCAAGCAAGTTTTATATCGTCTTCGATGGTGACATCCAGGTCGGTACCCGAGACCTGAAGTCTGGCTGACGCCTTCAAGGTTTCTACGCCCTTAAGGGACCCTTGGGCAATGCCATCCCGAATGGCTTTTTCGATCTCTCTTTGAGATTGTATTCCAACCTTCTTTAAAAATTTTCGTAGTTGAATATTGAAGACTTCTTCGTCCACTAGTTTCTCCTGGGTCAGTTATGAACTCACCGCCTGAAAGCGGTGTTTGCGAGTAGCACTAGTGTATATGAAAGCGATTTCGTTTCGCTTGGAAATAATATATAGCCACTTTGTACTGATTAACCCACCGGGCATCCTGCAATCCAATGCGTTAACTGTCCAACAGCTTCGCATCCTTTGATCAATCAGACATCGCAACGTAACCCGTTCGCAAAACTACGCACTCACGCCCCAACGGATTCGAGCATTTCTTGGAGTTCGTGATTGCGGTTTTGATCCTCGAACGGCTGGCTGTCGGCAAATTGTTGGATGGATACGTTCGATAGTCGAATCGCACTCTTAAGAGCTTGCATTGCCTGATCGCCCTTATCCTGGTGGCCAAATATTGCAGCAGTATAAAAAAGGCTGTCACGGCTCCCGATGCGCATTTTCTTAAAACTTTGCAGCGCACCGTCGTAGTCTTCAAGCCAGAATTTGCATTTACCATCCTTTTCCAATAAATCATCGGGGCAGAACGGGTTGATCCGCATTGCCCAAGTGACTTTTTCGAGACCTTTGGCTGGATTTCCAAGAAAAATTTGCATTTCGGCATTCTTGCCAAGAATATAAGAGTCACTGGGACACAATTCTTCCGCCCGGTCATGATGATGTTTGGCTAACTCAAAATCTCGCAGATGCAACGAGATCGCGCCCATAATTCTATTCGCTTCGTGATCATCCGGATTTAGTTCCAATGCCCTCGCCGCAGAGCCTCGACATTCATCAAACCAATTCTCTGGGTAGGAATCTGGATCCCATGCCACGCAATTTGACAGCGAGCAAGCCCGCCACGCATGCGCCCGAGCGTAGGATGGATCGGCTTCGATCGCTTTTTCAAACAAAGATAGTGCCCGGGGAGCATCTTCTCGAGTCAAATCACTACGGCGGTGATGCTCCAGCCCTTGCAGCACGAGGTCATAGGCTGAAAGATTCTCGGGCCTGGCATTACTAACCCGTCTTGTCCCATCTACCTCAACCCGGCCGACTATGGTCGCGACTATGGTCTCGATCATTTCGTCCTGGGTGTCGAATATCTCATCTATTGTGGTATCAAACTTATCTGCCCAGACTGTCTTTTCGTTCTCGGCCCCAATTAGACTGGCACTGATACGCATCTTGTTGCCAAGCTTTCGAACACTGCCGTCCAGTATGTAACGCACTCCCAGGTCACGGCCGATCTCCTTTGGACCCATAGTCTTGTCACGATAGGAGAAACTGGCATTGCCCGAAACCACAGTCAGACTGCTAAATCTTGATAAAGCAGATATCAGGTCCTCGGAGAAGCCCTCACAAAAATAGGCTTGCTCCTCATCCTTGCTCAGATTCTTGAGCAGCATGACTGCCAACGACCCGGATTCCGCATCTTTAACCTCTATCTGAGGTTTCTCCGACTGCTGCACATAGCGAACACCACCTTTACTCTTGATGACAAAGTACGCCTGAACTGGCTGTTCAATATTCTTCAGTTCGAGTTCGCCGGCGTCCTCAAACGACACCATAACCTTCTGGCTGATCATGTCAAAAACCGTTTTGGAGACACAGATACCTGCTGGTCTGGCCTGAGACTCCAGCCGCGCAGCAATATTGACAGCATCACCAAACAAGTTGTCCTCAGTAACCATTACGTCGCCGATGTTGATCCCCACGCGATATATCATCTGGTGACTTTCTGGAACATCTTCGTTCATTGCCGCCATCCGATCCTGCATTTCCACTGCGCACTTGGTCGCATTAATGGGGCTGGAAAACTCGACTATGATGCTGTCGCCTGCGGAGCCAAAAATCTTACCATCGTGCTCAGCGATCACGCCATCGATAACCTGGCGACGTTTTCCCAGCACCCTTAAGGTATCCTCTTCATTCGCAGCCATCATCTTACTGAAGCCGACCACATCGGACGCCAATATCGTGCTTAGTTTTCGCTCCATATCTTCCCTTTTCTTTCTCAACCGGTGCTGATCAGCCAGCTTGGGAGACTAAACCTTTGATTTTCGATTGAGTGTACAGATGTGCCGGCTGAGAACTCAGGCCTGGCTGGAATCGCCCGCCGCCAGGTGAATAGGCCGGCCGTGTGGAGTATTTAAGTAAGCCTCGCGCCACTGTGTCATACGGCTTTGTACGTCAGAATCCTGCACAACGCCTTTCTTAGATAATATCTGCTCCAGGGTTGCCAGCCAGTGCCGGTAGTAGGTGGTCCCTGAATCTGCTTCGCCGCGGTCCCGAACCGCAGCTATCTCGACCCCAAGCATCTTAGTCCACTCGTCCCAGGAAAAAACACCTTGTCGAGCCAACTCAAGCACCATAGCGAATAGTTGCGCCTCCCAAGGCTGCGCGAATACGGGACCTTCGCCATCAGAGGCTAAACCAGAAAGTTTATCGATATGAGAAGCTTTATCGGGTTTCACGCTAACTCCAGATGCGGCTCCCACAGATCAACCATCACTTTGAATTCGGTGTCACGGTTTTCTGAACTAGCCCATAGTTCGCTCGAAGAAAACGCTACGCTGTACAAATGGCGCCCTTCGCGTTGACCGCGCGCATGTTGATCAGCAAAGACATGGGCGCCGTGATGCGCTTTGATACGTCCGATCCTGCCGCGCACATAGACAGGCGCCCGGGTATGCGCCCTTGGGTCCTGGCTGCACACCCGCACCCGATCTCCCGGGGTAAAGCACGGAGCACCTTCAATCACCATTTCAACGGGCCCACCGCGAGACAGAACTTGTGGTACATCGCTCGCGCGCAGGGGCGCAGCCTCGCTATCGGAAACCTCGCCCTGACTCACTCCAGTGGCTAACTCTGCCGCCGACAACAAGCCTTTTTCAACCAGCAAGGTCTCAAGGCCAGCCAGCCAGTTTTCATAGTAACTGTTGCGCAGATAGTCCGCTGGGTGTTGGCGTTCGCGGGCATGACGCGACTCGTCCAGATTCCAGCGGCGCAAAGATCCGCTAGCCATGGTTAATGCGAAAACACGTTTTTCCCATTCGGCATGGAATACGGGCTCGCTAGACTCGGGCTCCGGGGCAATCGGCCCAAGACCACTCAAGCCACCGAGATCGTGGCCGCCACTCATGCTGCCGTGCCTTCCTCAGGCTGTTGTGCTTTTTCAACTCCGATCATGGCGTTTCGACTGACCAGGGATGCAAGTTGCGCCTGCGTCCAGTCTTGTGTCCCCTGCGGGCGCTGCGGCAATACCAGATAGCGCATCTCGGACGTGGAATCCCAGACCCGAATCTCAGTATCGTGGTCTAGGGTTGTGCCGAATTCGGCCAGCACTCCACGAGGATCGCTCACCGCTCTTGAGCGGTATGGAGCGGACTTGTACCACACTGGGGGAAGGCCCAACACCGGCCACGGGTAACACGAGCACAAAGTACAAACGACCAGGTTGTGCACTGTCGTGGTGTTCTCTACAACCCGCAAATGCTCTCCTTGCCGGCCGGTGAAGCCCAAAGAGGCGATTGCTGCGGCGCCATCGCGCAGTAGCCATTCCTTGAATTGAGGTTGCGCCCACGCCCGGGCCACCACCTGTGCGCCGTTACGAGGCCCCACTTTATGTTCGTAGGTTTCTATCAGCACATCCAAGGCAGCCGGATCTACCAGGCCTTTTTCAACAAGCAAGGACTCCAACGCCTTTACCTTAAGCTCAAGATCTCCAGGCGGTTCGGTGTGGTCGTGGTCGTGGTCGTGGTCGTGGGAATGATCGTTGTCGGCCATGGAAAATTCTCGTTATCGCATCTGTTAATCGCTACGCAAGCCGCTAGACAGATGCAGCATCCAATCAACGACAAAATTGACCGCAACCGTGAGACCTGCGATCGCCGCCGCCGGCAATAACGGCGTAATGTCATTGTAATTAATCAACGGGGCATTCTCGCGCACCATCGAGCCCCAATCTGCCGTTGGGGGCTGAATTCCTAACCCCAGAAAGCTCAGCGCGGCAATAAAAAGAAACACAAAGCAAAAACGCAATCCGAATTCCGCCAGCAACGGAGCCATGATATTGGGCAGCACTTCCTTGCGAATCACCCACCACATACCCTCCCCCCGCAACCGTGCCGCTTCGACGAACTCCATCACCACAACGTTCATCGCGGCCGAGCGAGAAATTCGAAACACCCGGGTACTGTCGAGCACGGCGATGATCAGTATCAACGAAAGAACTGAAGTGCCGAAAATAGTCAGTAGTAACAGCGCAAAAATCAAACTAGGTACGGCCATCAGAATATCGACTAAGCGACTGATTGCCATGTCGTACCAACCTCCCAGGATAGCCGCCAGCATCCCGGTAACCCCTCCGATCAGAAAGGCTATGATCACCGTAGCAAAAGCGATGCCGATAGTATTGCGTGCACCAAAAATCAAACGCGAGAGCATGTCTCGACCAATATTGTCAGTTCCAAAAATAAATTGTTCCGTCCATAACTCGTAAGAAGAGCCTACGATCGCGGTTTCACTGTAAGGTGCTATCCAGGGCGCAAACACAGCAGTGAACACATAGCCAAGAATGATCACTAGTCCGATCTTTGCGCTAAGTGGGGCCCCGAGAATCAATTTACCCATGATCGTATAGCCGCCTATCTTGGATGCAGCAAACGAGGGTTGGAAACGATAGAAACAATATCCGATAACAGGTTTAGCAGGATATATACCGCCGCGAATATCATTGCGCAGGCTTGCACCACGGGCAAATCCCGCTTGGAAACACTGTCAACCAGTAGTTGTCCCAGTCCGGGATAAACAAACACGACCTCGACCACAACCACTCCAACTACCAAATAAGCGAGGTTGAGTGCGATTACATTAACAATTGGACCCCATGCGTTGGGCAGCGCATGGTGGGTGATCACCCGAAATGGTCGCGTACCTTTAAGATGCGCCATCTCGATATATGGGCTGGATAACAGATTGATAATTGCCGCCCGAGTCATGCGCAGCATATGAGCCAACACCACCAACGTCAGAGTTAAGGCTGGCAAAAGAGTGCGGAAAAGCTTGTCGCCAAAGGCAAGATCTGTACTGACATTAGAGATTCCTGGAAATATTCCGCTTTTGACTGATAAAAAGAGAATTAGGATATAAGCGACAAAAAACTCCGGAAAGGAAATAGATGTCAGCGTAGTCAGATTCACAATACGGTCGTAAATGCTGTTTCGATACAACGCGGCAAGTAGGCCAAGAAACAAAGCCAGCGGCACGGCAATGGCTGCGGCAACACCACCCAGGAAGAGCGTATTGGAGAGCCGAGTTCCGATGAACTCAGTGATCTCTCGTTTGCTGGCCAAAGACCTGCCCATATCACCGGTAAGCATGCCCTTGAGCCATTGTAGATAGCGGATATGCGCCGGACGGTCCAGCCCGATTTCAGCTCGAAACGCCGCAACCGTTTCAGGCGTCGCCGATTGGCCAAGCATGGCCTGAGTGATATCACCCGGCAACAGTTCAACCGCAAATGCAATGATCAAAGAGACTGCAAAAAGGGTTAGTACTCCTAACCCAAGGCGCTGCAATATGACTTTAGTCAAGGACGACACAATGTTTCCTGTATATCTTTCCTGCGAGTCTCAGATTCGAGGATCGATGCTTGAAATTCATACGTGCTGAGGTGTGTAATTTAACCTACATCAGTCAACACGCAAATGCATTGGCAGTAGACCGACTAATTCTAAGTCGGCGTGAGTCAAATTTTTCCATGGAAATCGCCTGTAGATAGAAATGGGTTTTCCCAAATATGGCGGACATTCATGATAAAGATCCCATGTCAGACAATTCACGGGTCGCATCCCGAATTCCCTGGAGAGCTAGATTCTGAACCTCAGAATAGCGGGGTTTATCTGGATAAATAACATGCACAGGTCGTTTGAGCCTGGGAGCTTCATCCACAAGCCGTAAGCGGCCATCGTCAATCTGTTGCCGGGCCACCCGCTCAACGACATAGGCGCTCGCAGGCTGGCGAAGCATGATCATTCGAGCCGTATCGACAAACGGCGCTGTCACAGATTGTGGAATCTCAATCTCTCCAAATAGATGCTGTTGGACTGCCAGTAAATCCGGATCCCAATCAATCGCAATGTAATGATCCCGCCAGTTCGTGTCGAGTGTAACCGAGGTTACCAGCACCAAGACCTCATCAAAGAGTTTCTCAAAGTGCACCCCTGTCATTGCCTGCACTTGATAACCGATGGCGAAATCCAGCTCATCTTGGATGATCAACTCTGCCGCCGCCAGTGAATGACTGGAGTCTAGTGATATAGAAATCTCGGGGGCATTGGTACGCATCCAGTAAACCCAATCTAGCGCCACAGTTTCAAGCAGCAGAAACTGGCTCATAAACCGGTAACTGATTCTGGATGTAGACAGGCGTCGAACGGCTCTACGCCCTTCTTCCAAAGAGGTTACAGCATCGCGTGCGTAGTTTAGGAAATGTTCGCCCTGAGGCGTTAACTGGGCCCCATGGCGACTACGAACAAAACAAGGATATCCAAGCCATTCCTCCAAAGCCTTGATACGAGTAGTGACAGCGGCCTGTGTTACAAACATCCGTTCCGATGCGCGAACAAAACTGCCAAGTTCGGCAACATGGAGAAAAGTACGCACCTGACTATTTAGATCTGACATTAATAATATTTAATTTTTATTAAATATTATATAGTTTATTTAATATACAGAATTCTCTAGATTCTCTCACATAGGCAAGAGATATCTCGGTAATCGTCCCAGATTCACACCCATGGCACTCGGATACAGCAACGTATTCGAGATAATAGAGATCACCATGACAAGCTCCAACGATACCAATGACACCCGACCCCACAGTAACGCCGCCATGCCAGATGCGGGCGCCCCTATAGAAGTACCCCCACTTTATGCCTGGCCACCAAAACCGGTTGCGACACTGCAATGGATATGGAGTGGCGTATTGTTTCCCTGGGGGCTCGTTTTTATTGGCCTCGCCTTTTTGACCTGGTTTCTTTTAAGTCCCAGCCTGCAATCAATGCAAGGTTTTGAGTGGGATTGGATCGCCCTGATCTGGATCCGTAATGTGGCGCTTTTGACGTTGTTTGCAGCCCCATTGCACTGGTGGCTGTATGTACGCCGCGGGCAAGGTGTAACGACAAAACTTAATTCCCAATGGCAAACGCAAACCTCCAGTAAGTTTCTTTTTAAATCACAACTTAAGGACAACATGTTCTGGTCTATCGTGAGTGGGTGCACGATATGGACGTTGTTTGAGTGTATGACCTACTGGATATACGCAAACAGATACATCGATGTGGTGCATTGGGTTGATTCGAAAATCTATCTACTGCTTCTGGGATTTTTTACATTCTTTGGGAGCTGGGCACATTTTTACTTTGTACATCGGCTGCTGCATTGGTCCCCGTTATATAGAGTTGCTCACGTCCTGCATCATCGCAACACCAATCCACAGCCGTGGTCAGGAATCTCCATGCATCCGATTGAGCACCTACTTTATTTCAGTGTTTTCTGTATTTTTTGGGTGGTACCGACTCACCCGGTTCTAATCGTGCTGCTGGGGCTGTTTCAAGGAATATCTCCCGCCCTATCACATGCAGGCTTTGCACAAATCAATGTTGGACGGCACCTCAGCATTCCCAGTGGCGACTCTTTCCATCAGTTACACCATAAGTACTACGAAGTGAACTATGGAAATCGTGCGACAGGTTTCGATAAGCTCTTTGGCAGCTGGCACGATGGCACAATTGAGGCGCAAAACGCATTTCGTAAACGTCGGCGAAAAGAATTGCTCTCCGACTGAATGAAGTCCTTCGCAGGCTGAATCAATTATGCATTGGAAAGATTAATGGCAGAGCGCTTTGCACCCACCAATGCGGCATCCTCGAGTGTCCATATAGATTCAAAGGTGATCAGGCCGCTTCGTCAACGAAGGAACGGGCCCGGCCTGGTATTTCTTTTGCAATGGGGCATCGGTCTGACCTTAACCAGTATGCTCGTCTGGCTAGCGCTGGGTAGCGGGTGGATCTGGCCTGCGATGACGATCCATGGAGGCTTGCTTACGCTGCC
>CAUZJT010000070.1:0-12723 GCA_963580215.1 Gammaproteobacteria bacterium
TAGTGATCTTAAAAGGCTTATTGCTGGTATCAGATACTTTGGTATCAGATAAAGACTGGATCTTGATCTTGTAATTAGATCCAGCTTTTAGCTTTAAGGGGACCTTCCAGGTTAATTTGCCATCGTTAGCCGTTTTCTTTGTTATAGAAAGGTATCCCTTACCCCCTTTTAAAAGCAGAACCCGGACCTCGCTGCCACCATTGCCTTTAGCCCATTTAATCTTGACTGATTGTCCTACTGCATAGGATTGACCCCCATTAGGGGAGACAACCTTTAAAGAAGAAGCAGAAAAGGATTGATTGGTACCAAGCAGTAATGCTGTGGTTACAAGGACTGCAAAAAACAAAAGATACGAACGCGCAGCAAAGCTGCGGATAACTTATGGCATGGGGGTTCCTTTAAAGGGGATTAAAAAAGCAGGTTAGGGTTATTTAACCTGGATCAATTTAATTTACCGTAATGTAGGGGTTTAGGCTAGTGTTTGGGGGGTTTGGGGTGGTTATGTATGGGTGGTGGGGGTGGTATCAGCCCTTGGGTTGGTGTTGTATCAACAGGCGGACAGGCAGGGATAATGCAGGTAGATAGACCTTTGCTGGCTGTGACTTAGCACACTGTTAGTCCCCTCAAAATGCTGGGGGGCTGAGTGTGGGCGCATGTGTGACATAGAAGGTTAATCACCGGACTTCTACATACACTATCAATGAAGAACCTTTCCTAGCTAATGGGATAACCTCTTAAGTTCGTGCTAGGTCCTTGCCTATCCCCTACTGAGGTCCATCACACAAAATGGGCTTCACCTCGTTTGGATCCACCTGCGCCATATAGATACCGAAGATCACCGCCTCTTCATTCCCCGAAACGGAGCCCTGATGACACCAGTCTATTGCTTCGATATAGCTCATTCCTTTTGCAAAAACACGAGATCCTTTCGAGCCGTAATCTACGGTCAACGAGCCCGACAAAATATAGGCGTACAAAGGAACGGCGTGTTTGTGCCAGTTCGTCTTTTGACCAGGTTTTATCACAATGTTGTATGCATAAAGCGCCGGAACTCCTTCTGGAAACTGATAACTTTGACCCAATACTGTTGTAGAGCGTTTCTCGATTGGAACCGGCGTTACAGAGATTCCCTCATAGGAGACCGATTCAGCACCAGTCAATCCACTTGCCAAAGTAGCCGCAAGAAACAATCCAATATTGATAAGTCTCATTTGACTCTCCTGGTGAATCAATTATTTTCGCCGATTAGTATTTTCTAAATTTTGCTATCGACGTTGCCACGCTATCACATTTCGTAGAACTTCATAAAATCAGTGGTTTTACGTACCCCAGCTCTGTACCTACTGTACCCAAGAGGACTGGAATGACCCGGAGTTAGGTGCATATGAGTATAGGCAGCATTAACGCCCCTTCCTGTCACAACTTGCCATCAACATTTGGTCACCAATCTCCAGCTCGAGTTCAGCCTCAACCTGGTCAGGCACGTCGACAACGAACTTCAGGCTGACCCTCGCGGTTGTTCTGGCGTCCCAGGAAATCGACGATGCTGTGTAACAGCCTGGCGGTTTTTTCCCGGCGCATCTCGCGCTCTTCTTCTATTTCGAGTAAATCCAATGTCGGCTCCTGAAAGTGGTAAGAAGGTTGCGAGTATAAGTAGAACAAATTTTGCTTGCCAGTTATCCACCGCGCATTTGCAATTAGTTGACAGGTCATCGTTTCAAATATCGCGTATCTCTTCGAATCCTCGGTGAGCAGTTAAACATCAACGCACCTTTACCAGACTTCCGAAATGTACCCAGTGCCAACTTTGATCGTCCTACTTTATGACTGATTTATCGATTAAGAAAATCACCCTCCAGGCAGTCATTCCATATGTTTAAGCGTGCCATTGGACTGCGACCAGGCGTTGATACCACTCCCCGTAAAAAATGCCTATGAATGTACAATCTGACTTTCAAGAAACAAGTTACCGGTTATGCAAACACGCCCAGAGTTTTCCCAAGATAGTCGGAATATGCTGGCAGTCGAGCGCCAGTCCCGTCTACGTGAATCCATGCGGCGATTCAATGTACCGGTTATGCTGATTGTCGATTCGGTAAATATCCTCTATGCCACTGGCGCTAGTAATATGTCGATATTTTCCACTCGTACCCCAGCCCGCTACATGCTTTTGTTTGCTGATGGGCCCTGCATCCTGTATGAGTATTTTGGATGCGAGCACCTCGCCGAAGCTCTCCCTGCTATAGACGAAGTACGCTCTGCTCGTGGCCTTTGTCACGTCAGTTCTGGTGGCGACATGATTGGTCAGGCCAGGGCCCTGGCTCAGGAAATTTCTGAAACAGCGCTCGAATTTTCACATCCGATAGACTGCCTCGCAGTTGATCGATTCCCCTTCCCGGTTATCGATGCACTGCGTGCTGCTGGCTTCAAACTCAGCGATTCCGACCGGGTATTGTCTGCGGCTCGTCGGATCAAGCTCGATGGCGAAATTGCATTATTGCGGGAAGCATTAAGGCGTGTAGCAGCTGCCGCTGATAATATGCAGGCAAGTCTGAGGCCAGGTCGTACCGAAACTGAAATCTGGGCTGATTTCGCTGGCCCCTTTATGGCCAGTGAAGGCCAGTATATTGCTACCCGTTTATTTCAATCCGGGTCCAGAACCTTTCCCTATTTCCAAGAAGCGAGCGATCGACGTGCGCAAGCCGGTGATCTTGTTTGCTTTGACACGGATACCATCGGGTTTGCAGGCTATTGCACCGATTTTTCACGAACCTATTTGTGTGGTGACCAGAAAACCACCGGGCCCCAGATAGACCTGTATTTAAAAGCTAAAGAACAGCTCGATCATAATGTGGCGCTGATAAAACCTGGAGCAGCCTATCGCGAAATCGCCGAACAGGCCTGGCCGATACCCAAAGAACACCAGGCTAGCCGATACTACTGTGTTGGCCACGGGCTAGGTATGTCGGGCGAATTCCCTAATATTCCGCATGTGCAACCCGGTATGGATTATCCAATCGATGGGGAATTGGAAGCTGGCATGGTGATCTGTATCGAAAGCTACATCGGTTCTGAAAAATCAGGACAAGGGGTCAAGCTTGAAGACCAACTACTGGTCACGAAGCAAGGTGTCGAGCGCATGAGTGCCGGTGTGCCATTTGACGAGCGCCTCCTGCAAGGCGCTGCTTAATCTCGGTGCCCCTTATATCGAGTTTCAAGCGAAGCAGGAGTTCTTCTGCATCTGTTCCAATCCTGCCAGCAAAGATTATCAATGGATAATGGTCGCTATATTTCAGCCAATGCCCGCACCTGTGTCCCGGACTTGAAACGCCCGAAATCGTCTGTCTGTGGTGTAGCGAGGATTTGCAACTAACCGACACCAGCAGATTCCCACTTGTGCGGGAATGACGATTTTATGTTCGAAAGAACCTCGCTCGCGTGGTGGTGGCTTTCCTCAGCCGCAGAGTGAGAGGTTCTCTTTTCGGTTAGCGATTCTCTCGATTCTCGATCAGGCGTATCGACTACGCCCAAGTATAAGCAGCATTAACGCCCCTTCCTGCCCCAATCTGCTACCAACACTTGGACGGTATCAATAGTGGAACGCGGTTAAGTTCCGCCATCAATCACTATCAATAAGCTAATTGCTCTTAGGATTGGTGTGATTGGGTTTTCTGCCGGAGGTTATGTGGCCGCCCGTCTAAACACCCACTGGGATGAAAAAATCTACGATCAAGTAGATGATTCCGACGATTTAAGTGCCCGTCCGGGTTTTGCTGCGCTCGTCTACCCCGCCTACCTGGAGCGGAAAAAACTCTCATAACTGCCGCTACTATTACAGCGCTAACGTGAGTCAAGTTCTTGTGGGTATACCTGATACAAAGGTAAGGGTCTTGTTAGGCTGAAAGTGCAGTCCTGTACAAAATAGAGTATTGCATCGTTACAAGTCACGCTCTACAGACTGTCTACGAGGCTTATATGGCATAGGACGATAGAGGTGTAAGGCGCATGACTCCATGTAAGACGCCTCTACCTGTTGTCGCCAAGTCTCCTGATCCAGTTCATCATAGATACACTCTTTGCTTTTGGCCGCAATGGCTTTTTGTCAGGGCATGAGCGTACCTCGGCACAGTCAACTACATCAACTATATTGGCTGATGCGTCCAGTAAAGGGCCACCACAAGTTCCCAATCTCCCAGTGCTCCCAATTACTGCTACTGATCTGTCCGTGGTGGGACTTTGAGGACGCTTTAGAGAGAGCTAATTACTGGAACAACTTCAATCTCTCCTAATGTGAGTACTGGCTGAAACAAGTTATGGATCGCTTCATAATCGTCAGCCTCAAGCACAAAGAAGAATCTATGCTCAGGAGCATTCTTTAAGTATTGATGTATTTTCACACCATGTTCGTTTGCTGAAGTTATTATTTCTTCAAAAAGTTCTTTCTTTGATTCGTCTTTTGAAAAACATGTTGCGCCTGTGTGTCTATGTTCTGCAAAGAAATACATTGTTTCACCTTAAAAGTTGTTAGTCACTTGCATAAATATTACGTAAGAGGATTAGTTTATTCTTTCCATCGAGTAGAAGGTGGAGCTTTGCCCCCATCCGCCATGACTCATTGCAGCGCAGGTGGGGTAAGCCTGATTGCATCTGAAAAGGCCCTAACAGAGTACTACAACCAGTACCACATTAATTTATTACGCTTTATAACTGCTGTAAATCACATCTAAGGTTTACCCAGTTATTATCTGCCACTAGTATTTTTACATTATAAGACATACTTCTTCTTCACTGAATATGCTCGTATCAAACGGTGAGGCAACGGCAATCCTGAAGAAAGGAGTTGTTTTGACCGATCACCATTCTGATGGCGACCTGATCGACTTTGAGTTAGAGATAATTAGTGGGGGCATTAGAAGTGGCGGCACCAGTTAACCCCTCAGTTATCCCAGTACCCCCAGAGTTTTGTCCTAAACTACCCTAATGAAAAAACTGGCCCTCATGACCTACCTGATTCTTGCTATTGTTCTTGGATGTCTAGTGACGGGTTGCGGTGCTGATTTTCAAAAGAGACTTTCCGCTGCCTAAACTGGTGATTTTGTAACCGCGGTTCGTGAATGGGAGCCTCTTGCCGAACAAGGGGATGCCTATGCCCAATACAGTCTGGGTTTAATGTACTTTAACGGACTAGGTGTTCCACAGGACGAGAAGACTGCGCTAAAGTGGTTGACCCTTGCTAAAAGACAGGGGGTTGTGTATTCCCAGGAGAATCTGGGTTTTCTGCAAAAGTAAGGACAAGTTGTTCCACTGCACTATAAGACTGCGGTGAATGGGCTCGTAAGAAATACAAAAGGTATTGAGTAGGTATACACCCAGACTTCTCAAAGGCGTTAGAGTTTATAAGGGTTCTATCTACGAACGAGAGGTCAAAGTTAGACAGTTTTGGTAGGTATGGACGCAGGGAATGCTAACCCCTTTTTTCACCTCAACTTTCTGACCAAATCCTTAAATGCGTACAACGTATCAACCTCTAACCACACCTCTCTACGGCGCATACGGATAGGTCGACACCCTCAAAATCTGGAATGCTCGAATACCCGCCTTCTTCTTGACCTGAGTTACGAAGTTAAAGCAGTGCGCTAAGTCACAGACATCAATGGTCTGTCTATTTACATTACCCCGTCTGTCTGTCTGTCTGTCTGTCAGTCTGCCTGCCTATCTCCCCGTTGTTGGAGTACGGCCCTGAGGGCTATGGTCTTAAGATCACATTTAATACCGGCTTGGGTCAATAATGTAAGTAACAATCCATGATCCATAGACTCATCGTAGGCCGTCACATCAAAGCGAGCGACATAGGCATATCGATCTACCACCCGATTAAGATAGCGAACTGTCTCTTTAGCCCCGCCGTGGTCTGACTGTGCAGACAGGCGATACCTTGGGCAACACTGGTTTTAAAAGTACAATGCGGCTGTGTAACGAATTAGTCGACGTGGTGAACAGTAGTTTTCCCACTATGTATTTAACAAAGGAGAGTAGTTGATGAAAAACCCCGTTCGGGTCTCGATCACTGGTGCCGCGGGGCAGATCAGTTATGCCATGCTGTTTCGGATTGCAGCGGGAGATATGCTGGGCCCGGACCAGCCAGTCATCTTACAGTTGCTTGAGATCCCCCCGGCCATGGATGCCTTGCGCGGCGTAGTCATGGAGTTGGAGGACTGCGCTTTTCCACTATTGCGCAGTGTGCAAACCTCGGATGATCCGGCCCAGGCCTTTGGCGATACCGACCTTGCAATGCTGGTGGGCGCACGACCGCGCGGGCCGGGTATGGAGCGCAAGGATCTACTCACCGCAAATGCTCGAATTTTCTCCGCGCAGGGCGAGGCGCTGAATAACAGTGCCAACCGGGCCGTAAAAGTGTTAGTGGTAGGTAACCCGGCGAATACCAACGCACTCATTGCGTCGGCCAATGCACCAGATATAGACACTCGACAATTTACCGCCATGACTCGGCTGGATCATAACCGGGCGATGAGTCAATTGGCTGAACGCACCAAGGTAGCTACGACTGACATTTCTCGGGTAACCATCTGGGGTAATCATTCGGCTACCCAGTACCCGGATATTCATCATGCCAAGGCCGGTGGTCGCCCCGCGATAGATCTCGTCGATAACAATTGGATGGTGGATGAATTCATTCCGACCGTGCAGCAGCGCGGTGCGGTGATTATCAAGGCCCGCGGGGCCTCCAGTGCCGCCTCGGCAGCTTGTGCCGCGATAGACCATATGCGTACCTGGGTTCAGGGCACGGCTGATGATGATTGGGTAAGCATGGCGATTCCCTCTCGCGGGCATTATGGAATAGAGGACGGCCTGATCTATTCGTTTCCGGTCCGCTGCGCTGATGGTGAGTACTCGGTTGTCGATGATCTGACCATCAACGAGTTCAGTGAAGAACGGATGCATTTGACTGAGACTGAGTTACAAGAAGAGCGTGATGGTGTCCGGGATTTACTGAGATGAATATTATGCCCACTGACCCGTATTGGCAGCATTCATTGTGACGAGGGTAGCGATTGCAGGTGCGGCTGGTCGTATGGGCCGAACGCTGGTGGCAGCCTGTCAGGCTCATGAGCTATTGACCTTAAGTCACGCTTTTGAGCGCCCAGGTAACGAGGCGGTGGGCCAGGCTGCTGGCACTCTTGCCGGTACAGCAGATCCCGGCCCTGTTATTGGTGACAGTATCGACGGGCCGGCGTTTGACGTGCTGATCGATTTCACTGCACCCGAGGCCAGTCTGGCAAACCTTGATTATTGCGCCCAGAGCCATGCCCGGATGGTAATTGGCACGACAGGCTTTGATGCAGCACAAAATGAGCTGATTTCACAGGCATCTCGTGATACTGCGGTCGTGCTTGCCCCGAATATGAGTGTCGGTGTCAACATTTGCTTCAAGTTGCTTCAGATCGCGGCCGGGGCTTTTGGAAATGATGTTGATATCGAGATTATTGAAGCGCATCACCGTACCAAGGTCGATGCCCCGTCGGGAACCGCTTTGAAAATGGGCGAGGTTGTCGCTTCTACTTTGGGCCGCAGTCTTGATCATGACGGAGTATTTTCGCGCCACGGACGGACCGGCCCTCGGCAACCAGGGCAAATTGGATTTGCCACGGTACGGGCTGCTGATATTGTTGGCGAGCACAGCGTGTGGTTTGCCGGCGCGGGAGAGCGGGTAGAGATTACCCATAAGGCGAGCAGTCGAGAGATTTATACCAATGGAGCGCTGCGCTGTGCTTTGTGGGTCGCCCCAAAAAAAGAGGGGCTTTTTGATATGCAGGATGTTCTTGGGCTAAAAATCATCGAAAAAGATTGATGTTCACCCGCTAAGTCGGTAAAATATTTACCCCGGAATGAGACATTATTTCGGCCAGATCAAAAGGAGAAACCAAGGCGGTTTCTCTTTTTTTTTGCGCCCAGCTGAAGGGGTGGCCGCGTGATTCCAGCGATACTGGTCCTTGAGGATGGAACCGTGTTTCATGGCCGTTCCGTGGGAGCCTCGGGTGAGGCGGTAGGAGAGGTTGTTTTTAACACAGCCATGACGGGTTATCAGGAGATCGTCTCCGATCCATCCTATGCTCGCCAGATTGTCACGCTGACTTGCCCACATATTGGAAATGTGGGGGCCAATAAAGACGATAACGAATCTTCCAGAGCCTTTGCTTGCGCGTTGGTTGTACGCGACTTTCAAGCCCGACCCAGTAATTTTCGCTCTGATGAGTCACTCGATGAATATCTCTGCGGGCAGGGTGTGGTGGGTATCAGCGACATCGATACTCGCCGGTTGACGAGATTACTGCGAGAGAAAGGCTCTCAGAATGGCTGCGTGCAGGCTGGCACTATCGATGAAGCCCAGGCACTGACCCAGGCACGATCTTTTCCCGGACTCAAAGGAATGGATCTTGCCAAAGTTGTCACAACTCATGAAAGTTACCCCTGGGCTGAAGGCACCTGGCAGCTCCGAGGTGGATTTCAATCTCCCCCCGCTGTGCGCTGGCGGGTGGTGGCCTACGATTTTGGGATCAAACGTAATATTCTGCGACTTTTGGCTGATCGCGGGTGTGCCGTTGAGGTCGTACCAGCGCAGACATCAGCCGAGGAGGTGCTTGCGCGCGCACCTGACGGTGTATTTCTTTCCAACGGTCCCGGAGACCCCGAGCCTTGCACCTATGCGATCGAGGCCATTGCCCAGATTATAGAAAGCGCAACACCCATATTCGGTATTTGTCTGGGCCACCAGTTGCTGGCACTCGCCGCTGGGGCTCGCACCCTGAAGATGAAGTTCGGCCATCATGGCGCAAATCACCCGGTTGTAGACCTCGCCTCGCAAAAGGTCATGATCACCAGTCAGAACCATGGATTTGCGGTAGATCCTGATTCATTGCCTGAACACGTGAAAGTGACACACCGCTCACTATTCGACCAGTCGATCCAGGGTATTGCGCTGACGGATGCTCCGGCATTTTCCTTCCAGGGCCATCCTGAGGCGAGTCCTGGTCCCCAGGACATCGTCAATTTGTTCGATCGCTTTATTGATTTAATGGCGTCAGCTAAGGGAGCAACTGATGCCTAAACGTACCGACATCCGCTCGATTTTGGTGATTGGGGCAGGACCGATTGTTATCGGCCAGGCCTGCGAGTTCGATTATTCGGGGGTACAGGCATGCAAGGCGCTGCGCGAGGAAGGTTATCGCGTCATCCTGGTTAATTCGAACCCCGCGACGATCATGACCGACCCTGAGTTTGCTGATGCCACTTACATCGAGCCGATTACCTGGGAGGATGTCGCGCTGGTGATCGAAAAAGAGCGGCCTGATGCGTTATTGCCCACCATGGGAGGACAAACCGGCTTGAACTGTTCGCTCGACCTGGTGCGCCACGGGGTGCTAGAAAAGTTTGGTGTGCAGATGATTGGTGCAACCCGAGATGCAATAGACAAGGCCGAGGATCGGGAACGTTTTCGCAATGCCATGTGCGCTATTGGCCTGGAGGTCGTAGATGGAGATATGGCGCACTCCATGGAGGAGGCCCTGGAGGTACTCGAACGGATCGGATTTCCGGTGATTATCCGCCCCTCCTTCACCTTGGGTGGCAGTGGCGGCGGTATTGCTTATAACATCGAGGAATACACCGCCATCTGTAACCGTGGGCTGGATGCCTCACCCACCGGCGAATTACTGATCGAAGAGTGCATTTTGGGCTGGAAAGAGTTCGAGATGGAGGTGGTGCGCGATAGTCGGGATAACTGCATCATCGTCTGCTCTATTGAGAATTTCGATGCGATGGGTGTGCATACCGGTGATTCGATTACTGTTGCTCCGGCGCTAACCCTGACTGACAAGGAATACCAGATCATGCGCAACGCAAGCATCGCAGTGCTGCGCGAGATCGGTGTTGATACGGGTGGTTCCAACGTACAGTTTGCGGTTGACCCGGCCAGCGGTCGTATGGTCGTTATTGAGATGAATCCAAGAGTATCACGTTCATCAGCGCTGGCTTCTAAGGCAACTGGCTTTCCAATTGCTAAGGTAGCGGCCAAACTGGCCATTGGCTACACCCTTGATGAACTTGACAATGATATTACCGGTGGTGCGACGCCAGCATCGTTCGAGCCGGCTATTGATTACATCGTTACCAAGATTCCCCGTTTTGATTTTGAGAAGTTTCCCCAGGCCGATGCTTCTTTAACCACACAGATGAAATCTGTTGGCGAGGTCATGGCTATCGGCCGGACATTTAAAGAGTCATTCCAGAAAGCACTACGTGGCCTTGAGATCGGCAGCCACGGATTGGATCCACTGTGGGATGAGACTCACGGCGAGATCGATATACATGATTTCACCAGTGTACTGCGTATCCCTGGTGCCCGTCGGGCCTGGCACATTGCAGATGCCTTTCGTCATAAGTTGACCCTGGCAGAGGTACAGTCACTGACGGGCATTGACCCTTGGTTCCTTGCACAAATCGAGGAACTGGTTGCGACCGAGGCAATCATCCGTTCATCTAAGTTCACCGAATTGGACGGGCCCACCTTGAGAGAATTCAAACGTGATGGGTTTTCAGATATTCGACTGGCGAATTTGCTTGGCGTCAGTGAGATCGAACTGCGCTCCCGGCGACATGACCTGGACGTGCGACCGGTCTACAAGCGGGTCGATTCATGTGCGGGCGAGTTCTCTACGCCAACTGCCTACATGTACTCGACGTACGAAGATGAGTGTGAAGCCAATCCCGAGCCGGTAGATAAGGTGATTGTCCTGGGTGGTGGGCCAAATCGCATCGGCCAGGGCATTGAATTCGATTACTGTTGCGTACATGCAGCGATGGCGCTGCGTGAAGATGGTTACCAGACCATTATGATCAACTGCAACCCTGAGACAGTATCAACGGATTACGATACCTCAGACAGACTTTACTTTGAACCGTTAACGCTTGAAGACGTGCTGGAGATCTGTGCGATCGAAAATCCCACCGGACTCATCGTGCAGTATGGCGGCCAGACACCGTTGAAACTGGCCAGGGGGTTGGCACAGGCGGATGTGCCTATTCTTGGTACCTCGCCGGAGTCAATCCATCAGGCCGAGGACCGTAAGCACTTTCAAGACTTGATCCATCAGTTGGATCTGCTGCAGCCGCCTAACCGGACAGCAACCACAGATGACGAGGCGCTGGCAGGTGCGCTAGAGATTGGTTATCCGCTGGTGGTGCGGCCGTCCTACGTACTTGGGGGGCGTGCCATGGAAATTGTTCATGGCCCCGAAGAACTTGAGCGCTATCTGCGCGAAGCTTTTCGGGTATCCAATGAATCGCCGATTCTGCTCGACCGCTTTCTCAGTGACGCCATTGAGGTGGATGTAGATGCAATCTGCGATGGCAGCGAGGTCGTGATCGGTGGGATCATGGAACATATTGAGGAAGCTGGAGTGCATTCGGGAGATTCTGCCTGTGTGCTACCGCCTTTTTCCCTGAGCGAAGCAACCCAGGAGGAAATTACTCGCCAGACTCGTGAGATGGCATTGGCGCTTAATGTGGTCGGCCTGATGAATGTGCAATTCGCGGTAAAAAATGGAGATATTTACGTGCTGGAGGTAAACCCACGGGCATCGAGAACCGTGCCTTTTGTCTCCAAGGCAACCACGCGGCCACTGGCTAAGATTGGTGCTCGGGCGATGGTTGGACAGTCACTTCCTGAACAAGGGGTTAGTGGGATCATGAGGCCCCCGTATTTCTCGGTCAAAGAGGCAGTATTTCCGTTTATTAAATTTCCCGGCGTCGATCCGGTGCTTGGCCCGGAAATGAAAAGCACAGGCGAGGTCATGGGTATCGGCATGACCTTTGGCGACGCCTATCGTAAAGCCCAACGTGCGGCTGGCACCCTGATACCAGTAAGTGGCACAGCGCTGATTAGCGTGCGCACTGCGGACCAGGCCAGTGTGATCGATATTGCGCGCTACTTAAGTGAAAACGGATTCTCGTTGGTAGCGACCGAGGGCACTGCCCAGGCCATTGAAGCAGCTGGCATGAAAGCGCGGGTGGTGAATAAGGTTAGTGAGGGTCGACCTCACGTTGTTGACAGTATCATGAACGGAGAGTTCGACCTGATCGTCAATACGACTGCCAGTCGCCACAGTCGCCGGGACTCACCGACTATCCGCCGCCAGGCACTGATTCACAAGGTGACTTATTTTACGACCCTGGCCGCGGCGCGCGCCGCCTGTGAAGCGCACCGCAGTGGTAGTGATGCCACGGTAAACCGCCTCCAGACGCTGCACCAGATGATATCCTTGTGATACCAAGAAACCCAATCTGGGGCGGCTGATTCGGTTTGACCATCCTGTCCTGTAAGACTACGGTACGCAAAATTTAACTCACGCGTGCGCTTACGCTAGTCAGTCTTTGCCATCTTCAAGATCCCTGGCACAATTCGACCGTATTTGCCAACGAATGTAGTACCAGGCTCCAGAGAACTATGGTGTGCGATTTCTGACAGGTTTGATGGAGTGACCCCCGCAATTCTTATCCCAGCCGTATCCGCTTGTTAAAATCTTGTTAAAAAAGGGGTAACACGCGCTAGGTGTTGCTCCTGTCATTCCCCTATGATTACTGGCCAAACATTTTCTTTAATGCATTCAAATCATACTGATTGCCGTAGAGAATTGTACTATTTAT
>CAUZJT010000071.1:0-12707 GCA_963580215.1 Gammaproteobacteria bacterium
CGAATTCTTCCTTAAGTTTGTCACCAAAGGATGTTCGCGCAGAAACCTGCCCGCTGTACTCCTGAATCGCCTGATCCTCGATCTCTGCGTCCAGCGCTTTTACCGACAAGGTAATACGGCGAGTCTTACGATCAATGCTAGTAATCTTAGCCTCGATCTCAGCGTCTGCATTCAACACAGATCGAGCGTCTTCGACATAGTCCCGTGACAGTTCGGTGGCCCGGAGGTACCCTTCAATGCCGTCCCCCAGGTCCACGATGGCACCTTTTGCATCGACACTTCTAATCGTACCCTTAACAGGCGTGCCTTTTGGGTGGGCTCCAACAAAGGCATTAAAAGGATCCTCTTCGGCCTGCTTAACCCCTAATGAGATGCGTTCGCGCTCGGAATCCACCGAGAGCACGATGGCAGTAATCTGATCGCCCTTTTTAAAATCGCGAACTGCTTCTTCGCCTTCTCGATCCCAGGAAAGATCACTCAAATGAATCAGCCCATCTATTCCCCCATCAAGGCCAATAAAGACACCAAAATCGGTGATTGATTTGATTTCCCCGGTAATTCGATCATTACGTTGATGCGTTACCGAAAACTCCTCCCAGGGATTGCCGCTGCATTGCTTCATTCCTAGCGAAATTCGACGCCGCTCAGAATCGACCTCAAGTACCATCACCTCCACTTCGTCGCCCAGGTGGCAAACCTTATTCGGATGTACATTTTTGTTGGTCCAGTCCATCTCTGAAACGTGAACCAGTCCTTCAACCCCTTCTTCAAGCTCAACAAAGGCCCCATAATCGGTGATATTGGTAACCTTTCCGAAAATCCGGGTCTTTTCTGGATACCGTCTTGCGATATCGGACCAAGGATCCTCGCCAAGTTGTTTCATCCCCAGCGATACCCGACTACGTTCACGATCAAACTTGAGCACCCGGACCTGGAGTTCATCACCCACGCTCAGCATCTCTGAGGGGTGCTTGACGCGCTTCCAGGCGATGTCGGTGATATGTAGCAATCCATCCAGCCCACCCAAGTTGACGAATGCCCCGTAGTCAGTCAGGTTCTTGACTACACCAGTGACCACCTGTCCCTCTTCCAGAGTTTCTAAAAGGGCGTTGCGCTCTTCTTGCATTTCTTGCTCAACGACCGCACGCCTAGAGACCACGACGTTGTTCCTGGCCTGGTCGAGTTTGATTACCTTGAATTCCAGTTCGCGGTTCTCCAGGTAAGTGGAATCAGTCACTGGGCGCACATCAGCCAAAGAGCCAGGGAGAAAAGCACGTACTTCGTCTAGTGATACCGTAAAGCCTCCTTTAACTTTTCCGGTGAGGAAACCCTTCACGACCACTTCGTTCTCAAAAGAGTTCCTTAAAGTTTCCCAGGATTTTTCCCGGCGCGCCCTTTCGCGTGATAATCGGGTGTTTCCGAACCCATCTTCCAGAGCCTCTATCGCAACCTCGACATAATCCCCAATCGTGACTGAAACGGCGCCATCCGCATCACGAAATTCAGTAGCCGGTATTTCGGCCTCTGATTTTAGGCCGGCGTTTACAACGACATAGTCGGCGTTGATATCAACAACCTCTGCAGAGATGACTGCACCGATCTGCATGACCGAGTTTTTGAGGCTTTCTTCTAGGAGTTCCGCGAAATTTTCAGACATTTTTAGATAGGGTGCCGCGACAACTTCTCGCTGACAGCTTGTTTGAGGTGAATTTTAGCCAGTCTACTACTGACCCCTTTAGTCCTGAGTGACGATACCTGAGCTAATGCTCTTAACTGGTCGATTTGCCCAGGCAAGTGTGGACGACAACCATTACCTGTTCCACAACCTCGTCGATACTTTTGTGGGAGGTATCAACTTTAAAAGCGCCTTCGGCCGGGATCAATGGAGACTCCGCCCGTGTGACATCCTTGCGATCCCGCTCAGCGATCTCTTTCTCAAGGCGCGCGAGATTAACATCGAAACCCTTTTCCTTCAACTGTTTATAGCGCCTTTCTGCCCTGACTTTGGGCGAAGCATCGAGAAATATCTTAGCATCGGCGTCCGAAAAGACTACGGTGCCCATGTCTCTTCCATCCGCAACAAGGCCAGGCAGTTTCCGTGCCGCTCTTTGTCTCGCCAGCAATATCGATCTGACAGCAGGAATAGCCGCGTAGACCGACGCCGCGCGGCCGCCCTCTTCGCTGCGCACAGCATCGGTCACATCTTTCCCAGCCAGCATGATTCGAACTTCACCAGCGGCCGTCTGAAATGTGATTTGCGAGCCCTCTTCAAGATCAGCGAACTCTTGAAAATCATCGGGATTCACCCCTTTGATTCGGGCAGCGTAAGCAAACGCGCGGTACAAGGCTCCGCTATCAAGGACGTGCCAGCCAAGACGGCCTGCAACCCGGGCTGCTACAGTGCCTTTACCGGTTCCGCTCGGACCATCGATCGCCACCACGGGAACCTTTAAAGCGGAATCTTGAATCACGGTTTCTCGACCAGATTCATACCCAAAGAACAGCCAGTTTCAACAAACCCAGGGAAGGAAGTTGCAATATTCTGGCAATCATTAACGACTACTGGCCCATCGCTACAGCATCCCGCAACCGCGAACGCCATCGCGATACGATGATCGCCTCGACTATCAATCGTTCCAGACCGAATTCCCCCCCCAATGATGTCCATCCCATCTTCGTACTCAATAGCGTTGACCCCAAGATTTCCCAACCCTTGGACCACGGCGTTGATCCGATCAGACTCCTTGAAACGCAATTCAGTAGCTCCCCGAATTCGGGTGATACCAACAGCGCCAGCCGCGGCTATTGCAAGCGCCGGAAACTCATCGATAGCGTTGGCCACCAGGCTCTGAGGCACATCGATCCCTTTAAGACGCTGAGAACGCACCCGAAGATCGCACAGCGGCTCGCCTGACTCTTGGCGTTGCCTGCAAATTTCAATGTTCGCTCCCATTAAATTCAAGATTTTCAACACCGCCGCACGAGTCGGGTTGATGCCAATTCCGAAAAGGGTGACGTCACTACCCGGGCACAGAGTGGCAGCTACGAGAAAGAATGCAGCCGAAGAAATATCTCCAGGCACGGTAATTTTTTGCCCGCGTAGGATGTGGCCACTCTCAACTTGAATCGAATCGCCTTGCTCCCACCTCCGCCCGGTAAACCCGGCGATCATCCGTTCGGTGTGATCCCGCGTTGGTGTCGATTCATGAATTTGAGTGCTCCCCTGAGCGTAAAGGCCGGCTAACAAAATACTCGACTTCACTTGGGCGCTTGCCATTGGCAGTCGATAACTGATCCCTGTTAGGCGAGAAACTGGATTAATCGTCAACGGTGGCTTCCCGTCAGCTGCGGCTAAGTCGGCGCCCATTCGGCTAAGGGGGGAAATTATTCGCTCCATAGGCCTTTGACGCAAAGTAACATCTCCAGTAAGGGTTGCCGGGAAAACCTGACCGGAAAGCAACCCAGCAAGTAGTCGCATGGCTGTGCCAGAGTTCCCCATATCAAGCGGACCGTCGGGCTTAGTTAAACCGTTAAGACCCACCCCTTTAATGTGCAAAGATCCGTCCCGCGGGCCGGATATCTCAACCCCCATCGCCTGAAAAGCAGCAACCGTAGCGAGCACATCCTCCCCTTCAAGCAGGTGCTGTATTTTTGACTCGCCAACAGCAATAGCCCCCAATATCACGGCGCGATGGCTGATTGACTTATCCCCCGGAACCCGGATCAAACCTCCCAACTGGTTACTCTGGCTCGCGATTATCGAACTCATTTGGAGTCCTGTTTTGCGGGTGATCGCAACTCCTGTATCACACTTCTAAGTTCTCGGGCGTTCGCAAACCAGGACTCCAGCCGAGGGCCGTCACCCGATTCGATCAGGCGATCCAATTCGCCAAGCGTGTCCCGGTATTTGCCAATTAACTCGCGCACAACGGGCCCGTTGTGCAACAGAATATCGCGCCACATCACAGGATCACTAGAGGCAATACGACTGATATCATAAAAACCCCCGGCTGCTAGCGTCATGCAGTCATCACGGGCTGTTTGCGTGTCCAACAGGGGCATCAGGGCATAAGCGACCACATGGGGCAAATGGCTAATCATGCCAAGGACTTGATCATGCAAAGACTCCCCCATGAGCCGAGTTCTCGCTCCGGCCGCAGCCCACATGTCGGTCACCAAATCAACTGCATCTTCATCAGTGTCAGCCAGCGGAGACAGGATGACCCAATGATTGTGGAACAGATCCGCTTTGGCGGCGCTAGCGCCGCTTTGCTCACTTCCGGCCACCGGATGGCCGGGCACAAAGCGTGAAAACTTCCCCTCCAAGGAGGATCTAGCCGCCTGGGCGACACTCCTTTTGACACTACTGACATCGGTCAGTACGGCCGATGGCCGCAATGCCCGTTCCATAAGAGGCATCAAACTAATCACAGTGCTGATTGGTGTAGCCAGCACAACGATATCACCAGCGGAGGCCGCTTCTTCGGGGTTATGGGTCCAATGATCCACCAAGCCAAGGTCCAAAGCCTGATTTAAATTTGCGGCGCTTCGGCCGCAACCAATTATGGTATCAACCCTACCGGAATCTTTAAGCGCGCGGCCCAGCGAGCCTCCGATCAGGCCTACGCCGATAATTGAGACTGTTCCCAACGACTGGCTCGGCCTTTTCATTAATTCACGCCCTCTTCTTTTGCAATGCCATCGCAAGTGCTTCAAGCAAGCGCTGGTTTTCTTGTGGCAGACCAATGGTAACCCGCAGATGTTCGGGTAATCCGTAGTTAGCCACGGGTCTCACGATCACTCCCTGGCCCAACATCGACAGATAAATCTGGTTGGCATTCGATCCAACCTTGACACAAATAAAGTTTCCACTTGAAGGGATCCAACCTAACTCCAGGGCCTCAAAGCCGCGACAGAGTTGACTCATACCTTTGATGTTCTCCTCGCGGCTCACCCGAACAAATTGCACGTCCGACAGGGCAGCCTCAGCCGCCGCAAGCGCAAGCGAGTTAACATTAAATGGCTGTCGAACGCGGTTGAGAGTTTCAGTAATAGCCTCCGAGGCGATCGCGTATCCAACCCGGATTCCGGCTAAGCCGTAAACCTTGGAAAAAGTGCGAGTAACAACAAGGCCCGGGAAACGCTCCAGTAACTCAACGCCGTTTGGGTAGTTGTGATCATCAACGTACTCAAAATAGGCTTCATCCAAAACCGTAATCCGGTTTTCAGGGAGTCGCTCCAAAAACCCAAGCAGTTCCTCGTATCCAACACAAGTGCCAGTCGGGTTGTTTGGGTTTGCTATAAAAATAAGTTTAGTCGTTTCATCAACTGCCTGCGCCATAGCCTCAAGGTCATGGCCATAGTTGCAAGCAGGCACAGTTGAAATTGATGCATTGACACTCTGAGCTGCCAGCGTGTAGACCGCGAAGGCGTGTTCCGATACCACTACGCCTTCGCCTGGCTCAACAAAGCACCGCACCAAAATCTCAAGGACGTCGTTAGACCCGTTGCCCAACGTAACCTGCCCGGAAGAAACCCCCAGGTGGTGGCTTAGAGCGTTTTTCAGCCGATGCCCGGACCCATCTGGGTAGCGCTCGAGCCCAGTAAGAACTCGCGTGACCGCAGCCACGGTAGCTGGTGAGGCGCCCCAGGGATTCTCATTGGACGCCAATTTTATAATCGAACTGAGTCCCAACTCACGCTCAAGCTCCTCAACCGACTTGCCGGGCTGATAAGGCTGCAAATGACGCACCCCCATTGCGGTAATCGACTCTACATCCAAAGTTTTCGTACTCACAAGCTGCGTGGATAAGACCCAAGCACTTTAAAAAAGGCGGACTCCTTCTTAATCGCCTCGACAGCGGCCTTCACCTGCGAATCCTCGATGTGACCCTCAATATCAACAAAGAAAACATACTTCCATAACCCCATTCGCATCGGGCGAGACTCAATTCTAGTCATGCTGATGCCGGCGTCAGCTAGCGGTGCAAGTTGTTGATACAAAGCGCCAGGCTGGTTTGTATTTGACATGACCAGGCTGGTTTTATCCCGCCCGCTCCTACCAACCGGTTCGGTAGCTAGAACCAGAAAACGTGTCGTATTCCCAGGATTATCTTCTATATTACGTACTTTGATGTCGAGGTCGTAAAGAGGCGCGGTTGTCGCAGACGCCACTGCATACGTAGTTTTATCGGTGCCTGCAGAACGTGCCGCGTCGGCATTACTGGCCTTGGCAACCAGAGGAACTCCGGGAAAGTGGGCCGCTAACCACTCGCGACACTGGGCGAGCGCCTGCTGATGGGCTGCGATCTGGGCCGGAGGGCCAGCGCCCGACTGGGCCAGCAAGCAATGTGCGATCTTAAGCTCTACCTCATTGCTGACCACTAAGCTAGTATCCAGTAATAAATCAAGAGTGGAATTGACGCCGCCCTCTGTTGAATTCTCCACGGGTACTACTCCATACAGCGCCTCTCCCGCCTCGGTCAGGCGGAACACGTCCTCTATGCTTATCGCTTCTATCAGTGAGATCTGGTGCCCAAACAGTCTGTAGGCTGCCTGCTCACTAAACGTACCACTTGGTCCAAGCGCCGCGATAGTAATCTCAGCTTCGGTGGAACGGGCAAGTGAGATTATTTCCCGAAAAATGAAGCTGGTAGCCTGGGCCGAAAGCGGGCCTGGGTTTTCTTGGACCAACCGATTAATAACTTGGGCCTCACGTTCCGGACGGTAAACTGGCTCTTCCCGCAGCGCTTTATCAGCGCCCACTTTAGCCGCAAGACTGACCCGCTCGTTGATCAATCGCAATAGTTCATTATCAATCTTATCGATGCGCGCACGAAGCGTTTCAAGCGTTGAGTTGGGAGACATGTTTAACAAGATTTAGCTTGGCGACTGACGTTAATAGATGCCTCGCATGCTTTGAGTCGCCTGCACCGACACTGTCGTCAGGGCAAAAACAACTAATCCGCACTTATCAACAAGTAGCGAGACGCGGTACCGAATCACTCAATAGTATCATGGGTTTTTGCCCGACTTGTCGAAACAACAGCATTCGTTTCACACTTTGAAACCTGGAAACCCTTAGACCTCGTTTGGCCCTAACTCATCAGCAGCTTCCTCAACCACCTTGCCTAGACTAGTCAGTTGTTCTTCATCCCCCAATCGCATCAATCTGACCCCCTGTGTGTTACGACCGACGACAGTAATCTCCTTTGCCCGCGTCCGCACGAGCCGTCCACCACCTGTAATCAGAATAAGGTCATCATCATCCAATACCATCAAGGCTCCAATCACTGGCCCGTTCCGTTCACTCACTTTAATAGCGATGACGCCCTGGCCTCCGCGGTTCTTACGCGGGAAGTCCGATAACTCGGTGCGCTTGCCGTACCCATTTTCCGTTGCGATCAAGACTTTTGCTTCATCGACTTTACTATTAATAATAAGCATTGAAATGACTGCCTGGTTGAGTTTCAGGTTGACACCCCGCACTCCCCGGGCCGTTCGCCCCATAGACCTGACATGACCCTCGGAAAACCGAATCGCCTTACCCGCGGAGGTGAAAAGTAAAATGTCAGACTCACCATCCGTCAGCCCTACCTCCACTAATTCATCGTTGTCGGCAAGATCGACCGCAATCAGGCCGGCAGGGCGTGGTTTTGAGAAATTCTTAAGAAGACATTTTTTCGAAATGCCCCGGCGGGTAACCATAAAAACAAACTGCCCTTGGTCTTTATGGTTCAAGGGCAGAACGGCCGTGACACGCTCACCATCTTGCAAGGGAAGCAAGTTAACTAGCGGCCGCCCACGGGCTTGACGTCCCGCTTGGGGCAACTGGTAAACCTTTAGCCAATACACTTTTCCGCGATCGGAAAAACACATAACAGTGTCGTGGGTGTTGGCCACGAACATGGTCTTTACAAAATCCTCTTCCTTGGTTCGAGTTGCAACACGCCCTTTTCCACCACGGTGTTGTGCCTGATAGTCGGCAATCGGTTGCGACTTAGCATACCCCTCGTGGGATAAAGTAACGACCATGTCCTCTGGGGTGATGAGGTCTTCATTATTGAGATCTTCGTGCCGCTCAATAATCTCAGTACGACGTGCATCACCATATCGATCGCGAATATCGACCAACTCTCCCCTCACTACCTGCATCAATCGGTCGGGATCTTCCAGAACCTCGAGTAGACTTCGAATTCGGTCGAGAATTTCCGTATATTCGGTGCGAATTTTCTCCTGCTCCAGGCCAGTCAAACGGTGCAGGCGAAGGTCGAGGATCGCCTGAGCCTGAATTTCGGATAGCCGATATCCGTCTTTGACCATTCCGTACCCGGATGCGAGATCGTCGGGAGGGCTTTCTGCAACCCGGGCAGCGACAAGCATTTCGGAGATAACTCCGGGGTTCCACGACTGAGCCAATAGTCCAGATCTGGCGTCGCCTGGGTTGGCAGCTTTCTTGATTAACTCTATCACTGGATCAAGATTCGCCAGCGCAACCGCCAACCCTTCCAGGAGATGAGCTCGGGCTCTGGCTTTTTTCAGATCGAACAAAGTCCTGCGGGTAACTACTTCGCGCCGGTGAAGAATGAAGTCATCAAGCAACTCCCTCAGGTTAAACAACCGAGGCTGATTATTTCGCAATGCCACCAGGTTAATACCAAACACCGTCTGCATCTGGGTATGCTGATAAAGATTATTAAGAACGACCTCGGGGTTCTCTCCCTTTTTAAGTTCGACCACCATACGCATGCCAGATTTATCGGACTCGTCTCGTAATCCTGAAATTCCTTCCAAGCGTTTATCGCGAACCAGTTGAGCGATTTTCTCGAGCAGTCTGGCCTTGTTGACCTGATAAGGCAGCTCGACAGCGACAAGCGCCGTCCGATCATTACGTTCGATGGTCTCAATATCGACCCGGGCTCGAACGTGGATTCGGCCTCGGCCAGTTTCATAGGCTTCGCGAATTCCGCGACTACCGTTAATGATGCCGGAGGTTGGAAAATCCGGCCCCGGCAGCAGTCGTATCAATTCATCAAAGCTAACCTCTGGGTGATCAATTAGGGCAAGACACGCGCTAATAGTTTCAGACAGGTTATGTGGCGGGATATTGGTTGCCATACCAACAGCAATGCCAGTCGAGCCGTTAACAAGAAGGTTGGGGAAACGTGCAGGCAGTACCGCGGGCTGATGTTCGGTTTCATCATAGTTTGGAACAAAATCGACGGTTTCCCGGTCAAGATCGTCAAGTAACTCGTGAGCAATCCGAGCGAGGCGAATTTCGGTGTAACGCATGGCGGCGGGGGAATCGCCGTCCACTGAACCAAAGTTTCCCTGCCCGTCGACGAGCGGATAACGCAGTGAGAAAGATTGAGCTAATCGTACAATCGCATCGTAAACTGCGGTATCACCGTGCGGATGGTACTTGCCGATGACATCGCCGACCACTCTTGCAGACTTTTTATAGGGCTTGTTCCATTCGTTACCCAGCACTGACATCGCATACAACACTCGACGATGAACAGGCTTGAGTCCATCTCGTACATCCGGTAACGCTCGCCCTACGATCACGCTCATTGCGTAGTCCAGATAGGACCGACGCATCTCCTGCTCGAGGTTTGCGGGTAGTGTTTCTTTAGCTATTTCTTCCATAAAGCGCCTGTAGCCCGCTCTATGCGGGGCAAAAAAACAGATGATTGAAGAGCTCGCTTGGCCGCCGCACGAGAATCAAAATGGCAGCGCACTCTACCGCGAACGATGCATGAATTTTATCATAAAACAAAGGTTTCTAACGACCGATTTCTGGTTCCGCCGGGCCTGAGTGAATGCTGGGCCCAATCCACAAATGATTCCCCAGAAATCTTAAAGTCGGCCAAAATCTCCAAGCGCCCGAGTGAGCCAGTCCACAAGATTGCCAATCCACGGCACAACCAATACTAAAGAAAGTACGTTTGCTGTCAGCACCCATCGGGCAGCGGCGGAACCTCGATTGATCTCGGGTGCAGATAAAACTTGGTCGTCTTTGTCGGGTAAGTCAAAATACATCAACTTCACCACCCGAAGGTAATAAAAAGCGCCCACAACCGCCATCACCACGGCGACGATAACGCTCCAAAGATAACCGTTCTCCAATGCGGCTTGTAAAACCAGAAGCTTGGCAAAAAACCCGGCCGTTGGAGGCACTCCGGCGAGAGAGAACATTACGATAAGCATTAAAAAGGCTAGGCCTGGTCGACGGTGATTCAATCCCTTCAGATCATCCAGTGCGTCAGATTCAAATTGAGGTTTGGATAAGAACAATATGATTCCAAAAGCGCCCAGGGTAATCACGGTGTAAATCACAACATAACTCAGTGATGCCGAATACCCGTGCACCGTACCACCCAGGAATCCCAGCAGCAAAAACCCCATATGTGAAATGGTCGAATATCCAAGCATCCGCTTGATACTGGTCTGAGCGATTGCGACGATATTACCCACTGAAATTGACAATACTGCAGCGATCGCCAACATATCCTGCCAAGCCGTAACCCAATCACCAAGGCCGTATGCCAACAACCGAAGCATGATTGCAAAGGCGGCTAGTTTTGGAACTGACGACAAGAACAAGGTGGTACTTGTTGCCGAGCCATCGTATACGTCCGGGACCCACATATGAAACGGCACAACTCCTAACTTGAATAAAAGGCCTGCCACAATCAAAACAACAGCGGTCAGTAATGGAAGATTCGTTGGGGCTAACTCGCCGGATGACGACGCCAGCTCAGCTAGTGAGAGCGAGCCCGTCAGCCCGTATAAAAGTGACATCCCGTACAACAAAATTCCAGACGCCAAAGCGCCGAGAACAAAATATTTCATGGCGGCTTCGGCGGCCCGTACTGAATCCCTTTGCATTCCAATCATCGAGTAAAGACAAAGCGCCAGCAATTCCAGTCCGACATAAAGCGTGAGCAAATGATTGGCATCGATCATCGTCATCATGCCAACCACCGCAAACAGAATGAGTACCAGATATTCAGCTCGCCATAACCCGCGTGCACGAGCATATTCTCGCGAGTAAATCAGCACCACCGCAGCCCCAATTCCGGTGCCAGCCTTGAGCACAGCACCAACGCCATCGCTTATAACCAGCCCGTTCAAGGCTGTCATCGAGCCGTTATCCAATCCCATCATTGATGCCAATCCGGCGCCGAGCAAGGCGACTACAGCCAACGGGTAGCCCACGCCAGGCCGTCGGTCGGTCGGCACGAATAGGTCTATCAACAGCACCAGGCAGGCCACAACCGACAACAGTATTTCTGGAGCAATTACCCAAAGATTAAGGCTGGCGAGAGTCATCACAACTTCGACACCGACGCATGAGTCAGCAAATTGTCAACGCTGGCATGCATGACTTCGAGTAACGGCGCCGGCCACAGCCCCAATGCCATCACTGCAATGGCCATGAGGGTGAGGATCAGGATTTCCCGCGAATTAACGTCATTCAAACGCTCGACAGCGCTATTGGTTAGCGCTCCAAAAACCACGCGTTTTACCATCCAAAGCGTGTAAGCCGCCCCAAATACCAAGGTCAGGGCCGCAGCAGCGGCATACCAGCCATTGACCGAAAAGGTACCAAGTATTACCAGAAACTCCCCAACAAATCCTGAGGTCCCTGGCAATCCCGCGTTGGCCATAGCGAAAAACACCAAAAAGAACGCGAACACCGGCATTACTTTTGCCACGCCGCCATAAGTCGCGATCTCCCGCGAGTGCAGACGGTCGTAAAGTACTCCAACACAAAGGAACAACGCCCCAGAGATGAAACCATGTGAAATCATCTGCACCACAGCACCCTCCATTGCCATCGTCTCAAAAACAAAAAAGCCAAGCGTCACAAATCCCATGTGCGAGATCGAAGAATAGGCAATCAATTTTTTCATGTCCCGTTGAACCAAGGCCACCAGAGCGATGTAGACGACGGCAACCAAGGATAGTCCTATCACCAATGGCGCAAACCGGTGCGCCGCATCTGGCGTGATTGGAATACATAGTCGCAAAAACCCATAAGCTCCCATTTTCAGGGTAATCGCGGCAAGGATCACCGAACCCCCGGTTGGCGCTTCAACATGGGCATCGGGCAGCCAGGTATGAACCGGCACCATGGGGACTTTTACTGCAAAAGCGGCAAAAAAAGCAAAAAATATCAGAGCCTGAGCTGTGGCCCCCAAAGGAAGTTGATGAAACTCAAGAATATCAAAGGACCCCTGGGCAACCATGTAAAGATAGATCAAGGCGACCAGCATCAACAGCGACCCCAGGAATGTATAAAGAAAGAATTTGATCGCGGCATATACCCGATTCGGTCCACCCCAGATCCCGATTATGAGAAACATGGGGATCAACATCGCCTCCCAGAACAGGTAGAACAAGACCGCGTCTAGCGCGCAGAACACCCCAATCATCAACCCTTCCATGATAAGAAAAGCAGCGAAGTACTGTGCAACCCGTTGGCCAATTACCTGCCAGCCAGCGATGATGACAATTACGGTAAGAAAGGTAGTCAGGAGCACCAACGGCATGGCAATGCCATCGATCCCCAAAGAGTAGTGCACGTTGAAACGTTCAATCCACGGCGTTTTTTCAACGAACTGCATGGCAACAGTTTGGGTATCGAAACGAGTCCAAAGTGGCAGGCTCAAAGCGAAAATTGTGACAGAGAATCCTAATGC
>CAUZJT010000072.1:0-12586 GCA_963580215.1 Gammaproteobacteria bacterium
GCCCCAGCCCATTCATGGCTTTACTCCAAAGAACTTAAAGCCCGATACGTTATAACCTGTAATGGCGCGGGCTGTGTGGGACAGGGACTTGAAGCGCTGCGCGTTCCAAACAAACTTTCCATCCTCTCCTACCTCAACAATATGGGTCTTTCCGTGATACTCGCGTATGAAGCGACTGCCAGGCTTGAAGGCGGGGCGCAGGGTGTCGCGCAGGCTTGCACGGGTAAGGCGGAGGCTCAGCTTTTTGGTAAATCCGCCGCAGTGCTTTGATTGCTGCTCAAAAGCCAATATTTGGATCAGCAGGCTGCGGCTGATATGTTTTGGAGGAGGTCGATTGATCAAAAACCGCCAGTGCTCCAAAAGGTCTACGCGAGTGGCCTTCTCCAATGTTGCTATATCAAATTCCATGCCCTTACTCCTAATGGCTTCGCTCACTGAGCAAAGCCCGAGGGTATTCGGGCCTATGTCGACACACAGGCTTACGGCAAAACAGAAGTCCAGTCGAAATAGAGGATCAATTAGATGTTAAGCTGCTGATGCTGAAATGGGTGTGTCGCGGTGCACCACTTATACCTTCACATTCCCGTCGGTCGGAGACGTTCGTTCGCCAGAAGCCCACAGATTACGATGATCGAGGCACCGACCAGTTCGCGCAGAGTCGCAACTTCGGTAAAAACAAAATATCCGACTGTGAGGGCAAAAAGGATGCCCGCATAGGGATAAGTCGCAAGCCCTGATACTTCGCCAAACCGGTATGCTTCAACGGTCAGCAACATGCCCAGAGTACCGAGCGTCCCGGCCGTTAGCAGCACCAGGCCATCGCCAAGGCTCAGGCCTGTCCAGCCCATCACAGCCCCGGGCAATGTTCCGGCCGTTGCCACCAAACCGATCCAGAGCATGATCGTTGCAGTATGTTCAGTTCTGGCCAGCACCCGGTTCTGAAAGATCAGGATCGCTGCTGCGAAGGCTGATCCAAGCCCGAAAAGGACACCTGTTTCGATGGTAAGGCTGATCGCGCCACTGGCCAAAATGACTCCAAAGAATCCAAAAACTGTAGTCAGTCCGCGCCGCAGCCCGATCTTTTCACCCAGAACGAATGGCGCCATCACCACTACGAAAAGTGAGGTGGTAAAGGTAAGTGTCGAAGCAAGCGTGAGGTCTAACCTCTGAAAGCTTGCGTAATAGAACCACCAACAGATGACGCTGGTCAGCCCACGCACAACCAGCATCGGCCAGCGCTGAGAGCAGAAAAGAGCAGGCCGGGTGAAGGCAATCCAAAGAGCCACGATCACAAGTTGACAAAGCGAGCGCGCAAAGATGATCAGCGCAAAGGGCACCTCGGGGTTGAGGAGCCGCAGGACTGTAACATCCGCCGTAAACACCGCCGCTGCGGCGAGCAGAAGGGCTGCGCCGTAGCGGTTATTGACGGCGATCTCTTGGGTCATGTTCGGCGGTAGGGGGTAAAAGCGGCAGGATCAATCTCTGCTATCTGCCGTATGATTTCGACCCAGGCGGCAAGGCCATCGGCGATAGAAGACAGCCGGAAGAATTCATTTGGCGCATGGAAGTTCTCGTCTGACAGTGCAAAGGAGAACATCACCGTATCAAGTCCTAAAATCCTCGACACGATCTCAGTCAAGGGCAGCGAGGCACCAATGCGGACCTTTACGGGCGTTTGACCAGTTGTGTGTTCAAGTGCCAAAACAGCCGCACCAAGCAGTGGGTGATCGGGTGGCACGGCATAGGCCCCCCCCTGACCCCGATCGCCGTAGATATCCAGTGACACACCGGGGGGCAATTGTGACTTTAGGTGATCAATCACCGCCTGCTTGGTGCTTTGCGGGTCCTGACCCGGCACAAGCCGCATCGTGAGTTTAGCAAAGGCTTCGTTGGGGATCACCGTTTTGGACCCGGTACCGGTGTAGCCGCCCCACATGCCATTCACGTCTATAGTGGGCCGCATCCACAGCCGTTCAAGTGTTGAATAGCCTGCCTCACCGTGCGGCAGTGCCCCGATGGCGGCAAAAGCGTCACCTTCGTTATAGGGAATTGCCGAAATTTCGTCGCGTTCGGCCTGCGTTGGTTCTGCCACGCCATCGTAAAAACCGGGCGCTGTGATGTGACCCTGCGAGTCATGTAGACCTCCGATGAGCGTCGACAGCACGTGCAGTGGATTGGCGACGATGCCGCCGTAGCGCCCTGAATGCAAATCCTGGGAGGCTGTCTGAACCCGCACCTCAAAGCCCGCATTCCCGCGCGAGCCGATGTTCAGTGCTACGATATCGGGCCGCCACCGTGCCCCATCGGCCGAGAGCACGGCATCGGCGGCCAGCAGGTCACAATGAGCCTCCAGTAGGCCGGGCAAGGAGGGAGATCCGGTTTCTTCTTCCCCCTCGATCAAAAGCTTCACGTTGACAGGCAAACGCCCTTCGACAACGAGGAAGGCGGCAAGTGTTTCGAGCGCGATCATCATAGGACCCTTGTCGTCCGAGATGCCGCGCCCATACAACTTGCCGTCCCGTTCGACCGCCTCGAACGGAGGCGTGTCCCATTTGTCCAGCGGGTCCGAGGGCTGCACATCATAGTGGGCATAAATCAGAATTGTTGGCTTACCCGGCGCGTCCATCCGTTCGGCAAAGATAGCCGGCTGACCGGTTCCGTTCGCCGGGGTCAGGCGCCGTAGATTTTGGAAAGCCATCGTGTCAAGGCGCGTCTCAATGATCTGTCGGGCGTCCTCCATGCTTTGCGCCATGGCTGGATCAGCCCCCACCGAAGGGCAAGCAACAAGGGCTTTCAGAGTCTCTATCAGCTGGGATTTTTGGTCAAGCGCGTGGGCAAGTACGGGGTCGGTCATGAGTTCTATCTCTCTCTTCAGGTGATGCCGCCGTCAACACTTAGGATCTGGCCGGTGATCCATCCAGCTTCTTGCGAAATTAGAAATGCGGCCGCGGAGGCGATGTCTTCGGGTTCGCCCAGTCGGCGGGTATGGATGCGACCCTTCAATTGGGCTTGCCCTTCTTTGCCAAAGGCATCCCATTGACGGCGCGAGGCCGGGTTGGAAAGAATAAAGCCGGGTGCGATGGAGTTCACGGAAATCCCGTGCTGAGCCAACTCAAGGCTGAGTTGCTTGGTCAACCCGACCAGCGCGTGTTTGGCTGCCGTATAGGCATGAATGCCCGTCAAGCTGGGGCGCAGTCCTGCGCCCGAACTGATGGTTACGATACGACCCCAGCCGGCTGTCTTCATCGCAGGGACAAGCGCCTGAGATAGATAAAGTGAGGCATCGACGTTGATAGCAAAAATGTGGTGCCAGGCATCTGGATCAACTCCCTCAAGCGGGGTGCCAATCTGATTGCCCACACCGCCTGCAGCATTGACTAGAATATCTGGGGCACCAAAGTCGGCTGCGATCCTCTGCGTCATTGCCTGTACCGCGCCGGGGTCCCCCAGATCAGCTTCAGCCGCTGGCAAGCCCAGTTGCGCCGCCGCGTCCTGCAAGGCGTCGCCGGGTAAATCACTGACAATAACCTTGGCCCCATCCGCTGCCAGACGGGATGCAATAGCTGCGCCAATGCCGCCTACAACGCCAGTTACAAGTGCTGTGCGGGCGGTCATGCCATCACCTTGGTCAACTCGTGGAATGTCTCCGCCGACATTTCCCGGCGGCCGTCTTCTATGTCGTGGATCAGTTCGACCAGTCGGTGCAGCAGAAGTGCGTCAATGCCATGTGCCGCCGCAATCTTAGCAACAGCGCCGACCTGAGGATCCACTTCAGTCTTGCGCTTGCGCACCGCGATGTCTCGATAGATGCCAGTATGCGTCTTGGCGGTCTTGGAATTGAAATCGGCCAGATCAGCAAGGCTTTGCAGGGCGGCTGCATCACTCGCGCCCGGCATGAAAGCGGCGGGATCAAACCCGTTGAAGGGTTTCGGGTCCACCCCTTCGGCAAGAGCGGCGCGCATCACTTCGCGCGCGAGGCCCATAAGGGCAGGGCCACGTTTTGGATCGGCAAAGTTCGCGGTCATACTGTCGTGGGTCAGGGCCGTGGCAAACAGCATTGCGCCATATCCCATCTTGCCCCAGAGATAGGCCCAGATGTCCTGCGTCAACACCGTGTCCGGCTCGAAAACCTGCAGGAGTTTGAACATATCGGTGGTGCGTTCGCGCTTGGATCCGTCGATCTCACCCACGACAACCGCACCGCGATTGCCAAAAAGGATGCGACCCGGACCAATCCAATCAGCACCGTAGTTCACAAAAGCGCCCATGGTACGCTCAGGGCCTGCATGCTGTGCGATGACACGTTCATTCAGTCCATTTTGCGCAGACAGGACAAAGCCGTCCTTTGCCAGGTGCGGTAAGAGTTGGGACAGCGCTGTTTCCGTTGCCTGCGCTTTAACCGCCAGTACAATTCGACTGTAGGTGCCCGTTAGCTGATCAGGTGTGACGCAAGGCACGACTTGGATAAATTCCTCGACCGGTCCTTCGATCGACAGCCCCTTGGTGTTGCAGGCGGTGACATGTTCGGGTACAATATCTACCATCTGGACAGGCACGCCCGCGCGCGCCCAATAGGCGCCCAAGATGCCGCCGATGGCACCCGCACCCCAAATCAGAATCGGCTCATTCATTGCCAAAATCCGCCCAGGGGCCTTCCAGCGCCGCTCGAGTTTCGGCAACGCCCATTTCCCAGATCGCATGCATTTCTGCGTCGGGGCGCTGCCAGGCCCCCCCAAAGGAACCGTCACCCAGAATTTTGCGCGCCAATGCGGGGGGCGAGGCCTTTAACTGGCCCATGTCCACGATCTGTTTTTCACCGTCGGGGGCGGGGGCATGTGCAAGCCGTGTCCAAGGAAAATTTTCCATCCAGTTGGCATGTGACCCGGATTTGTCGATCGACTGCACCTTGGCCCAAGTTTCTGGAGCGCTCCACCAATTATGGAATTTGATTGAAATATCGCCGTGTTCCGCCATTAGTTCCTGGGCCAGAGCACCTACAGGATTATTGCCACCATGGCCATTGACGATGAGTATTTGTTGAAACCCTGAGCGCCGAAGTGATGCCACCACATCGCGCACTACGGCCATCAGCGTTTCGACTCGCAGGCAGATGGTACCGGGGTAAGCGTTGAAGTATGGAGCAAGCCCGTAGGGTATAACCGGAAAGACAGGTAAGTTCAGAGGCTCTGCTGCTTCGGCTGCAACTTTTTCGGCTAAAATCATGTCAACGCAGAGTGACAACTGCGCATGTTGCTCTGTCGAACCGATAGGCAAGATGCAGCGCGGATCCCGGGCGGCGGCGGCCTCAACTTCACGCCAGTTCATGTTGGTCACCTTCATTATATTTCCCCTTGCGCCATGTCCATTGTTTCAGGAAACAGATTGCCTGCCCAGTCCTTTGAAGCAAGCACTACTTTTGACGTCAGTTCAAATAGCATTTGTCGTTCTCCGTCGGAAAGCGTTGTGAGCATGCGTTTTTCTTGCGCCTCAAAGACGGGGACTGTTTGATGGTAGAGCTCCCAGCCCTTTTCTGATAAATGGAGTGCCTGTTTTCGCCCGCTACCAGGGGCCTTGGTGCGCAGATTGATAAGGTCCATCCGTTCAAGCTGGTTGATTGCGCGACTGAGCGTGTTCTTAGGGAATCCAGAGGTGCGTGAGATATCACGTGCGCTGCCACCATCGGCAAGCGCTAACGAATAAAGCACCACGTATTCTGTCCGCTTCAGTCCATAAGTGTCTAGTATCCAGCTGTAAAGCGGCGTGTTGTAGAGTAGTGCAATATAGTTGACTCGAAAGGTGAACGGACAGGGGTTACCCCATAATTTGGCTTCCAGCATGTCTGGACTTTGCCCAATTTCATGGGTGCCAAATCCTTGGTCACTTTCAGTCTGTAGGTCTGACATATTTTTATTAACTCCTAAGTTTATCAAAATTAAAGTTCCAAATAGAACTTGACTGCTAGCTTATCGCAAGACATTGTATAAAAACAAGTTCCAAATGGGACATTAAGTCAATTAATATTAACTGGATGAGGTTTATTGCTTCTTCCATTATCAGAAAGGTTAAATGATATGACATACCAGAATTTCTTAGCCCCTCTGGCTTTTGTGCTTAGTTTGACTGCAGCAGGCGCTGCATCAGCTCAGACGCTGACGATGGGAGTGCGCGGTGGGCCCGAATCAATGGATCCGCATTTTTCCGCGCTTGGTCCACATGCCGAGGCAGCCAAACATATTTTTGATACACTTGTGTGGTCCGGTATTGATCTACAGATAGAACCAGGTCTTGCTACAAGCTGGAAACCAGTAGATGAAGATACGTGGGAATTTAAGCTGCGGGAAGGCGTAAAGTTTCATGATGGCTCTGATTTCACTGCAGAGGACGTAAAGTTTTCGATTGAACGCATTCCGGTTGTTACAGGTCCTACCACAACGGCAATCTATGTTCGCCGCGTGGCTGGTGTGGACATTATTGGCCCACACACAATTCATATCCATACTGACGGTCAGGCAGCGACCCTACCAAATGATTTCATTCGTCTGTTCATAGTCTCATCAGAAGCGGCAGCAGATTTTTCCACACTTGAAACGGCGTCTGCGGGCTTTAACTCAGGTGCTGCAGCGATCGGCACTGGCCCATATAAATATGTTAGTTGGGAGCCAAAGGGTGATCTAGTTCTTGAGCGTTTTGACGACTACTGGCGCGGCATGGGAGATTGGAAAAAAGTGATCCGCAAGGAAATCCCCAACGATAGTTCGCGGCTTGCTGCCCTCAAAGCTGGGCAGGTCGATGTGATCAACTATGTGTCTTCGGTGGACTACCTCGCACTTGCGAAAGATGCCAATATCGATTCAGTCAAGGGTGACAGCGTTTACATTATGAACCTTCAGCTGGATCAGCGTAAAAACACGCCTTTGGTGCGTGCTCTTGACGGTTCCGATCTAGATGAAAATCCCTTCCGCGATTTACGGGTGCGCCAGGCCATTGACCACGCCATTGATCGTGAAACTATGGTAGAGATTGTGCTTGAAGGTCTAGGAAAACCTGCAAACCAGATGATGCCTCCAGGCTTCTTTGGCTCAAGCGAAAAAATACCTATGCCGGAATACAATCCGACAAAGGCCAAAACACTTCTAGCTGACGCTGGTTATTCCGAAGGCTTTGAGGTGGATCTTTACTGTACCGGAGACCGTCTGCCAGGTGACGCTGCTATTTGCCAAGGTCTTGGACAGATGCTGACGCAGGTAGGTATCAGAACTAACGTGAACGCAATATCCAAGACTGTTTACTTTCCGGCCCAAGCACGACTTGACTATTCGATGTTCATGAATGGTTGGGGCACGTTGACTGGCGAGGCATCTTATACTTTGGGTGGCTTGGCACATTCCAACAATCCCACAGTAAAGCTAGGTGCCTACAATAGGATTGAATATAAAAATAGCGACGTGGATCGTCTACTTCAGACTGGCGCCAGGATGATGGATGCAACCGCGCGACGCGCGACATACGAAGAAGCGATGGAAAAGGTTATGGAAGACAAAGCCTACATCTCTATCGTGCAGCTTCAAACGGTCTGGGGTGCAAAGGCGGGCATGCTGCAATTTACGCCCCGCTTTGACGAAGACACACTTGCCTTCTTCTTGAAGTCTGCTCCCTAATCGAGCACTATAATAGATGGCCGGGCGGCGAACACGTCGCCCGGCCTCTGCTTTGTCCCTAAGGAGAGCTGATGCTCGGCTTTATCATCCAGCGTTTTATGCAGGCCGTCTTAGTCATGGTCGTAATGTCGGTCATCGTATTTTGTGGGGTTTATGCCATTGGTAATCCCATCGACATTGTGATCCCGCCTGAGGCTACGCAGGAAATCCGCGAGGAAGCCATCCGCAGGCTTGGCCTCGACCGGCCGCTTTACGAACAATACTTCATCTTTATTTCGAATCTGCTGCAAGGAGATCTAGGCCGCTCGTTTGTCTACAACATACCAGTTCTAGAACTTATTGGCGGGCGTTTGCCCGCGACGCTTGAGCTGGTGCTGATCTCGGTCATATCGGCCACGTTTCTCGGTGTGAGCCTAGGCATCTACGCAGGCTACCGGCCCGACGGTTGGCTGGCTAAGATGATCATGGCGGTTTCCGTACTGGGCTTTTCAGTACCGTCGTTTTGGGTGGGGCTGATCCTGATCCTGGTTTTTGCCGTAAACTTTGGCTGGCTACCTGCTGGTGGACGCGGTGAAACGGTGGAGATTTGGGGTGTCGCATGGTCATTTCCAACCCTCAATGGTTTGTGGCATATCGTGCTACCAGCTATCAACCTCGCGCTCTTTAAACTGGCGCTGATGATTCGTTTGGCGCGCGCGGGTACGAGAGAAATCATGCTTACCGATACCATCAAATTCGCCCGCGCAGCTGGCTTGTCAGAGGGCACGATCCTGCGTCGCCATTTGCTCAAGCTCATTTCCATCCCGATCATCACGGTCTTCGGGCTTGAGCTGGGATCGACGCTTGCCTTTGCCGTTGTGACAGAGACGATCTTTTCCTGGCCGGGTGTTGGGAAGTTGATTATCGACAGTATCGGCGTGCTCGACCGTCCCGTGATGGTCGCTTACCTGATCCTTGTGGCGTTCTTGTTCGTCACCATCAACTTCGTGATTGATCTGGTTTTTGCCCTGATCGACCCCCGCGTACGGCATGGGGTATCGGCATGAGCGACGCACGGACACCCTTGAGCCGTTTTTGGGCGGAGTTCAAGGAAAACAAGATCGCTCTTGTGGCTTTGGTCGTGGTGGTGGTGATGATACTGCTCGCGCTCTTCGCCTCAATTATTTCACCGCAGAACCCCTATGATCTGGCGAAGCTGTCGTTGATGGACAGCCGCAGGCCCCCGGGGTTTGTGGGGTCTGGCGGGTATACGCATCTCATGGGGACTGATCCGCAGGGACGGGACCTGCTATCGGCCATCTTCTACGGATTGCGGATATCCATTCAGATTGGCCTAGCCGCTGGTTTCGTGTCGCTCACCATAGGCACAGCGCTGGGGATCACGGCCGCCTATGTCGGCGGGCGGGTCGAGGCGCTGATCATGCGGTTGGTCGATCTGCAACTCTCTTTTCCGGCGATCCTGTTGGCGCTCGTGATCGTCGCGCTGCTGGGCCAAGGCAAAGCTCAGCTGATAAGCGCGTTGGTCGCGGCTCAGTACGCCTATTTTGCCCGTACAGCTTATGGAGCGGCCAAGGCCGAGCGCGGCAAAGACTATATCGAAGCAGCGCTGGCCACGCCATTGAGTGGCTCGCTGGTGGTGATACGTCACATTCTGCCCAACTGCATGCCGCCGCTGATTGTGGTGGCGACCGTGCAAATCGCCAATTCGATTTCGCTTGAGGCAACACTCAGCTTTCTTGGCCTTGGATTACCGGTTACTGAGCCATCACTGGGCATGCTGATCTCCAATGGGTTTCCCTACATGATGAGCGGGCGTTACTGGATTTCGGTATATCCTGGCGTAGCGCTGATCATCCTAATCGTCGCCATCAACGTTGTTGGCGATCAGGTGCGGGACCAGTTTAATCCAAGGCTGCGCAAATGATCGAACCTGTTCTGAGCGTCAAAAACCTGACCACTCATTTTTTTACCCGTGCAGGTATTGTCAAGGCGGTGGACGGCGTGTCTTTCGATCTGGCTAAGGGAGAAATCATGGGGCTCGTTGGTGAAAGCGGATCGGGCAAGACCGTCACAGGCTTTTCCCTACTGGGGTTGGTGGATGCACCGGGTCGCATCGTGGAAGGGTCCGTCAAACTGAACGGGACCGAGTTGACGACATTGTCGGATACCGAACTGCGTTCGCGCCGTGGCCGCGAAATATCGATGATCTTTCAGGACCCTATTTCGACGCTCAACCCGATGCTGACGATTGGCCAACAGATGAAGCTGGCCATTGATGCCCATGAGCCGCTGAGTGCCCGCGCGGCCGAGACCCGAGCGTCGGAGTTGCTGACCCAAGTTGGCATCCCATCGGCCAAGGCGCGGCTGCGCGCCTATCCCCATGAGTTTTCGGGCGGCATGCGCCAGCGCGTTGCGATTGCTATCGCCCTTTTGCATCGCCCCGCGCTGATTGTGGCGGATGAGCCGACGACGGCGCTTGATGTATCAATTCAGGCGCAGATCCTGTTTCAGATGCGCGACCTTGCGCATGAGACTGGCACTGCGATGATCTGGATCAGCCATGACCTTGCGGTGGTGTCGAGCCTCGCCAGCAAGCTTGCTGTGATGTACGCAGGCCGTATTGTGGAGCAAGGGAAGACCGCCACGCTGCTACGCGACCCGAGACACCCCTATACCGCAGGTTTGATTGCTTCGCTCCCTGCCACGGCCAAACCTGGTACGCCCTTGACCCAGATACCCGGCACCACGCCTTCGCTTTTGTCACTGCCGCCCGGTTGCCCCTTTGCCCAGCGCTGTGACAGGGCCACCGACAGATGTGAAACTGAACCGGAAATGACGCTGCGAGACAGCCGCGGCTGGCGTTGCTTTCACCCTGTAGGCCAACCTGCGGAGGCCTCGGTATGAACGATTTTTTGCAGATTGATAATATCAGCCGCCTTTTCGGGCCAAATTTGACCACTGGCGAAAGGATCGCCGCCAAGCTGGGTGCAAAAGTAGAGACGCGATCCGTGCGCGCTGTCTCGGACGTCACGCTGTCGGTTCGCAAGGGGGAGACACTGGGATTGGTTGGTGAATCTGGTTGCGGTAAGTCCACACTTGGCCGTGTAATCGCGGGCATCCTACCACCTACCACTGGCAAGGTTGCCATCGATGGCGCGCCAGTGAGGGAAAACGGCCGTAAGGTCACAACCCGCGTGCAGACCGTGTTTCAGGACCCTTTCGCCAGCCTTGACCCCCGCATGAAGGTAGGCGACACAGTGTCCGAAGGGCCTATAGCACACGGGCTGACGACAAAATCTGAGGCGCGCAGATATGTTGCCCACTGGTTTGAGCGTGTTGGCCTGGACCCCGTTTGGGTTGACCGGTACCCGCACCAGTTTTCCGGCGGCCAGCGTCAGCGGATCGCCATTGCCCGTGCTCTAGCGATGCAGCCGGATGTGTTGATCTGCGACGAACCTGTGGCCTCGCTTGACGTGTCGATTCAGGCGCAGATCATCAACCTCTTTCTGGAGCTTACGCGCGATCTGGAGTTGACCTGCGTTTTCATCAGCCACGATTTGTCAGTTGTACAACACGTCAGCGACCGCGTGGCGGTTATGTATCTGGGGCGTATTGTCGAACTGGGTCCGGTGGCTCAGGTCTTTGGCGAACCAGCTCACCCTTATACAGCGGCGTTGTTCGGCAGCGTTCCTAAACTAGTCTTGGACGCAGATGAGCTGGTTCGTTTTGACTCCATCGAAGGGGAGGTGCCCTCACCCCTCTCGCCGCCACCTGGTTGTTATTATCACCCGCGCTGTCCACTTGCGACCCCGCTCTGCAGAACGGAGAAACCGGTAACGAAAAAGGTATCGGACCTGCGCACCGTAGCCTGCCATCACTTTGAAAAACAGCTTGCTAAGGCCGTTGTAGGCTAAGATCTTCGACAGGCATTGTCTGTAGAAACCTGATTGAAACGCGCACGATGACGAAGTAACATTTTCGGATGAGCAACGAATCCAAGATACGTTTCAAAGCTCGTGCGAAACGTGCCAGTTGTGGTAATTCTGCTTTTTAAGTAGGATGCCATTTGAAGTAAAAACTAACTAAATGGGATTCTAAGATGATTGAAGAACCACCGCTCCTCACGATCAACAATAATTTGCGTCGCCCAACTGAAGCTCAGATTGAGGCCTTTCAAGGCGTTCAAACAGGTTTCGTTGTTGATGCGCTCTTGGGTAGAGGTGCATTGTCATATGATATTGGACCGATAGGCGAAGGTCGCGACTTAGATTGTGTTGCTGCGGGTCCTGCGCTAACCGCGGATTGTGGTCCTGGGGACATTCTTGCCACGCTCGCCACGCTGAAATTTATTCGACGTGGTGACATCGTGGTCTCCGCCTTCGCTGCTCATCAGGGATGTGCTGCCGCGGGAGATCGTGTTACAGGTATGATGAAAAACTGTGGCGCCGCTGGCTTTGTTACGGACGGGCCGATGCGCGATTATATTGGCGTCGTTGATGCTGGTTTACCGGTTTGGTGTAACGGATTAACACCAGCATCTCCATTCGCCAAAGGTCCGGGATCTGTTGGGTTCCCCATCCAAATCGGAGGGCAGGAGGTTGAAACTGGCGATATGATAGTTGCAGATCGAGACGGTGTCGTTATTGTTCCATTCGAGCGGATTGACGAGACGGTTTCGGCGCTCTCTCAAGTGAAAGAGATGGAAACAGCACTGGATGAAGACGTTGCCCGTGGTCTTACAATTCCAACGTCGATATCAGACCTTCTAAACAGTAACGACGTCAAATACATAAATTAAGGGCAGTGTCAGAGGAACTTTCTTGCCGGTTGCGTTCGCGCCGGTTAGCGTCACCGGATGACAAAACACAGCCCATTCCGCTACTTCAAAACCAGCCCCGAGATCATCCGCCTTGCTGTAATGATGTATG
>CAUZJT010000073.1:0-12575 GCA_963580215.1 Gammaproteobacteria bacterium
TCTTCCAGAGTCGGTACCGGGTATCGACTGATCGGTTTATCACTTAACATCTTGATCCTTAGCGTATAGGTGGTACGTTTGTTCAGAATTCACGGTGCAAAGCCTGTAAAACAATGAGCCGCCTATTCTACCGCTGTAACTGATAATGACACCCGATCTAGCGTGCCCGTCGCAGCTGCCCTGGCGCTACCGTTCAGTTGTCCAGAAAACCCAAAACTCTCGCGCACTGTAGAGCTTCTCTCAGTTCGCATCGTGGCACCTGCCAGCGAAAACGTATGGAATCACGCGCAATCGACTTATCCGAAGACATAAAACCATCCGCGATTGGCGCCCAGTAAATCAACGCTCCGGGCTGAGTGTAAACGCGTTTACCGATTCGGTTGCATCGGTAAACGCAGCACCGGCAATCCGGATTTTTTGCCTTCTCCAACGCTGCACTGAAGCCCCCTTTTCTCTGATCGCTACGCCATTCGTGCCACAGCGGATCAATTGCCTGCTATCACATCCAACGAACAGGGTCCGAATCAGGCATTTTTGATCTGGGTACTGATAGCTGACTACATCATGGGAGTCGTCATGCGGACCGTGATTGGACGCTTGGGCATGTCGTTGTTTGGGTGCGAAGACATCCCGTTTTTCTTTGCCCGTTTTTTACTCGTGTGACCAGCCCGTTGCTGCACGTGTTCAAGCCCATTACACCCAGATTTTTGATCCGACCTTTGATACCTTTGTATATGGCCTGGCTCTTGTTCTTATCCGCTTTCACCTCATGCTCTGGGTGCTAGGTTATACGGTTATGGGAATGCTCTCATTTCCACTGGAGAACGAATTCGTCAGCGCGCTCGACTACTTCATCGGCTTGCTGGCGAACTAAGTAACAAGTGCCAAGGATTAGGAATCCCTGGCAAAAAGCGGTCCATTGCTACGGGTTTAGGTGGGAGCCGCAGTTCTAGAAGGGAGGCAGCTGCTCAAAGGCGGTTTGCTACTCGCCAACCGCGGTTTGAATCGCACTGCCCAATTCGCTACCTAAAGCGTCCAGACAAAACGATATGTTCTCTGGGCGGCTGGTATATCCCATAAGGCCGATACGCCACACTTTTCCGGCAAGTGGTCCAAGGCCAGCACCGATTTCCAGGTTTTTCTCATTCAGTAATCTCGAGCGAATTGCTGCCTCGTCGATGTCAACTGGTAGACGCACAGCATTGAGTTGAGGTAACCGAACCGCTGGATCCTCGACCAGCATATCAAGGCCCAGACGTCGCAGACCCCAGACCAATCGTTGGGAGTTTTCCTCGTGTCGCTTCCAGGCCTGATCCAGCCCCTCTTGTTTCAGCAGACGCAACGCCTCCGTCAGCGCAAAGATACTGTTAACCGGTGCAGTGTGGTGATAGGCGCGCGTTTCACCTTCTGACCAATAGCCATCGATCAAGCCTAGATCGTGAAACCAGGTAGGGGCCGGCGATTTTCGCCGCTTTATTTTGGCCAGCGCCTGATCTCCGATAGTGACAGGTGAGATACCCGCAACGCAGGAAAGACATTTTTGGGCGCCAGAGTACACCGCATCAAGGCCCCAATCATCCACATAGAGCGGAGACCCTGCAAGCGAAGTCACGGCGTCAACAATCGTAAGGCAGCCGTAACGATGAGCAATCTCAGAAATCGTTTTTGCATCTGATAGCGCACCCGTCGAAGTCTCGGCATGAACAAATGCGACAGCACAAGCATCCGGGTTAGCCCTTAGCGCCTCTTCGATTTTACCCGGGTCCACCGCACAACCCCAGTCGTCGTCAACGGTCACAACCTGCGCCCCGACGCGGCTTGCCATCTCCTGCATCCTGGTGCCGAATACGCCGTTGCGGGCAACAATCACTTTGTCCCCCGGTTCTATCAAATTGACAAAGCAGGTCTCCATGCCTGCCGATCCAGGACCAGACACTGGGAAGGTCAGCCGATTACTGGTCTGAAAAGCATAGCGCAGTAACCCCTTTACCTCATCCATCAGCGAAAGAAAGGCCGGGTCGAGGTGGCCGATAGCCGGCTGAGACAGTGCGACTAACACCCGTGGATTTATCTCCGACGGGCCGGGCCCCATAAGGGTGCGCTCGGGTAGCTTGACGATGTTCTGCATATCCATGGTGTTAATCCAAAATCAGAATACTCGTGACCCGAAGGATAAGCAGATTTAGCCCCAAGGATCAGTGTAATTTTTGATTGCCACCATCAGTCAAAACTTATACTACAAGAAAAGCAGGGCTTCAAGGTGTAAACCAAGGTAGATCAACCTGGAGTTAAAATGTTTTAACAATAGCTTAAAGCGCAGATTATTGGGTCATTGATATCGCGAAGGCGCTGGGGCCCTCTATAGGCGTATGGGAGCCTAAATAGAAAACCTCTGGCCCCGAACTGCAGCGCCTTTAACTTCCTGGTCAGGCCGAAAGCCCTATCGGCGAAAACCTCGTGGCCTCAGGAATATTTTTCGACCTGCAGATAGAGCATTTCCAAACCCAGCGTTGCTGCGGCAAGCGCGGTAACCTCAGCCTGATCGTAGGCCGGTGCCACCTCGACTACATCCATACCAACAATATCTAAACCCTTGAGGCCACGTAAAATCTGTAGCGCCATATTGCTGGAAAGGCCTCCGGCCACCGGCGTGCCGGTGCCGGGAGCAAAAGCCGGGTCCAGGCAATCGATATCGAAAGTCAGATAAACCTTGTGCTTGCCTACCCGGTCGCGAATTGCCTGCGCAACCTTCACCGGCCCGGAATTGTGCACCCAATCAGTATCGAGCACGGCAAAGGCGTGCGTCGACGGTTCGTATTCTGTCCGGATACCCACCTGTATTGAGCAATCAGTATCAATCAGGCCCTCTCTAGGCGCGCGTCGAAACATTGTGCCATGATCGAATTCGGAACCCTGCTCATAGGTATCGGTATGAGCATCAAAGTGAACCAGGGCTAACTCTCCATGCACTGCATGATGCGCCCGCAACAATGGCAGAGTAATGAAGTGATCTCCACCGAAGCTAAGGAGAGTCTTCCCTGATCGCAAAATATCCGTGGCCCGGTCCTGGAGGGACTGGGTAAACCCGGCACTGTCTCCGGGGGCATAAGCAAGATCGCCACAGTCGATGACCTTAAGGTGATCCGCGAGCGCATAGGGCCACGGCCAGCGTGCCTCTTCCCAGCGAAGATTGCCAGAAGCCTGACGTATCGCACCCGGACCACTACGAGTACCGGCGCGGCCGGAGGTGCCTAGATCATACGGCACGCCCAGAATGGCTACATCTGCTGTATCCCGCAGCGGGTCATCACTCAGCGGGCAGCCAAGATAACCAAACAGGTTGGCATAAAGAGAAACATCGTCATGCATATCGGTATCAGTCACTGCCTGGTCCAGGTTTGGTCAAAAGACGGACCCCTAGTGTAGTGAAGCTCGACTTCAACAAACAAGTTTTCGCCCCGTTTTGGAGCGGGCGGATGAATACCAAGCACAGGCGTTACCAGTACAGATAAGCACCGCCAGCGTTTAGCCCCACCCTATGGAAGAGATAACCCGTTATTGAGGTATATAAGCTGGGGAGTCTGAAAGCATCAATCCAATGGTCGCAGATCGTCAATGACCTTGCCGTCATTAGGCAAAGCGCCCTGTACAAAGAGCTCTACCCCGCCTCGTAACTTGCAAACCTCTCGAATACTAATAGCAATATCATCCGTAAGCTCCGAAGAGCGCTCTGTACCTCCGGTCAATTCACAGTGCAAAGTCATCTTGTCGGAATTATCGACACGCTCAATAACCAACCGAGCCCGAGCGATCTCCTGATGACGAGAAACAGCCTGAGCAACCTGCGAGGGGTGCACAAACATGCCCCGGACTTTCGCGGTCTGATCGGCCCGCCCCATCCATCCTTTGACGCGCTGGTTGGTGCGGCCACAGGCGCTGACACCATCCATAAATGCAGAAAGATCCCCGGTGGCGAAACGGATCAGCGGGTACCCTACCTGCAGCGTAGTCACCAGCACCTCGCCCACCTCGCCTGGAGATACCGGATCACCTGTTCCGGGGCGGACAATCTCTACTAATACTTGCTCATCCAGAATCAAACCTTCGCAGGCTGGGGATTCGTAACCGATCAAACCCACATCCGCTGTCGCATAGGCCTGCAGTACGTTAACACCTTTAGTCGCCAACTCCTCACGCAAACTTGTGGGCAAGGCCTCGCCCGAGACCAGTCCAATGGTCAGGGCGGAAAGCGATACTCCCATCTCGTGGGCTTTATCCAGCAGGATCTTGAGAAACGAAGGAGTCCCGACATAAGCCCGTGGCCGCAAATGCGCTATCGCGCGCACCTGTAGCTCACTTTGCCCCGTGCCCGCCGGAAACACTGTGCATCCCAATGCATGGGCTCCACCTTCGAGCATGAATCCAGCTGGCGTAAAATGATAAGAGAAGGTGTTATGTAACAGATCTCCTTCCCGACACCCAGCCGCGTACAAGGCCCGAGCTGTGCGCCAGAAATCGTCGCCTGTGCCTTGGGGTTCAAAAATCCCACCCGGCGAAGAAAAGACTCGAGGCAAGGTACGGCCAGAAAGCGCGCAGTATCCACCTAGTGGTGGGCTCCCTGCCTGCGCTTGCGCTAACTCCGACTTACGCGTTACTGGCAGTTCTGCAAGGGCATCACGCGTCTTAACAGCGTCAGGATTCACTTCCCCAAGCAAGACTGCATAAGCCGGGACTTCACGCTTGACATAGTGTAATTGCTCACGCAACAACTCAAATTGCTCGGCCTCACGCTGTGCCACGTCGCGTGTTTCCAGAGCGTCGTAGTAATCGCTCATCTTAGTCCTGGGGTTTGATGTTGCTCGTACTTGAACAATGGGGGTGACATGCGATCCGGACTCAGGAACACAGGCTGAGACGCTATTAACTCAACCAGCGTTTTCTTCGACGATAATGTTTTACGTTCCTGAAACTCTTTCTTTCTCCACCGCTAACCCCAAGATAAAACTCTTTTACGTCCTGGTTATCCAGCAGTGTTTTGGCGTCGCCATCCATGACGACTCGGCCATTTTCGAGGATATAACCATAATGGCAATAACGCAGCGCCATATTGGTATTTTGTTCTGCCAACAAGAAGGTGACCTGCTCTTTCTGATTGAGCTGCTGCATGATTTCACAGATTTCTTCAACCAGAGTCGGTGCCAACCCCATCGAGGGTTCATCAAGCAGTATCATTTTCGGCCGAGCCATCAAAGCCCGCCCCACTGCTGTCATCTGTTGCTCCCCGCCAGAGGTATAGCCGGAAGTGCTATTACGCCGATCCTTGAGGCGCGGGAAGTAGCCATAAACCAACTCCAGATCCCGGCGGATCGAAGACGCGCCATCGGTACGTGTGAACGCACCAGTCAGAAGGTTTTCTTCCACAGTCAAATGTTCAAAGCAGCGGCGACCTTCCATAACCTGAATCACGCCACGCTTTACCAGCTGGTTAGCTGAGAGCCCCTGAATAGATTCACCGCGAAACTCAATGGTTCCTTTGGTAATGTCGCCGCGCTCCGCCATCAGCAGATTGGATATCGATTTGAGCGTAGTTGTCTTACCCGCTCCGTTGGCTCCGAGGAGGGCGACAATGCCCCCCTCGGGAACCTCGAGAGATACACCTTTTAGAACCAAAATCACATGGTCATACACAACCTCAATGTTGTTCACACTCAGCAGCGTTGCTGCTTTTTCGTTCAAGATTGCTTCCATGAGACTCTGGCCTGTACTGGTTAACGTTAACCGCAGTCCGAACCCATTGACATGCCAGAACGGGGCGTAATGCCCTTCTCTTTTGCATACGCAGCGGCAGAGGCCTCGATCATCGGACGAGTTATATCGTCGAGTGGCTCAATCCAATCGGAAACAAAGTTCCACTGCCTTCCGTCCCACTGCTGGAATCGAGCTGATCCACCACCCTCGTGATCGTCACAAGTGATCTTGAACGGAGGTACCACATCGGTCGCACCCAGTTCAGCGATCCTTTCTGCCGTGAGATCAAGATTCTCCATCGCCCAGCGGAATTCTTCACCGCTGATTGGTCCCACACCGAATTTCGCATGTGCGTTACGAATGACCTCGGTGACAACGATACCAGCAGCGACGCCACGCAGGTGATACACGCTACCAACACGTGAAGACGCAATATTACCTTTCATAACACCATAAACGTACTCGAATATGTCAGCGATAACTGGGAAATCGGTACCGGTTCCATGGAACGCTGCACTGATATATCCCTTGGCCGAGGCGCCCGCGGGGATTGCATCTTCTTCAGCTCCGCACCACCAGACCCCAATAATATGATCTGCCGGAAAACCCATTCGGGCAGCTTCCCGCATGGGCACTGTGCATGATATTCCCCAGTTACGGTTGATTACGTAGCTTGGCTGAATCCTTCGAATCTGTAACCACAACGACTTCTGGTCGATACCCGGCCACGGCACAGGAATATGTGTGACCTCAAATCCAAATTTCTCGGCCATCGCATTCCAGACTGGAATGGTCTCAATTCCATAGGGGTGCTTAAGATGCAGATTGACGATCTTCATGCCCTTGAGCTTGTCGAAGCCACCCTCTTGTTGCGCGATATAACCTAATTTTGTCGTACTCTGGTTCCAGTAGTTGGTGATTGCTGGGAATCCCCAGGGAAACACTCGGCCATCGGTGGCATCTGTACGGCCATACCCCAGAAACAGCAAAGTGATCTTGTCGGTTGCTGCCCTTTCCAGCAGCGCATAGGTCACACCGGTTGATAACGGTTGAAAGACCGGCGCGCCTTTGAGGCCTTTGCCTTTAAGACGCTCGTAACACTCCACCCCACGCTCGGTGTTATAGCCGTAATCACACTCTTCCCAGACCAGTTTGATACCGTTAATTCCGCCATCGCGTTGATTTAACAGAGTCATATAATCCTCGTATCCGCCAGCAAACCCACTGCCGCCGGCTGCGAATGGTCCGGTTTTATAAGTCAGCACCGGTATGAACTGCTCCTTATTGGGATCCGATTCTTCAGCGGCCATAACCGGCGCAGCAAACAATGCCGATAGCACTAGGCCAGAAATGAATGGGATTACTAATTGTTTAACTTTCATATTTCGCCTCCTTAGGTTTCTTACAACCTCACAAATCTACTTTGCGAGTAGCCATTACAACATTATCACGTTTCCAGACACGCTTTTACGCATAAACCGGCGTTGCCGCTCCTAATGCGGGAACGGCCAAAGCCGAAGCTTCTCCTTTGTCGTCATCCACAATCTCGCAAGACCATGAGGTTCGACGATCAGGAAGAAAATAATCAATCCACCAAAAATCATATGTTCAATATTGCTCAGCAATGCAGACGGAATCTGTCCAGCAAACAGATGTGCGATTTCATTGAGGATAATCGGTAACGCCACGATAAAAGTGGCCCCGAGAAAACATCCAAGGATGCTCCCCATGCCGCCGATGATGATCATGAAAAGAACCTTAAGCGATACAAACAAGTCAAAGGCCGTGAAATCCACAGATTTAACATAGCAAAACGCATACAGTGCGCCGGCAACACCGCCATAAAAAGAACTGACCGCAAAGGCAGATAACTTGGTATAGAGCGGTCGAATGCCAATTACCTCGGCAGCAACATCCATATCCCGGATTGCCATCCAGGCGCGTCCTATTTGACTACGTACCAGGTTCTTCGCAAAAAGAGTTCCGACTACCACGAATCCAAGGATCAGATAGTAATTATCCAAAGTACTCGTTATGTGGTAGCCGAAGATGGTCATCTTGGGTGTATCGATAACCATGCTGGCGGCGCCCCCGACAAACCACGGAAAAGTCGCAAAAACCCACTCAACAAAGAACTGGGCAGCCAACGTTGCCACCGCAAGATAAAAACCTTTGATCCGCAAACTGGGGCTACCCACAAGAACGCCAAAAATCGCGGCGATCAAACCCGCCAGCAAGAACACTATTATGATCGGTAGTTCAGGAATGCGAGAGGCAAGGTTATAGGCGGCATATGCACCGACTGCCATGAATGCGCCATGCCCCAGCGAGAGTTGGCCAGTGTAGCCAGTCAGAATATTCAGGCCAATAGCTGCGATAGACCAAATTAATAGCGGAATCAGATAACCGGCGATCACATGCTCCGTCGCTACCAATGGCACGACGACCACCACAAAAATCAGCATCGCGACCACAGCCCAGCGATCCTGGCGAATTGGAAAGATCGCCATATCTTTCTTGTAAGAAGTCTTGAACTGACCAGTTTCTCGATAAAGCATAGTCTTTAGACTCTCTCTATGATCTTTTCGCCAAAAAGGCCCTGTGGCCTGGCAATAAGGAACAGCATTGCAATGACGTAGGCGACCCACGACTCAATGCCACCACCGATGATTGGGCCCAGGTACACTTCAGCGACTTTCTCGCTTGCTCCAATAATCAGGCCACCGATAATAGCGCCGGCAATTGAATTAAAGCCGCCGAGTATCAATACCGGTAACGCTTTAAGAGCAACCAGCGAAATACTGAACTGCACTCCTAATCGTTGGCCCCAGATCGCGCCCGCCACTAGTGCTACCATGCCTGCAGTTGCCCAGACGATCGCCCAGATTAACTGCAGCGGTATTCCAACCGACATTGCTGCCTGGTTATCGTCTGCCACAGCGCGAAGTGCTCGACCGATTCGCCCCTTTTGAAAGAAAAATGCAAGGAAAAGCACCAGCACTCCACAAATCACAGCCGACCAGATATCAAACAAACTAATCAAGATATTCGTTGACTCTAATAACCACATCCAGGGAACGTCTGGTATACCGATATCCAGGCCATGTACTTGAGAATCCCAGATTCCCTGCGCTAAGCCTTCAAGAAAATAGTTAAGCCCAATGGTCGCCATAAACAGAATAATTACCGGCTGAGCCACCAATGGCCGCAGCATAACCCGCTCAATAATGATCGCGAGAACTATCATCACAGCCAATGCGATCGCACCCGCAAGCCAGAAATTAACGCCCATCTCCAGGATTCGGACAAAAGTGAGCGCAGCAAACAATACCATCGCACCCTGGGCGAAATTGAAAACCCCTGAGGCTTTAAAGATCAGGACAAAACCGAGTGCGACAAGTGAGTACATCACGCCTGAAAGCAAGCCAGCAACCAGAACTTCGATGAAAAATGCCAAGTCCGCCGGCATGTTATTTACTCCTCAACTTGCACATTAGGTTAACTCGAGCGGCCCCTTAGTGGGGCACTCCCAGATATGCGTCAATGACCTTCTGATCGTTACGTACGGCGTCGGGTTTCCCTTCAGAGATCTTACGTCCGTACTCGAGCACAATTACCCGATCGGAAATATCCATTACGACGCTCATATCATGCTCGATGAGAACGATGGTAGTGCCTAATTCTTCGTTGACATCAAGAATAAAACGACACATGTCTTCTTTTTCTTCAAGGTTCATGCCTGCCATAGGCTCATCGAGCAACAGCATGTCTGGTTCGGCGGCAAGCGCGCGGCCAAGCTCAACACGTTTTTGCAGGCCGAAAGGCAACCGCCCAACGATGGTCTTGCGTACAGACTCAATCTCCAGGAAATCGATAATCTTCTCTACTGCCTGGCGATGAGTAATTTCTTCGCGCTGCGCCGGCCCCCAATACAAACCCTGCATGAGAAGGTTAGATTTCATCTTCAGGTTTCGGCCGGTCATAATGTTATCTACGGTATTCATACCCTTAAACAACGCGACGTTCTGAAAGGTTCGGGCAATGCCTTGTGCAGCTGCCTGATGGGGGCGCATGCCTTGTCGCACCTCGCCTTTGTAGGTAATCGTGCCTTGGGTCGGCTGATACACGCCGTTGATCACGTTGAGCGCTGTCGTCTTGCCAGCGCCATTTGGTCCAATGATCGCAACGACCTCGTGTTCAGGAACCTTGAAACTGACTTGGGTTAATGCCGTAACCGCGCCAAACGAAATACTGACATTATCAAAACCTAAGATAATATTATCGGCTTGTGATTCACTCATTACATAAACTCTAAAGACTCAACTCACCTTAGCCAACGGCTCAGTCTGTCGTTCTGCCGGTGACAAATCTAAGATTTGCAGGTTTGCGCTGACTGACCCCTTGGTGCCGTCCTCAAAAGTCACCTCAGACACAATGTCAGCATGCTGCTGATTAGAATACAATGCATCGATCAACCCTTGATATTTTTCCTGAACAATTCTCCTACGTACTTTTCCGGTACGAGTCAATTCACCATCATCGGCATCGAGCTCTTTATGTAATATTAAAAACCGCAGGATTTGAGATGAAGCCAGGTGTGAATCCAATACAAGGTCGCTGTTGATCTGCTGAATGCACTTCTGGATCAGCTTGTAAACGTCTGGGTGTGCCGCCAATTCCTGGTAACTCGCGTAAGATATATTGTTGCGCTCTGCCCAGCTTCCAACAGCAATAAGATCAATATTAATAAAGGCGGCTGCAAAATCGCGCTCGTCGCCAAATGCCACAACCTCTTTAATCTCAGGGAAAAATTTAAGCTTATTTTCCAGAAACTTTGGTGCAAACATAGCGCCATCGTTGAGTTTGCCGACATCCTTAGCTCGATCGATGATCCGCAGATGCCCTTCATCATCGAAGTAGCCAGCGTCTCCAGTATGCACCCAGTTATCCGACGTTTTGGTTTCGGCTGTCGCTTGTGGATTTTTAAAATACTCCTGAAACACCCCTGGACTGGTGTACATCACTTCACTGTTATCTTCAATTCTGACCTGTACACCAGGTGGCGGTTTGCCAACAGTATTCGAGCGCACCTCGCCATCGGGCTGCATCGTGATAAAAACCGTTGCCTCGGTCTGACCGTATAGTTGCTTTAGATTAATACCCAAAGAGCGATAGAAATCAAATAACTCGGGGCCAATAGCTTCGCCAGCGGTATACGCCAGTCGCACCCGACTCATGCCAAGGGTATTTTTTAAGGGGCCGTAGATGAGAATGTCGCCAAGCGAGTAATGCAGACGATCAGCAATAGAAACCGTCCCACCATCCATTAGGGAAACGCCGACACGCTTTGCCACCGCCATGAAGTGATGAAACAGCCAACGCTTTATAGCGCCAGCATCTTCCATACGGATCATCACGCTGGTCAGTAGGTTTTCAAATACCCGCGGTGGCGCAAAATAGTAAGTTGGGCCGATTTCACGAAGATCCTGCATTACCGTGCTCGCGCTTTCCGGACAGTTAACGCAAAACCCAGCCACAAACGCCTGCGCAAATGAGAAGGTATTGTCACCTACCCAAGCCATTGGAAGATAAGCGAGTACCTCCTCATTAGCAGAAATATTATCGAAAGCAATACTGTTTCGCGCTGTCACCATCAAGTTGCTATGTGAAAGCACCACACCTTTAGGCTTACCGGTAGTGCCAGAGGTATATAGGATGACGGCAGCATCAGTAGGAGTGCCCTTATCAATCTGGGCATCTATCTCACCTGGATGCGCTTTAGCGAACTCCCGGCCGCGCCCCATCAGGTCTTCGATGTTCACAACGACCTGGGGATCGTAATCGCGCATCCCTTTGGGGTTGGAATAGATTACTTTCTCGACTCGGGGATATTTTTCGCGTATCTCCAGCGCTTTATCGACCTGCTCTTGATCCTCCGCGAGGATAAAACGTGCCTCAGCATGCTCAACGACATACTGGATCTCATCCGCTGCTGAGTCTTGGTATGCAGGCACCGGAATACCACCAAGGGCCTGGGCAGCAACCATTGCGCCGTACAGGCGTGGGCGGTTATCACCAATAATGACCAGTTTGTCGTTAGCGGTGAATCCCAGTTGAGCTAATCCACCAGCGAAGGCAAAGGCCTCCTCGGCAAAACCGTCCCAGGTCCAGGTCTGCCAGATACCATAGGCTTTTTCCCGCATCGCGGGCCGTCCAGCAGACTGCTTGGCACGCATTCTGAGGAGTTTCGGGAACGTCTCCCCCTGAGATTCTTTCGAATCTGTCATATCCTGGCTTTGGTCATTTGTCGCCCTGCTTCTCGAATCCTGGCCCAACTGGCTAAATGGGGACTCGTTTTCTAGGCTTGGTCAGGAACGCTTACTCCGCTAAGCCTCGCTCATCGGGCTTAGTGTAGATTAAAAAATCCATAGGCGCTAATCTTGAAGACTCATTTTTGTAAGCGGCAACCGAATTTAATCTCCTAGAAGTGCTCACAGAAACCGCTAGCTAGATCCTGGATCGTAATGTTGGGCGTGTAGGTAACACGCCGCCGAGCGATAACATCGTTCGACCGAACCATGCCGAACCATAGATGTACATATCGGTCATCTTCGGCGCCGACTATCAAATGGTGTGACTGATACCAAACAATTGCTTAAGACGGTGGGCGGTGCCGGCTATATGTTACCCAGTGAGGCAGCTCAGAAGGGCTTGGCAGTCTGATGGACAGTCTTAATGATCTGGCTTTGGCTAAAGAGCCTAGCCAAAGCCCACAGACCTCGATCTTTTCTGACTACCCGGGCAAGTCCGCCCGATACGACACCTTC
>CAUZJT010000074.1:0-12281 GCA_963580215.1 Gammaproteobacteria bacterium
TACCATAGCGGGGCTGAGGGATCCTGACGCCTGCCGCAGCGCTATCGAACTGATGAGACGTGCCTTTCCAATCTGGCTTGGACATGAGGTTGAACTCTTTGAGGACGAGGGCCGTATCCGTGTCAGTGCCGGCGAGCAAGCAGTGGTGGTTGATAAGGTGCTGGCTGCCATGGGCCGTCAGAGTAACCTCGACTGGGTGGCGATTGAAAACGCCGGGATCGAACTCGATGCCCGGGGGGTTCCGGTGTTTGATCAGAACACCATGCGCTGTGGCGATCATCGCGTATTTATAGCCGGGGATATCAGCGGCAGCGACCAGATCCTGCACGAGGCGGCCGATGAGGGCCGTATCGCGGGTTATAACGCTGCGCATACCGAAAGCGTTGCTTTTGCCCGCAAAACCCCGCTGGCGATTACCTTCACCTCGCCTAATATCTGTACTGTGGGCACATCCTTGGCTGACCTTGACCCTAAGACCACGGCCATCGGCGAGATGCGACTGGGGCCGGTGGGCCGGGCCCTGGTCATGGGCGCTAACCGCGGCATTGTGCGCCTTTACGCCGATAAGATCAGTGGTGTGCTGCTGGGCGCTACTTTGGTGGCTGAGCGCGGCGAGAACCTTGCCCACTTGTTGGCTTGGTGTATCAGTGACAACATGACGGCGCTGCAGATGCTGCGCAAGCCTTTTTATCACCCCACAATGGAAGAAGCCCTGCAGGGGGCCCTGCGTGACCTTTTGTCGATGGTAGAACTTGCGCCAGAACTTCTCGACGCGCCGGCCGATCTTGAAGTGCTGCGCTGAACCCGTGCTGGCAGGTCAGCGCTTAACCGGTACGATGGTATCGACGAACGGCGGGAAGTGATCGCCAGGCCGGTCGGCAAAGAAACGTTGCAGCGATTGGACCACTACTGGGAAGGCCATATCGGACCAGGGGATTTCCTTCTCGGAAAAAAGCGCGGTTTCAAGGCTTTCGATGCCCGGTGCAAATTCACCGTCCAGTAACTCTGCCCGAAAGATCATGTAAACCTGGCTGACATGGGGGATGTTGAATATCGCATATAGCCCGCTGATTTCAACGCGGGCGCAGGCTTCCTCGTAGGTTTCACGCATGGCCGCCTGCTCGATGGTTTCGCCATTTTCCATAAAGCCTGCGGGAATTGTCCAAAGACCATGGCGTGGCTCGATCGCCCTACGACATAGCAGAATACGCCCCTGCCAATGCGGAATACAGCCGGCAATGATCTTGGGGTTTTGGTAGTGAATCTGCCCGCAGGCATCGCAAACGTGTCGCTCCATGGTATCGCCATCAGGGATTCGGACCGTTACCGGTGAGGCGCACTGACTACAGAATTTCATCGAGGTTTTCGGTTGTTTCAGTCACCGAGCACTATAGCACTACCTTGCGCACACCCGAGTAAAGTTACCATTGCCATGTCTTACCTTAAAAAACCTGTCGTTGAAAATCGTACGCCACTGCATTAAAACTGACCCTGGATACTCCCAATCTCACCTGGAACATCACTTATGTCTGAGACAGATGACTCAACCCAGCAGAACGTCTTTGGTGAACCACTTAAGACGTGCTCAGAAAAACCGTTAACTGGATGGTTTCGTGATGGTTGCTGCCATACCGATGATGCAGATCACGGTGTACACACCGTATGCGCCAAGGTCACTGATGCGTTCCTGCAATGGCTCAAATCGGACGGCAATGATCTGGTGACACCGCATCCAGAGTTTGGTTTTTCGGGACTGAAAGATGGCGATTGCTGGTGCGTGTGCGCCGCGTCCTACGCCAGAGCGCTTGAGGCCGGGGTTGCCTGCCGGGTGTATCTTACGCGCACACACATCCGGACACTGGATATCATTCCGATGGAAAAACTTAAAAGCTACGCACTCGATTTGTCGTGATTTTTACGGGGTTGATGGTGCTTCGCTCTTGACGAATCTGTGCCGGTGCTTTGTAATCCAGACCCCACCTGTGGTATCCCCTGTGGCCAGGTAGCTCAGTTGGTAGAGCAGTGGACTGAAAATCCTCGTGTCGGCAGTTCGATTCTGTCCCTGGCCACCATCTAATCAACAGTTTACGTTGTGGGTAGTAGGCGTTCATCTTCCACTGTCGCCATCTTTGGATAGGTTTGCTAGCACATCATGCAACCTTTCATCGGCAACATGGATGTATCGCTGAGTCGTTTTTCACTACGAAGAATACTACGGCCTGTAGCTCAATTGGCTAACGGACGCGCTTAAACGAAGTGCTCGTAACCAGGGTCTTTGCAAGTTGCGCAGCCTGGTGGGCGATACTGGTCGCGCCAAGCACATCACCCAGTGCAAGTGCGGTCGCGGGACCAATGCAAAAAAGAGTGTCATAGGGTCGGCCATCTGATGCAACGACGCGCAATTCGGGATTGATCCAGGGTTGCCTTGTAGTTTCAATGGGCGCAATCTGCCCGGCCGCAATCATGGTGTCGATCAATTTATCCCGGCCCATGCCGGTGCAGTTGACGACAACATGGGTCGTTAACTCTTCACCATTGGATAGCTTCACCAGCCAGCGCTCGGAATCGGCTTTGGTCAGGCCATGAAGATGTGTCTTTATGATTTTGAGCTGACCGCTGGCTTTCATGGCTTTAACTGAAGCTACGGTCTGCGGGTTGGCACGAAACCGGATCAATGACCACAGCCAACCGAGTCTGCGCTGCAGTCGTACCCGGTCTTTAGGCGGCAGCACCTGCCAGGGCGGGTTTACATTCACTCGAAGCGCCTCGAATCGCTGCTGGCAGTCCCGGTGATGCCATGATCTGGTACCCAGGTATTGGCGTATCTCCCGCGAGAAATCAGAACCTCGTAGTCCTGTTGGCCAGTCATGGGCAGGTTCTGGAACCCCCCAATCGACCTGACTCGGCGGAAGCATGCCATGAGGAGCCAGCAGGCTGATCGGCCCCTGATGCTGCTGCATTCCCAGCGCGTGAAGAGCATCCATTGCAGTCAGACCGGCGCCGACAACACAGACATGCATCTTGGACTTGACCTGGGTAACCCAATCTCCACGCCATGGCACACGCACCAGCGACCGCGCACGCCCAGGCTTGATGCCCGTTGGCCACTGGGGGTCAGGATTTCCGGTCGCCAGCACGAGTCGTTCTGTCCGGTACTGTGCGCCATCATCGCAGGCGACTAACCAGTCGTTGTCTTCGCCTGTAATGTTGGTAGCCCACGTATTAATTTGGCGAAAGGCTTTAGCATCTGGGATAAGTGCCAGTTGTGCTGTTATGTATTGGGCAAAATCGGAGCGCCGATAGAAACTGCCGGCAGAGGTATGAGCATCGGGGTCTTGTATATGCTCCGTTGCCCAATCGGCAAAGTGTTCGGGTTGATCTGGCCACAAGCGCTGCCCAGTTACGCGTATATTCAGGCGATAAGATTTAGCAGTGCAGCCATAGGCCTGACCCGTGCCGAGTTCTCCTGGTCCAATCACCAGGATCTGTCGCAAAGGCAGCCCCGCATGGGTTAGATGCACTAGCGCCGCAGCAGCGCTATAGCCAGACCCGATGATGATTGCCGACGCATCCATAGCTGACGGGACTTCATCTTTCACTAGGCCTATATTGTTCCTATTTTTAGAAGGTTTGCCACTACCGCGCTCACCAACACGAATCCTCATGCTAGTTATTCAGACCAGGTTTTCGGCTTTAATTTACTGTCACTATATTGTTGCTATCTCGTGTCCTTTCATGTCCATTTGCGTACCAAAGTGACACCACACACAGAACCAGAGTGCTTGGGTTAATCTTAAATACAAGTGTATTTCATGGCGCCACTATTTTAATTTGCGGACTGAAATTCCTCGTGTCGGCGGTTCGATTTCGCCGCTCGCCACCAAACTCCTTTTAGTACTCACTAGCCGGCGATATACACTTGCGTGTGCCACATCAGTGAGTCGCGGTCGAAGGCACGCTTAAATCCACCCGCCTCGATAGATTCCTGGACGAGTCGAGGCTCATGTATGAAGCTGCGAAAGTCCGAGCGAAACAACCAGAAGCCAAAGTTCCAAATCTTATTGTAAATCTCGCCGAGCAAGTGCTTTCTCGGGTAGGTGAGTGCGATTACGCGGCTGGTGCAATCGAGGGTTGCGCGAATCAATTCCTTGGGCGCGGGATAGCAGCAAACCACTTTGTCCAAAACTGTTACGTCCACTTTGTCCAGAGATTCGCTCATCTCGACGAAATCACCAAGCCGGTATTGCGTGCGCTGCTCTAATTTGTGCTCCTTGGCGCGGTTTTCGGCAAGTTGCAACATACGCGGCGCGAGGTCGATGCCGGTGGCAGTTAAAGCCCCCTTTTCCAACAATGTTTGGTGTAAAGCGCCCACACCGCAGCCTACTTCTAATAAGGTGAGACCATCGAGCCCCATCGATTCGAGTTCGCGCACAAGTTGCAGTTGGTTGTCATCGAGCCCTTTGCGTCGGTATCGGCGCTCATAACGCTTCGACATCCAGCCGAAACACGTTTGAGCAGCGCCTATATGTCGTGAGCAACAGTTCATGCAGTCTTTCCAAATTTAGACCATAGACTTGCACAGCAGGATATCACGCCCGGAAATGAGCTGTGCGAACCAATGCCAGTGCGGTGGATGTGAGATCGACCCAAATGTTTTTCTGTCCGGTTGATCTCCTTATACTGTCTCGCACAACAACTTTGAGAGACTCAGATGACCCAAGATTTTGTTGATCCCACGCGGGATAGATTTCGAACCTTTCGCTCGATGGCGAGCAACGACCCGATCCACATGTTGAACCTGGTCTGCCTGCGGCCAATCGCTGCCTACCCCGAGGGACATGAGCTGCATGGCCAGTCGCTAACTGGCCTGGAGGCCTACCGGTCCTATGGCCGTGAGAGTGGGCCCATCTTAAAGCAGGTGGGTGGCCGTATCGCCTATAGTGCGGACTTCCAATTCACCCTTATTGGGCCGGAGAGTGAGCATTGGGATATCGTCTTTATTGCCGAATACCCCTCTGGCGACGCTTTTGTCTCGATGGTGAAGAATGTTGATTACCAAAAGGCCGTAGTGCATCGCCAGGCAGCGGTCAGGACTTCGCGTTTGCTGAGGCTGTCGCCTAATGCGGTAGGAGAAGAGTTTGGTTGAGTCGGTTGAGGTTTACGGGTTGAACCTGGTATTTTGTTTGAGTGACGGTATCCCCACGCGGTACTGACCAAGAGCCAACACAAACGAAGAACCCCCTATGATGACCAGACACCTTGTAACCATGTGCCGATGCACTAACAGATGCAGTAACAGTAGGTACCGTTACTGCTTATGGCATAACGGATATGTCAACCCGATACACCGACTAATCAGGAGTCAACCACCCTATGGATCTTGACCGTTTTCCCCGTGTCCGCCTTGGACATCTGCCGACACCACTGGAACATATGCCTAATCTCAGTCGGGAGCTGGGAGGCCCCGAGATCTGGATAAAACGTGACGATTGCACTGGCCTGGCGACCGGGGGTAACAAGACCCGCAAACTGGAATTCCTAATGGCCGAGGCGCAGGAACTCAACGCAGATGTGGTCCTGACCTGTGGCGCGACCCAATCCAATCATGCTCGCCAAACCGCTGCGGCTGCGGCCCGTCTGGGCATGAAGTGCCACATCCTTCTTGAAGACCGGACCGGCAAAACCAATACCGAGTACACCCAAAACGGCAACGTCCTTCTCGATCTTCTGTACGGCGCTACTCTTGAATACCACTCCCAGGGCGCTGATATGAATGGATTGATGGCGCAGGCGGCAGAGCGCTTTGGCGCGGATGGCCTTACCCCTTATACGATTCCAGGCGGCGGCTCCAACCCAACCGGCGCACTGGGTTACGTTAATGCAGGCGTCGAACTACTGGAACAATCAATTGAACTGGGATTAAAGATCGACCAGGTCATCCATGCAACTGGCAGTACCGGCACGCAGGCAGGGTTGGTGATTGGATTGGTCGCCACCGACAGTAATATTCCGGTTTACGGCATCAGCGTCCGTGCCGAGCAAGCAGTCCAAGAGCAAAACGTATTGGCCCTGGCACAGGATACGGCAAAAAAATTGGGGTGTGCCGGAGTTGTTCAGCCTGAGCACGTCGTCGTCAACTCGGACTATGTGGGACCAGGCTATGGCTTCCCAGCGGAAGACACTATTGCGGCCATCGAGCTGTTTGCGCGGCTCGAGGGCATATTGCTGGACCCTGTCTACTCAGGCAAAGCTGCAGCCGGCCTGATAGACCTCAGCAGACGTGGGCATTACCAAAAAGGACAGAATATTGTCTTTTTGCATACCGGTGGTGCGGTCGCATTGTTTGGTTACCCGGATTCGTTTGCCTACAGCTAGGCTCAGTCAAGCCTTGTCCGATTTGTGGTGGGTGCGGCAGTGTGGCTGGGCGTTGCCAACTGGCAGCGTTAGGAAGATTCAGGCGTTCTTGCTTGCGTTCCAGCGCGCGAGGATTTCGTGCGCGTCACCGTCATCGCCCACGTTCTTGTCAGAACCAGGGCGTTTGGCAGTCAGCTCGATCACGTAGCCGTTAGGGTCGCGAAAGTAGATCGAGTCAATAAAGCCATGATCCGAGATGCCGCGGCACTCGATACCGGCTTGACGGCCTTGCTCGAGCATCGGTTCGAGCCGGTTGTGGTCGACCTCGAGCGCAATGTGCAGATCAAAATCGCGTTGCGCCTTAAAATCAAAAGGAGTATCCGGGTCATCGAAAAACGCCAAGGAGGAGCCATCGTCCATCTGGAAAAAGGTATGCAGTACCCGGGTCTCGCGGCCGGTCTTGGTGGTGTCGATCTCCAGTGCGCCGGCGAGCGGCAGACCGAGAAAATCCTCGTAGAAGGCGCGGGTCTCCTCGGAGTCGCGGCAGCGGTAGGCGTTGTGGTGTAGTCCCTTGATCATGTGCGGAAGTTGTTATCAGTTGATGTGTTTACCAGCATTTATCTGTTGGGTCGTCATTTTCGTCAGTTGCGCCCTGTTCACCAAGATGGGTCAAGGTCAGCGTTTTACACTTAGCCCCATCATTTGTTTTTTGCGTGTCCTGCGGGGCGGCAGACAGGGTAAAGGTACTCGGTAAAAGTGTGTCTCCACTGGCGGTCACCAGATAATAGCCTTCGGACGAGGCCTCGCTGACCGCGCCAGCCGTAACAACAGAACAACTGTTGTTATTGTAGGCAGAGAACTGGGTATAGCAGCGCTCTAGTTCCTGGGCCACCTGCAATAAGGTGCTTTGGCCATCGGTGCGTCGAGCGCGCGTCACGTAATCGGTATATTGCGGTAGTGCAATAGCAGCAAGTATACCGATGATCGCCACCACGATCATCAGTTCAATCAGTGTGAAACCTCCTTGGTGTCGCATCCCTAAGACCCCTTTTGAATCTTTATCGTAAAAATTAGTTTAAATCATCTGCCCACTAATCTGGAAAGAGTTGATCCCAGGAAAGCCGTCCACTGACGGTGGCCTCGGTTTCTGACAGCACGGTATCGACTATCTCCTCGCCAGTCTCTGTAGAGCTACCTGGGGTAAAGCGCCGGTTACCGATAATAGAGGGGCCAGCCGGCATGCCTTTGTCAGGATCGAGTTTCCGGCCGGCGTAGCCGACGGTGCGTTCTCCATTATCCGCACCAACAATGGTGTATTCGTCACCACCGTTTTTACCTGTTATTACTTCTCCATCGTTATTGAAATCAAACACTGCATCATCAGGACTGCCTCCGTTCACTGTCTTCACCGACATTTCCCAACCAGTTCCCCCGGATGCGCAGACACTTGTGTCTGGAATAATGGTATTGAAGTAAACAATGTCGTCGCGAGTGAGCGCCTCGGACACTACCCGTTCACCACTGGCGGGAAGATCGATATACCAGCCATACTTGCGACCGCTTGTAGCAGAATAGGATATTTCAAGATCCGTATCAGTTACCCGTCCTGCAATATCGTCGTTTGCCAGGAAAGATTGGCTGACAAGACTCGAGCGATCCAGGTTTCCTGTACCGTTGTCCCACACCGCGTAAAACGATTGGGTATCTGTAATGGTTTTATCAGCGTCTGACAGAAAACGCCCGGTCCCGAACAGGATCATCAGGTTAGGGTCAGATCCGTTGGTGACTGTGGGATGGCGAATTACAGTGGGTTCTACCGTAATCGGCTGACTCGATTGGCCTGCAAACAGCGGATTTGCGCTGTGAGCGATAGCCCAGGCGCTGTCGCTTGATCCAGAAAGATCAAAGGCCCAAAGATTGCCGTTGAAGTCGCCGGCATAGATCCGATCACCCGTACCATTGTTGTCAAGGTCAATTACCGCGGGATCAAAAAGTCCATTACGGCTGCTGGTTGATCCCGATCCGGTGTTAATGCGCAGGTAGTCGACGCCCTCTGTCCATGTGCCATCAATGCCGCCGTCGAGATAGATAATAAAAAGCTGCGCTTGCCCTCCAGTGCTGTCGCTGGCCGTGTCGTCTAACCCATTGCCAGTAATCACGGCCCAACGACCATTGTTCAAAAGGGTGATCGTTGGTCGGCTATAGGTATAACCCAGATGGGCGTCGTCGCTATTACTGAATTCCCAGAGCACTAAATTGGCTGCATTACTCTCCCGGAACGTCGTGTTGTCGGGCGAGGTGACATCAAGGGCAAACAAGCCGCGGCCACCACCTCCTTGAGTACCGATGAGTATGGTGTGCCAGCTTTCTAAGCCGCCTGCACTGGTCCTGAAAAAAGCATCACTGACCGTAGGTGTTCCATCAACATAGAGGTTGGCATGGTTGAAGGTGGGGTCAGTCAGTCGATGATAGCCAGCGCTGATGCTATCGGCGTAGAGGTTGCCAGGAGCATATGCGAGCACTTCTTTTCCATTACTTGCATCAAAACCATGCAGCAATCCGTCGTTGGCACCAGCGTAAACGACTGGAGTGCGCCCGCTTTTAGAGGTGATAAAACTCGAATATTTATCGGTCCCTTCAGGGAACCCCGCGCCCGAGTCGGGCCAGCCCTGATTGGGTTTGCCTACATAAATGGCACTCGAGTGCCAGAAATCACCCAGGCGGCTGCCACGAGTACGAAAGCTCAGGCCGCTAGGGCTTTCGTTGGCGCGGTTGCCACGCAGATACTGCAACCGGGCCTGTCCGATAATTTCGGCCTCGGTTTTTCCGGTCGGACTGGTCTGCAAGTCAGCTTTTTGTGTTGCCGCAAGAGAATCCCACTGAAAAGGGACACCCTGGTTTTCTGCCCAGGTGATAATGGTGCGATTTTCCGCAGCGGTGGTGGCCAGTTCGGTTGCCGCGCTCCAGGTCTGTGCGCTGACAGAGCCGTCGTCATTAAGATTGTATGCAACCAAATCGCCTGACCAATCTTTCGAGTCAAAACGGGTTTGAAATAGCTGCGTGCCTTCTGTCAAAGAGGATGTGCTAAAAGTAACCGCAGCGCTACTGCCAACCTGAGCAATCCCCTTGGAAACGGCATCCAGGATCGCATTAACGGTTTTGTCACTTCCGCTGACATCATTGGTCAAGGTGCCCTTGGTCGCGTCCGTAATGATGGTTGCCTGACCCACCGAGCTGGAAGAGCCGCTACAGGAAGTCGCGGTGTCGATCCCGTAGCTGCTGCTCTTGGTATTGATTGCAGCGACAACAATGTTTTTTTCCAGCAACGCATCAATTGCTTCGTTGGCATCAACGGTCGAACAGTGTGATCGCGCATCTCCAAACCAGACAATCACTTTTCCAGATTCTTCCCGCCAGCCGATCGCATCATCTGTCTTGTAGCCCATATCGGTGCAGGTGCCGGTATAAGCATCGGCGCATTTGCCGTCGGTAATTGCCCCTTCAGTTGCCAGTTGATGCAATGCAAAATAGTTTGCCTCGGGCCAGTCGCCGCCACAGCCGCCAGGTGAACTGCAGGTGGACCATTCACTCATCGAAGAAATCACATCCGCTTTTGTTTCCGTGATTACCTGGTTGACCTTAAAGGCTTTGCGTGCGATTTCGGGGAATCCGGTGGAGTCGCCTCCCGTATCGTCGCCCACCGCACAAAACCGCCAACGGACCTCTGAACTCCAGTAAGGCCACCAGTAACTCCAGGGGTTTATTGTGACCGTGTAAGTCCCGCCAGTAGCAACAGTGAATATACCGCCGCTCTTGTACCGCCCCCAGTTGAAATCAGCGCCTTTGGTGACGAGTGCATTACTCCCGAGTTTTAGATGCCACAGGCTGTTGTTCCAGCCATCTCCCCAGGTGTCGATCATATCGAGGTAGTAGTCCACCCCCGATGAGAGCTCAATATTGTTGTTCTTTCCTGAATACTCCGTAGCGCTGGAACAATGATAAGAGTTTGAGCTCCCACCCTTGTATTCCAACGGGTCGCCCCAATAGGTTGCTAGCCCATATTGAACGTCGATACCTTCAAATCGCTCATCACTCCCTGAGATTGAATTGAGAATTGTGGCGGCATTGGTTCTTGTGCTGGAAATCATGCCACCCATGCTGCCGGTGTTGTCCATCAGGAAAACCACATCTGCCTGGCAGGTGCCGGCAGCGACACTCTGCTGGGCGCTCAATAACATAATGATGCCGACTACGCCGGCTGCAAGGTGAGCCTTAACTGAACGCCATCGCTTATGCTGTTGTGGCACGTGCTCAATCCTCTCCTAAAGTCAGAAACGGTTGTTCTGGGGTAACCAGTTGCTGACTGCCAGGAAGCACAACGGCGTGAATCGAGTCGAGCTGGAGTAACTCAAACAGGCGAGTTTGAACGAAGGTCATCTGCTCGGGATGAAGGCATTCAAAAACCCAGTTGGCAACAACAGTCGATGGCTCGGTTACGGCGGCTTCCGCTTGTCGGCGCATGCAGTTCGCCTCGGGTGGGGGCTGAAATAATCCCTGGGTGTACCTGAGAATACCCGCCAGTCGTGTTGCTTTGGCGTTTGGTGATTCACCCTGATTATCGATAAGGGGTGCGGCTGATCCTGGCACTTGCAGTTGTATCAGCAACAGATTTCTTTTTAGAGTCAGAAATAGCTCGCCTGATTTATCTCGCGCAGTTACGTTTTGGCTCGGCATGCCCAGCGCTACCAGGAACGCCATGATTAATAAATAATGTGGAAGTCGGTTCATTAGTACGGTTTACTCATACCCATGGAATCACAGGTGCTGGGCTGTGAAATTTGCATACCGCTATCCTAGCGCAATGGTTAGAAAGTTGTCGCATAGTAGCTTCGCAAAATAGTGACGGTATGTTTCTGACCGCCAGTACCGCGCACGGTAATTCGAAAGATTACAGATTTGGTTGTTAGGCCAGTTTCGCTATAGCCGGTGATGTCATGGTTCGCGTTCCAATCAGGCATTTAATCTTTTGGCGCATGGCCTGTTTATTCGGGGCCTAACTGATCCCAGGACATTCGCCCGTCCAGTGCAGCGTCCATGGATGCGATCACGCTGACATCCATCTGAGTACCTTCTTCACCGGCATGCTGGGCCGTTTGTGTTCCAGTGGTATAGCGTTTGTTGCCGATGATCGCAGGCGCTGCCGGCAGCCCCTTACTGGAGGAAAACTTCTCTCCCGCGGGCGCGTACTGCACGCCATCGTGCGTTATGGTATCGCCAGCGACGAGTACTTCGCCATCATCATTCAGGTCAAACTGAGGAGAATCCGCATCGGGATTAGAGCCATTGCTCGCCTGCACAGACATCAGCCAGCCACTGCCGCCAAAGGCACAAGGTCTTTCGTCTGGTATCTGAGTGTTGAAAAAAACAATACCGCCTCGAACGAGGTAATCCGAGACCACCCGCTCGCCCGCGTCGAGATCCAGGTACCAGCCGTACTGGAGGGGTCCACCCGTGCCAGTGTAGTTAACGTCATTTTCGCTGATCAGCCGCACCGAGGCACCGGTGCCTATAACCAGCGATTGTGCCTGCAGATGGGCCCGGATGCGGTTACCTTCTCCCCGATCCCAGATGCCGTAGAAGCTCTGTATACCGGTGGTCGCCTTATCGGCTTCGATAAGATACTGGCCGGTGCCAAACAGTACCATCACATTGGGGTCAGGTCCGTCACTGACGCTCGGGTGGCGGATTATCTGGGGACGCGTCGTGATCGGTTGCAGGTCACCTGCATCATTGGTGGCTACAAAGAGCGGCTGGCTGCCATGCGCGATACCCCACCCGGTCGAACTGGTGGCGCTGATATCAAAAGCCCACAGGCCACCATGCAAGCTACCGGCGTAGACCCGGTCGGCGACAGCGTCGCCGTTGAG
>CAUZJT010000075.1:0-11993 GCA_963580215.1 Gammaproteobacteria bacterium
CTCGACAGTTGCCGATCCGGTTCATTCTGCCGGACGCACCCCATCGACCGATTACCTTAAATGGCGGTATGGTTATGCGCGGATGGTATGACCTGACCGGTATGGAGATCGTTAAGCAAGAAGACGCGTCAGGTCTGGACGAGTCAGCAGGAATTGTCGAGTCACTAGTGGCCAGAGAATGCGCCCGTGGGGTTCCAAGATCACATGTCGTTGTTGGCGGGTTCTCCCAGGGTGGGGCAGTAGCGTTGCATTATGGGTTGCATTGCGAAGAGGCGCTGGCGGGGATTGTCGGCTTATCGACCTACCTGCCGCTGTCGGGTCAATTGGCTCAAAGGGTTCATCCCAATACTCTTAGCACGCCAATCTTTCTTGCCCATGGCCTTTTTGATCCAGTGTTGGCTTTACCTTTGGGTGAAGCAAGTCGCCAAGTTCTGCAAGATAACGGTTGTGACGTCACCTGGCACACCTATCCGATGCCTCACAGCGTAGCGCCCGAAGAAATGGCTGATCTATCTGCCTGGTTATCGGCGCGTGTCTGGCCCGATGTTGCGATGGGCTAGATTGCGTTTTTCTCGTCGATTGAGCGTTGCCGATGCTCAAGTTGATTTAGCGCCTCGCGTATGCGTGGCAGATAAGGGTTAATGGCCAAGGCGTCGCGAAATGCCTGTGTCGCGGGACGAAACTGACCCTGACGCAAAAAGATTAGCCCCAGTCCGGACAGTGCTCCAAAATGCCGTGGCTCCAGTCGCAAGACCTCTTTGATATCCCGGATCGACCTGTCGTAAGCCTTCGCCAGAAAAAGTACCGTAGCTCTCTTGTTCCATCCCTCGGCAAAATCTGGGGCACGATCGATCGCCTCGGTGAAATACTGGTAAGCAGAACGATAGCGTTTTGCTGACAAAGCTTGTGCGCCTTGCGCCATAGAAGTCGCTACATCGGGATTGCCCACTTCTCGCCACAGATTCCAGATTTCCCCCGTAATGCGGTCAGCAGTGGCTTGATCGGGGGCAGTTTTCAATTGTGAAAACAGAGGGTCCAGACCGGGATGGTCTTGATCCGCAGCAGTTTTTACTGCTGAGAGGGCCATGCAAACAGCCATCACCCAGGCGATGGTTGTACTGGTGGTTCTGCTGGGCAGCTTCATTGTGCAAAAGCGATCAGGCGTAGTGCCTGGGCGTGTAGCGTCGGGTTAGCACTTGCCAGCGCCTGTCCGGCAGAATCAAAAGTCAGCGCCTTGCCTTGCCAGTCGCTTATGCAGCCGCCTGCGCCTTCGATCACCGGGACCAAAGCCAAGTAGTCAAAGCGACCCAATCCGGCCTCCATCACTAAGTCGGTGTAGCCCAGTGCCAACAGACCATAGGCATAGCAGTCGGCGCCGAACTGGCGAAATCGCACAGCTTCACTCATTCGACAAAAAATCTGCCATTCCTGTGGATCAAACATATCCACGGTGGTGGCGTTCAACGTGGCGTCAGCCAGCGCATTGGTTTCGGCTACTTTGCAGGGGTAGCCGTTGTGGAGAGTGGTTTGGTCCTGAACTCCGATCCAACGTTCGTCCAGTGCTGGCATATCGATGATTCCCAGTATGGGTTTCTGCTGGTAAAGAAGTGCGATCAGGCAGCCGAAGGTAGGCTTACCGGTCGTAAAACTCTTGGTGCCATCAATAGGATCCAGAACCCATAGCCATCTTGTATCAGTTCCGGTCAGGCCTTCTTCTTCGCCGTATACACCATGATCGGGATAGCGCTGTTCGATAGCTTGGCGCAAGTGCTGCTCGATCTGAAGATCGGCAATGGTTACCGGCGTACCATCGAATTTGCTGGATACTGCATGTGGTTGGCGAAAAAACTTGTTGCTTATCCTACGGGCATCGTCCGCCAGTGACGAAGCAAAAAGAACGAGGTCCTGGTCCGGTATAAGAGGCATAGGTGCGCTCAATAAGAGAAGTATCTGAGCGCCAACATTAGTGCCTTCGCTTAGCTAGTGCAATCTCCAATGGCGCAGATTATCTCAATAGCGGCATATCATTAAGTGAGGCGAGTGGGATCAGCGAGTAATCTCGGGTTGGAACCCAACGCCCCAAAGCATCACGGTACTTGCCAGCAGTTCAATCAGGGCGACCATGCCAACGGGCGGGTAAAGTCCTGACAAGTCGACCCGGCAGGGTTCTTGCCAGGTGGAGCCTGTCAAGATGATCTGTTGCTTGTTAATGTAGTGCTCTCAGGTGTGGCTAGTCTCGCCAAGAGTCTCTCGCGCGAGTTGGCATCAGGGGGTGTCTGCGTCAACAACCTGGCGCCAAGCACGATAAATACCGGCCGCCCCTGACAGGCCTATTTATAACGCAGACCGACAGAACTGGTGAAACTATAGAGAACCGGTCGGCGAAGCGGGCGAGTACTGCGCTGCTGGACCATTTTGGCGAGATTGATGAATTTAAGTAAGGCTGGGTTATTAGTGCCTGATGCAGATAGTTATATTACCGATGAGACACTTATCGTTGATAGTGGCGTTATGAAAACACTCTGGCAGGATTGGTTGTTTTCTGATTACGGACGCTTGGCCGGTACAGGGTTCGCCAGAAGATTATTTTTCCGCAGAGATGTAACAGATGTAAGCGGCGTCCGCCTCGCCATTTTCGGTGGGTGTAAAAACGCCATTACCCTCGCCGCTCTTAGTATCAGTGCCCTCCCAGTAAACCAGCACCCTTTTAAAGCCTGCCTCATCCAGCAATTCTCTAATCTCGGGCAGTGTCCATAGGCGCCAGCTATAACTGAAAGCGCGTTTCAATTTAGATCTATCCGGGAACTTGAAATGAATATGACAGTTCATTTCGCCGGTAATAGGGTTGTAGCGGGCCTGGTCCCAAATGTAGATAAAATCGTCGTGATCCGTCTCTTCTTCCATCTCCCGACATGCTTCATAACCGCCGTACGAATCCAGAAATAAAATGCCGTTATCTGCCAGGCAGTCGCGTGTCCTTGAAAAATACCCCCTTAGCTCGTCGCGGGTCTGAAAGATCCAATAACTGAAGTTCATAGCTAGAATCATATCGACTGGTGGCGTTTTAACTGTGAGAACGTTCTCGTTCATGAGCACAATCCGATCTGCTCCATCACCGTTAAGGGTATTGACCTTGTTGTTTTTTCCCCAGGCTAATACCTCGGTGTCCAGATCGATACCCCAGGCCTGATTATTTTTGCGCCGTCGCACCCACTCGCAGCTGGTATTAGCCGTGCCGCAGAAGTCCTCACGCAGGGTGGCGGCCTTACGTCCTCGAAGCGTCTCGTAGGTCTCATCCACCATGTCGATCTCAGATTCCACACACTGGACAGCACGCTCATAGAGTAGATGGCGATCTGCCTTGTCAGCCTGTGTCGGGCCCTTGGCCTTGGGAATCCTGCGGTAGGTTGTTCGGGTTGTGGGCTTCTTTTTGCTCATGGGTTAATTAATTATTCGGATCAGTGCCATTGCCGTTCGGCCACACAATGTGACTCGTCGACATGTGCTCAGGGGTTCAAAGAAATTACTTAGGAAATAACAACGGCGATGTTAGCGCAAATCGCCTGGTGGCCGAAAGGTTGCCTCAGGATTATTCGTCCTGGTTTGACAGTACGTGATCTGCGACTGCCGAGGCGATGAGAGAAAACACATGGACCGATGTGCTTTCTTCCTCCTCATCATTGACGATTGCCGCTACGCCGGATGTCTTCGCGTCCAGCATTAAGGCAGACTGCAGATGCCAGATCGCGTCGAAGTTGTCCAGGTAGTGTTTGCTGCCCCGCCGCGATGTCACCAGGGAGCGCCCCTTAAAGAAGCGTTTCAATGTCTTTTTACGACTGACTGTCAGCAAAATGGGTACCACGATCACATCGGGGTCCAGTGCCAGCCTTTGGATCATAGACGGCCGTATATGGACGCCTTCAATTATCATCGAAAATTGCTCATGCTGCGATCTTTCGAGTAGAGCTTGTGCAGCCAATTCCACCTCGTCTGCCTGGCGGTTGTAGCCTTCCTCAATACGCTCTGGCATGTTGCCTCTATCTGGACTGTCATCCAGCGCTCGCCACGCTTCAAAACTGGAGTAATGCAGTTCGGGGTTTTTGTCCGGTGATCGCAAAGTGCGCAATACTTCCCGCAACATGTCTGTGGATTGGGTTCGGGTGATGTTCAAGCGGGTCGCGAGGTGAGCCGCCATTGTGCTTTTGCCAACACCGGGTGCTCCTCCAATCAGAATCAGCAAGGTCTTGTTTGCGCGTGTGAGCCTGTGCCAGGCCTCAAGGTTTTTCGCAAAATGGGCTCCGGCCTCGGCCAGTACCATCTGACAGGCAAGCTGATGCAGTGTTTCGCGCTCGATGCCCGTCGAGTATTCCCTGACCAAGCGCTCGTGCAGACTGTGGGCCAAGGCTTCTGCCGCAGAATGGGTGATACCACAGATCTCGAGCCGATAACGGAAGATGGCGCGGGAAAACCAGACATCTTCACCATCTTTATGGTGAATTCGTATCCAAACCGGCTGCCCTCTAGAAAGTCGGTACCGCTCTTCCGTCTCTGGACTAAATTGAGATACCAGAATCTGTGAAACGGCTTCCCTTATGCGGGGGCTGCCAATGACCTCTTCACGGGCCAACTGGTTCCGGACCATGGACGCTACGCCGTACGCCTCAGAGAACGTCAGCCCTATTTTCTGCAGTGAACGCGTTAGGATGCCTCGCAAGAACGGCGCGGAATCACCACTTCTATTAACGACATTTAATTTAGACACAGTCTTTTTGGTGATACGAACTGGATTTTAAGAACCTGTAATGGTATCAAAGCCTGTTGTTAGGGGTTAGTGCAGCGTCTGTGAGAATATAGAGGATATACTTGGATTAAAAGGTGGCTTGTAAGGAACTCCCATGGCAGATGAGGCCCAAAAAGACGTTCAGGCGAAGCCGGTAACAAACGTAATAGCTTGTTTGCGCAGTGAGTTTGGTGAGCGGCTGTCCGAGGCGCTCACTGTCCGTGAACGCTTTGGTAAGGATGAATCTTTTCATGCCAGTGTGCCACCAGACGCTGTGGTCACCCCCCATACCACCGAGGAAGTCAGCCGAATCGTCACTGTGTGTGCTGAGCACCGGGTGCCCGTGATTCCATACGGCACGGGCACGGCGCTGGAGGGGCACGTTGCAGCCTTGCATGGCGGTATCTCGATTAACCTGCAGGAGATGAATCAGGTGGTTGAGCTGCATGCCGAAGATCTGGACGTTGTGGTTCAACCCGGCGTAACCCGAAAACAGTTAAACAACTACCTGCGTGATAGCGGCCTGTTTTTCCCGATTGACCCGGGTGCTGATGCCTCGATCGGCGGCATGGCCGCCTGCCGTGCTTCGGGAACGAATGCGGTACGTTATGGCACTATGCGTGAAAATGTGTTGGCGCTGACTGTCGTGCTGGCCGATGGTCGAGTAATTCAGACCTCACGTCGCGCTCGCAAATCTGCAGCCGGTTACGATCTCACCCGACTTTTTGTCGGCTCAGAGGGGACGCTTGGCGTAATTACTGAGGTTACGTTGAGACTTTACGGGATTCCCGAAGCCATCTCCTCAGCCGTATGCACGTTTCCAGACGTCGACAGCGCTGTCAACACGGTTATCACTACGATCCAGTACGGTGTACCCATTGCCCGCATCGAGCTTCTTGATGAAGCTCAGGTCGACGCTATCAATCAATACTCCAAGACCGATCTCGCCGTGGCGCCAACCCTGCTTCTGGAGTTTCATGGAACTGATCAGGGGGTCAAGGAGCAAGCCGAGATTGTGCAAGAGATCGCGGTCGATTCAGGCGGCAGTAATTTTCAATGGACCACAAATACCGAGGAGCGTAACCGGCTGTGGCAGGCGCGTCACGATGCGGCATACGCCTGCAAAGCGCTGCGACCGGGCGGTGAAATCTGGGCGACCGATGTTTGCGTGCCTATTTCACGCCTGGCTGAATGTATTCGTGAGACGCAACAAGATATTCGAGATTTTGGTTTATTTGCCCCAATCGTTGGCCATGTCGGCGATGGTAATTTTCATCTTTGTCTTTTGGTTGGCAAGGATGATCCCGCTGAAAGCAAAAAAGCGAACGAATTGCATGAGCGTATGGTCATGCGGGCGCTTGGCATGGGCGGCACTTGCACCGGGGAGCATGGGGTAGGTTACGGCAAGCTCGACTTTCTGGTGGCCGAGCATGGTGAGGCGATCAGTGTCATGCGTTCGATCAAGCAGGCGTTGGATCCAGACAACATTATGAATCCCGGTAAAATACTGCGTGTGTGACGCGTGCTATGGCCCGACGTTTATTTCACCGCCGTCTGGCCAGTCACTACCATAGTAGGGCCGCGTAATCAGGTAATCCATGGAACATTGGTCGATCCATAAACCTGCGGTGCAATCCCAGGGTGGGGTGGTGGTGGCACAGCACGCATTGGCCGCCGAGGCAGGCGCAAAGGTGCTGGCCGGGGGTGGCAACGCAGTAGACGCTGCCATCGCAACTGGTTTTGCCCTGAGCACGGTCGAACCCTGGATGAGTGGGCTGGGCGGTTGCGGGTTTATGACGGTTTACTTGGCTCGTGAAAACCGAAGTTATGCGCTGGAGTTTGGGGTGCGTGCTCCGGGCGCACTCAATGTAAACGACTATCCACTCAGCACCGGTTTTGACTCCGATCTTTTTGCCTGGCCGGGGGTGCTGGAGAACCGCAATGTGCTGGGTCCGTACTCGGTCGCCGTACCGGGCTTTGTGGCGGGTTTGGGCGAGGCAGCCAAACGCTTTGGGACGCTGTCGTGGTCACAGCTTCTCGCACCTGCAATCGCTCTCGCGGAGCAGGGGCTTACTGTGGATTGGTATTCAAGCCTCAAGATTGCCTCCAGCGCGGCGGATATTGCCAGCTTTGAATCTACACGCTCGGTGTATCTACCACAGGGTCATGTGCCGATGGGTCACTGGGCGGACTCACCACCAGTCATTGAATTAAAAGGCCTTGCAAAAACGCTCGTGCAACTTGCTGATCAGGGTCCGGCCTCTTTTTACCAAGGGGATCTGGCAGAGCGTGTACTAGCAGATACGGCATCTGTGGGCATTGGTTTATCTGCCGAGGATCTTGCCTCGTATCGGGTGCGCTTCGAGGAGGTGACTGGGGTCAGCTACCGCGATGCGGTCATCTATACCCCGATGGGGCTTTGTGCTGGCCCGAGTTTGTGCCAGGCTCTGGCCGAGCTTGAGCAGCGCTTGCCGAATCCACCGATCCAGCCCGATGGGGATTCCACTGCTGCCACCGCTGCCAGTTTGCAGGCGGCCTACGCAGATCGACTGTTACAGATGGGCGATAGCCCTGATGGCAAGATCCCCGCCTGTACCACCCATCTGAACGTTACCGATCGCGAGGGCAATGTCGTCGCGCTCACCCAGACACTGCTGTCGGTTTTTGGATCCCGTTTGCTGTTGCCTGACACCGGGATCTTGATGAATAACGGCATCATGTGGTTTGACCCTGAGCCGGGCCGGCCCAACTCGATGGCTCCAGGCAAACAGCCCTTATGTAATATGTGCCCTACAATCGTGGCCGAGCCGGCAGGGCCTGTTACAGCTCTGGGCGCCTCCGGCGGGCGGCGCATCGTCTCATCGATCATGCAGTTGATTTCGTTCATCATCGATTTCTCCATGGACCCAGAAAAGGCCATGCACCAACCCCGCGTTGATGTCAGTGGTGTAGCCGAGGTTGTGGCGGATACCGCCTTCGAACCTGCGATACTTCAGGCATTAGATGATAAGGTGGCCGGCTTAAGCACCGCTAACCACGGTGTTTACCCAAGCCTGTTTGGCTGTCCCTCGATAGCGCGGTTTGATCCGGTCAGCGGCCGCTCAACCGGTGCGGCTTTTGTGCAATCTCCATTGGCTGCGGCTGTTGCCGAGCCGGTGGACAGTTAATCAAGCGTATCGGGGTCAATCCCAGGAGGAGGCCTTGCAGCGTCTATCTCAGAGTCGCCGGGCAGGGCCGCGACAGATCAGCGGTGAAGGTCGCCTGCCGATCGAGGATGGTTGTTTTGAGTACTGGTCTAAGTTCTTGGCACCAGCTGAAGCATCACATTACTGCCAAACTTTGATTAAAAAGGTTTCCTGGCATACGCCCCGTGTGCACCTTTACGGGCGCTGGGTGAATTCACCGCGCCAGGCCGCCTGGTATGGTGATCCCGAAGCGGTATATGGCTACTCAGGCAGTGTAAACCAGCCACTACCCTGGCTGGCCGAACTCAAGGAATTGGGCGAGCAACTGACAGCCTTTTCTGGACACAGCTTTAACAGCGTTTTGCTTAATTATTACCGGACAGGGTCTCAAAGTATGGGCTGGCATAGTGATGATGAGCGCGAACTCGGCCCTGGGCCGGCTATTGCCTCTATCAGTCTGGGTAGTCCAAGGCGGTTTTTGTTGCGACACCGGCGACGCAAAGACTTGCCCACACATGAAATCGCGCTCGGGCACGGCTCCTTGTTGCTGATGAGTGGCGAGTCTCAGATCGCTTGGCGTCACAGTGTGCCAAAGACAGCCCGTCCAGTTGCTCCACGGGTTAACCTTACCTTCCGCCAGATCCAAGGTAGCTAGGAATCCTTGATGACTTCAGTAAACAATCAAACTCAGGCTACTGATTACCGGCCGCTTGCCGAAGCAATGCGTCCCCGCAATCTTGAGGAGTTTGTCGGTCAATCGCATCTGATTGGTCCGGGTTCGGCGTTGCGCGAGGCGCTGGTAGGTGGGCACGTGCATTCGATGGTGCTCTGGGGGCCGCCGGGCACGGGCAAAACCACACTGGCACGGATGGTGGCACACTATTGCGACGCCCGCTTTCAGGTGCTCTCTGCAGTGACTGCCGGAGTTAAGGATGTGCGCGAGGTCGTGGCACAAGCGAAAGCGTTGCCGGGCAAGCTCGTGTTGTTTGTTGATGAAGTCCATCGTTTTAATAAAGCACAGCAGGACGGGTTTTTACCACACGTGGAAGATGGCACTTTGGTACTGATTGGCGCCACGACAGAGAATCCGGCTTTTGAACTCAACAATGCATTGCTCTCACGGCTGCGCGTTTACGTATTAAAGGCATTGGCCCGCGAGGACCTGCAATCGCTCCTCGAGCACGTGCTGTCTGATTGTGATCGAGGCCTTGGAAAACTGAACCTTGGCTTGTCGGACCATGCCCGTAACTGCCTGCTGGACGCGGCAGATGGTGATGCACGTCGTCTATTGAATTTTCTTGAGATTGGATCCCAGTTTGCCACGGTGACAGACGATGGGCATGAACTTGCCGACCGGGTATTACCGGAGGTGATCGGCACGCCCTTGCGTCGCTTTGACAACGGCGGCGATCTTTTTTACGACCAGATATCAGCGTTGCATAAATCGATGCGTGGTACTGATCCGGATGCTGTGCTGTATTGGTTTGCGCGGATGATCGACGGCGGTTGCGACCCGCGTTATATCATCCGGCGGGCAATTCGTATGGCCAGCGAGGATATCGGTAACGCCGACCCACGAGCGCTCAGTTTGGCTCTGGATGCTGCGCAGACCTACGAGCGCCTGGGTTCTCCAGAGGGCGAACTGGCGATCGCTCAGGCGTTGGTCTATTTGGCCTGCGCCCCAAAAAGCAACGCGGTCTATAAAGGTCTCAATGCTGCGCTGCAAGTGGCTCGACAGACGGGTACTCAGGAGGTGCCTTTGCATCTGCGCAATGCCCCAACCCGTCTTGCTAAAGAGCTCGGTCACGGCGAAAAATATCGCTATGCACATAATGAGTCCGAGGGCTATGCCCAGGGGGAGACCTACCTGCCCGATACCCTGCAAGGTCAGCGTTTCTATTATCCAGTGGATCGCGGCCTTGAGATCAAGATTCGGGAAAAGCTTGAACGCCTGCGGGGGCGATCCCAGCAGAGTAACGATGATGACTGAGCGCACCCGACTAGTACGGGCGTTAGGTACGACAAAGCCTACGAGTGTCGCCGAGCTTGCCTTGGCCGTTGGGATCGGTGAGCCGGCAGTAAAGCAATATCTTTTAGAACTGAAGGCAGATGGCCTTCAGTTTCAGGTGGCAGCCTCGACCGGTTACCAGTTGGACTTAGCGGTCGATCCTATGGAAGAGGCGCAGCTCAAATCCGCTCTGACAACCAGAGAGTTCCCGTTTGTCGATCAGGTTGTTCTGCTGGATACCGTGGATTCAACCAGTAACTGGCTGACCCGCCAGGCTGGCAACAGTGAGTTACACGGCCAGGTTTGTATCAGCGAGTTTCAAAGTGCCGGTCGCGGTCGACGCGGGCGCTCCTGGTGTGGCTCGCCTTATCGTAATTTGATGCTGTCGATGGGCTGGCGTTTTCGCAAAGGTGCTGCCGAGTTGGGGGGGCTTAGCCTTTCCATCGGCCTCGCATTGGCGAGTCGGTTACGCGAGCTTGGCGCCGGCAAGGTTGGCTTGAAGTGGCCCAACGATCTTTTTGCGTCGGGCGAAAAACTCGGTGGGGTGCTGGTGGAGTTGAACTCTAGAGCCGATAAAGAGGTCTGCGCGATCATCGGGATTGGGTTAAATATCGATGATCCCGCTCTTGCAACCCTCGATACAGGCCGGGCGGTAACTGATTTGGCATCACAGATTACGGGGCCGTTGCCTCAGCGCACAGAACTGATTGCCTATGTGCTGGCCGATCTGGTTGGGGCGCTGGAACGATTTGATAATCTGGGTTTCACGCCCGACCAGCCCGGCTGGAATGCGCTGGATATTTTTCGCGGAAAGGCTATTCGGGCTGCCTCGCAGCAGGAGTTTGTGGTCGGAGTAGGTGAGGGCGCTGACGAACTTGGCCGTTATCGGCTTCGCTGCGATGACGGCTCTATTACACCGATAATAGCTGGCGATATCACTCTATCATTTGAGCCCCTTGGGTTACCTTTAAGTTGAAGTGGATCATGCAGACCAAACGATGAACCTGTTGGTGGATCTGGGGAACAGCCGGATTAAGTGGGCACTATCGGGCGGACAATCTTGGTCCGTAGGAGACCCGTTTGGCAACGAGGGGTCTGCCACGGATTTTGGTGTCTGGGGGGATGTCACGAATCCAGTGCGTGTCATCGCCTGCAACAGCGCGGGTGATGATGTGGTTGATCCGCTGCGACAGTGGTGTGATAAGGCCTGGGGATTAAAACCGACCTTTCTTAGCGCTCAGTGTGCGCAGCATGGGGTGCGTAATTGTTATCAGGATCCCACCACCTTAGGCTGTGATCGCTGGCTGGCATTAATCGCAGCGCATGATCAGCGAAGCGGTTCGTTGGCCGTGGTGGATTGTGGCACTGCTATTACAGTTGATGCGCTTTTGGCTGACGGGAAGTTTCTGGGCGGGGTGATCAGCGCCGGCCCACAAGTCGCAACCCAGGCTTTGCTTGAGCATGTCAGTCATTTACACGGCGAGTTAAAAATGTATTCGGGCGCGTTCAATTCGGATACTGGCTCGGCTGTCGGCAATGGTGCTCTGGTCTTTGCGGCCGGAGGAATCGACAAGGTCCTCAGTGAATTCTCGGCGCAGCTGGGGGATGACTTTTCTGTATTGATGACAGGGGGCTGGGCAACGACAATAGCCCCTCTTTTAACCAGGGCGGCTGATATCAAACCCGACCTGGTGTTACAGGGGATTCAGCAGGTCAGCCACGAAATACTATGAAATGGCTCTTTTTCTTACTGATTCTGGCCAATGGTGCCCTTTATCTATGGGCGACCAGTGCCACACCTCAGGCGGGAATAGATCTGCCAGAAGCCGAACCAGGGATAAATCTTGACTCAATGGAACTGATCTCGGAAAAGGCGATTGTGGTCGGTGCCCGAACTGATTGCCTGCGAATCGGTCCTTTCGCAACCCGTGAAACCCTCGACAACGGTTGGAGATTGCTGGTCAATCACGGGTACGGGTTGACTCGCCAGCGTACCGCGGCAAGAGAGGAGCGCATTTAT
>CAUZJT010000076.1:0-11888 GCA_963580215.1 Gammaproteobacteria bacterium
AGAGATGCAATCCATGGAGCAAGATATTCGCGACCAATTCGGTGCCAGTGCACAGATTGCACTCGCCAGCGCTGACCGGCTGGCGGGCCCTATTGCCCGGTCTGGGCGATCCATTATTGAAACACTGGATGGTGGCGGCAAGGTGCTGCTTTGCGGTAACGGTGGCTCCGCCAGTGATGCATTACATTTCAGCGGTGAGTTGCTGGCGCGTTATGAAAAAGAACGTCAGGCCTTGCCGGCTATTGCACTGGTTGCCGATACCGCCGCCTTGACCGCAACCGGCAACGATTACGATTTTGCCCAGATCTTCTCACGACAAATCGAGGGCCTGGGTCGATCAGGTGATCACCTGATCGCTATCACGACATCGGGTAACTCGCCGAATATCCTCGAGGCGGTACGTGCGGCCCAGAACATCACAGATCTTACTATCACGGCATTCACCGGGCGTGAGGGCGGTCAGCTCGGCAATCTGCTGCGTGATACCGATATCGAGTTACGCGTACCATCCGACAACACTGCGCGAATCCAGGAAGCTCACGCTATAATCATCCACTGTCTGTGTCGACTGATTGATAAACACTTCTGCGGATAATCTTCATGATCCAGTTTCGTTACGCCATTCCGAAAAGACCCTTCAGGCATACCTTGTTAGCGCTGCTGACCGCTGTTACGGTCAGCGGCTGCGGTATCGTCGTGGCTACCACCGCTGCAGTGATCGCCGTCGACATTGCCCGCGACCGCCGTGGTGCGAGCGTTTACTGGGACGACAACAAAATCGAGTTCGATATTCGCAGTTCAATAAGTGACCAAAAAGAGATCCAGAATGAAAATGTCAGTGTCACCGTATTTAATGGAATTGTTCTGCTGACTGGTGAAGTGCCCGACCAAAGAGATATCGACAAGATTCTCGATCTGGCCAAGGCGCATAAAGGTTCACAACAAGTTATCAATCGCCTGGAGCTTGCGGGCAAAACGAATCTAACCAGTCGTGCCAACGATGGCTGGATCACCACCCGAGTCAAAACGGCGATGGCAACCTCGGGAGCACTGGACCCTACCCGGGTCAAGGTGGTAACCGAACGGGCGAATGTTTATCTGATGGGGCTGGTGACCCGCGCCGAGGCAGAAGCCGCTGTCAAAGTGACCCGATCTGTGCCAGGCGTCGTACGGGTGATCAAAGTATTTGAGTACATCTGAATATCAGCCGGTCTCATTCTGGGGTGAACAGCACCCATAAAATCATCCTCGACTCAAAAGCGCTGAAGCGGCAGGTCGACTCCGCCCAGCGGCCACTGGTTTTTACCAACGGCTGTTTCGATATTCTTCATCGTGGTCACATTACCTACCTTGAGGAAGCGGCTGGGCTGGGAGTCACACTGCTAGTGGCCCTGAATACCGATGACTCAGTACGCCAACTGGATAAGGGGCCTGGACGGCCGATCAACTCACTGGAAGACCGTATGGCACTCGTCGCTGCGCTTGAGTGTGTCAGCCTCGTTACTGCGTTTGATGAGGCAACCCCGCTGGCGCTTATCCGCCAAATCAAACCGGACCACCTGATCAAAGGTGGCGACTGGAGTCAGAGGGAAATTGTTGGGGCCGATATCGTGCAGGCAGCCGGCGGCGCCGTCCACAGTTTGCCTTTTCGCTACCAACGTTCAACTACCGAATTGATTCACCGACTGCGCAATCCAAAACATAGCTGACACAGTGGCCTGATCGCAGCGAGCCCAGCGGTGCAATCTAGACCCGCTGTAATAGAGGCTCTAACTCAGACAGTGCCGTCTCGTACACCGTACGCTTGAATGCCACTACCTGTTTGACTGGCAACCAGTAATCCACCCACTGCCAATAATCGAACTCGGGTACAGCGCTATGGTCCAGACAGATTTTGTCGTCTGCTGCAAGCATGCGCATCAGGAACCACATTTGCTTCTGCCCACGAAAGGTGGTTCTGCGTGACCGTAACTTGCCTGGCACATCGTAACGCAGCCATTGGCGAGTTCGGCCGACCAGTTGCACATTCTGTGGGCGCAGTCCAACCTCTTCGAAAAGCTCTCTGTAGGCCGCCTGCTCAATTGTCTCTCCTTGCTCGACGCCGCCTTGAGGAAACTGCCAACCATCATGGCGCGTACGCCGTGCCCACAACACCTGCCCGAGGTTGTTGAACAACACAATGCCGACATTCGGCCTATAGCCGTCGGCATCAGAAACATTATGTGTGTCATCTGGCATGAAATTGTGATCCGGATCCGTTAGGTAGTTAGCGACACCGATTCTTTCATGTTTTTTGTCATTCAGGCAATACTGAACAACTAAAGGATGACACCCAGCAATGTAAATTGACTCGTTTCAGGTCGATTAACGTTCTTTTTTCAGCGAATCTTGGTAACGGCCGTTAAAGAGGGTCTCTAGTTGATCAATAGTCGCATCTGCCTCTGAGCCTTGAAGCACATGCTGGGTCATCAGGGACGAAGCTTCGTTAAAAAGTTTAGCCCGATCAAGCATGGGATAAGTTTCAGATAGGCGACGTATTGCCCCAATTACGCTTTCGCTTCGCGGGCGGGGAATATCAGCAACTTCAAGTTCTGCCGGGGCGAGGTCCGGTTGGCACGATAGCAGGTATTGGGCAAAATTTAGCAGGCTTTGCCGGTGCTCCGCTGTCAACCTGTCAAATAGACTCTGCCAATGCTTGCGGTCGGGATCAGCCATCAAGTACCGGACTCAGGCTGATCGCCTGGCAGTCAATTCGATTCACTGAACCGATTGCTTGGCAACGCAATGCGCCTCGGTAAAATCCAGAAACTCATCCATCGCTCGCAATCGGAACTTCTGCCTCTGATAAACAATTGAAAAGGGTCGAGTCAGGGGTGGATCAAGGCTAGCCTTAACCAACATGTCAAGCTGTAGTTCCTTGTTCAGTGTGGCAACAGACAAAATTGAGATACCCAGGCCAGCAACAACAGCACTCTTTATTGATTCAGGGCTGCCAAACTCCATGGTCAGGTTAAGGTCAGAAAATTCATGGCCCCTGCCACGCATATAATCCGCAATAACATTACGGGTACCCGATCCTTCTTCGCGGCTGATAAAGGGGTACTCCAGGATTGCTTCGATAGCCACTGATGATGACTTTGCCAGCGGGTGTCCAGGCGGCATGACGATGACCAATTCATCATCCCAACATGTCTTGGATACCAGGTTCTGGTTACCCACTGGCCCCTCGACAATACCAATGTCGATCTCGTTGCTTTCGACCATATGAATAACACCTTCCGTGTTAGCCACATGCAGGCGTACTAACACGTCAGGAAACTTCGCCTGATATTCGCCGAGAATGCTGGGAATAACATAGTCACCGATGGTCGTGCTGGCCCCAAGCACAAGGGGACCCAGCACATCGCCCGTCAATTTGCGAACCTCGTTATCCATCTCGCTGTACAGCGCGATCACCTGATCGGCATAGGATTTGACGAGATCCCCAGCCGTGGTCAGGCTGATGCGATTATGCGTCCTATCGAACAATCGAGTGTTGAAGTAATCCTCCAACTGGCGAATCTGGAAAGTCACTGCGGGCTGCGTCATATGCAGCGCCTCGGCTGCCTTGGTAAAACTGAGCACCCGTGCCACCGTTGTAAAAACCTGTAGTCGTCGATCAGCCATCTTGTGTTCACCTTGCCGCGGGCTAGGCCCAATATGTGTACATGCCGAAAATGCGTGCCGAGACTCCATTAGGAGTTTGCAGCCTTTAATAAGTTAATTTTATGACTTCCGGGTACAAATTGACACACCTACTTGCCACTATCAAAAACGGGTCTGGCAAACAGCCAACGCTCGCTCCAGCGGGGCAAGAAAAGGACTGACATAACAGCGCATCACCCACCGCTGTCGGCGGATCGGTGAGGGAGTGAACCACCGGCTCAGGTGGCCAGGTCGGCGCGTTCTATCAGAGGCAGGTAGCGGTATCCCTCGGAACAACTCCTACTAGTAGCAGAAAACTGGAAAACGGGCCCATATTTTTCATGGCCTCCCATTTCGGACCTGAAAATTTCAGGCACATAAAGGACATAGCTTTCATGGGTCCGTATTCGCCAGCCCCCATTTCAATCCAACGCGAGGTCTTGGCATGCATCCGGTAATCCACTTTCTTACTCAGGGTTGTGGTCTCAACTGCACTCCCGTCTACACACTGCGCTTTAACATCGACGGGTGCAATTCGGATCTGTGCGGTTGGCTCATCTTCACAATCGCTACGATAAACGTGCATGACCTTGGATGGGCGACCCGCATTGTTATCAACCCAGCCCGAGCTTGCCACGGTTCATCAGTCAATCCCGGATCCTGGTTCCAGGCATCGCACACTGCGCCACCCCATTCGCTTGACATCATAGCTGGTGTGGGATGGGCTGTTACGGCGAAACCCGCCAGAAGTGCAAAGTTGCCTGCTACCAAGCCAGCTTTCAAAACAAGCTTAAACATGGGTCACTTCCGTGGGAGCGCTATCAATCAAACCATAAGGCCGATGATTATCCTTTAGCGCGCCGCAAAGCGGTATTACGTTTCTTTATCTGCAGGTAGAAAGTGGTTATATGCTTTGTCAGCGCTAGGCGTAGCTCTTAGCTAGCCTTGGCCCCGGCCTCAAGGACAAACTTGCGAAAAGCCTCAGCTGTCGGTGACAAGCGCTTGCCGCGCCGGTGCGCAACATACCAGCGGCGCATGATCGGAAACCCCTGCACATTCAACTGAATGAGACGCTTGAGGGTAAGTTCTAACTCAACCGTATGGGCCGAAACAACTGCCAGACCCAAACCTGCCTCGACACTCTGCTTAATCGCCTCGTTACCCGTCAGTTCTATCCCTTTTTGGTAATCAAAATCGTTTTCAGTAAAACATCGCTCCATGGCAATCCGCGTCCCTGATCCTGGCTCACGAACCAGAAATTTCTCCTGGGCCAGATCGCTCAAAAGGATGTTGCGACGCCCAGCCAGCGGGTGATTCAGAGCACTGATCACAATCAGCGGATTATCCATGAATGACTCAGATACCAGATCCATGTCCTTTGGGGGCTGGCCCATCAGCACAAGGTCGGGTACGTTTTCGTCAAGGCGGGTTAGAAGCAATTCGCGGTTGGCCACATCCAAAGAGATTTCCACCGCAGGGTGTTCACGGGCGAAAGCCGCGAGCAGTCGGGTAGCAAAATAATTCACGGTAGAGGCAATGGCGATCCGCAGACGCCCCGAGTCCACACCAAGAAGTTCGTTCATTTCCTCGCTGGCTACGGCCAGGTGCTGCATAATGGTTCGAGCATGCACCAACATGGTTTCACCTGCCTGAGTCAGGTAAATCTTCTTACCGATCTGCTCGAACAGCGGTAACCCAGCCGAGCCTTCCAGTTGCTTAACCTGCATAGAGACTGCGGGCTGCGTCAAATACAATTCTTCTGCAGCGCGGGTATAACTCAGATGCCGGGCAACTGCCTCAAATACCTGTAATTGCCGAATCGTAATATGCATAGACTCTCCCTGGCCTGCGGCTGTACCTAGGAAATAGCAAGCCAGTATAAGGATAAGGATAAGGATAAGGATAAGGATAAGTATAAACTTATTTATCGAATAAAATAAATTTGCTTATTCTGATGATACCTATCCCTTATAGTCGCAATTATTAAATCAGTTGCACCTGTTGCCTGGCAGTTTTCTACCCGGCTTAGGGGAGTAAAACTTATGTCCACGAGAAACCCCGTCATTGCCGTGACCGGCTCATCAGGCGCCGGTACCAGTACCGTTAAAACTGCGCTAGAGCATATTTTTTTACGTGAAAACCTTAAGGTATGCGTAGTCGAGGGTGACAGTTTTCACAAGTTCGATCGTTACCAGATGCGTGACGAGGTTGCCAAAGCACAAGCCTGCGGCGAGAACCTGAGCCACTTCGGTCCAGACGGAAATCACTTTGAGAAACTGGAACGCCTTTTCCGGGATTATTGTGAGACCGGTACCGGAAAAATACGCTATTACTTGCATAACGAAGAACAGTCGGCGCCTTATAAACAAAAGCCGGGGACCTTTACACCTTGGGAAGATATTGGTGATGACACCGACATGCTTTTCTATGAAGGCCTGCACGGCGGCGTAGTGAACAGCAAGGCCAATATCGCCCAGCACGTCGACCTACTGGTGGGAGTAGTCCCTATTGTGAATCTTGAGTGGATTCAAAAAATCCATCGAGACACAGCGAGCCGCGGCTATGAGCCAGAAGCCGTAACTGAAACCATTCTGCGGCGGATGCATGACTATGTGCACTACATCGCACCCCAGTTTTCTCGCACTGACATCAACTTTCAACGGGTACCAACGGTTGACACATCAAACCCCTTTGTCGCCCGAGACATTCCAACGCCTGATGAAAGCTTCGTCGTGATCCGTTTTCGTGATCCAAACAAGTTCGGCGTGGATTTTACCTATCTGCTGTCCATGCTTCATGACTCTTTTATCTCACGGCGAAATACCATTGTAGTGCCCGGTGGCAAGATGGGCCTGGCAATGGAAATCATCCTGTCGCCAATCATTGACGCCATAATTGAGAACAAAAGAGGATTGGAGTGCAGCGCACGACGCACGGATTACTGAATCACCGCCTCGAATCGCCGCATGGCCTCACCGCTATCCAGCACCGAGCGGACCTTCTTTGATGCACTGGCCGCATTTGCCTCCAGGCCAAGCTGGCATAGGCACAGCGCGGCACCGTAAACCAGGCTATCCCTGACCGGCCCATCGACCCCTGCTAACCCCTGCAACCCAGCCTCCGCTGAAGAGTCTGCCAAGGCATCCGGATCCAGCGCTGTCATGATTTCATCTGAAGCGTCACCGGCCGGGATTATCTTTGGTAGAGGCACGCTGCGCACCGTCGCGTTTATTCCGTAATCTGACGGGTCTAGTCGCACTTCTTTGTCTAACTCATCCCCTTGGTAAATAAAAAGTTTCGACGGCTGATTAAGCGATGGAACCACTCCACCTTCGACCCCGCGCACAATCATTGCCGAGGCGTAACCTGATTCACGAGCAAGAGCCGTGTAAACGGGTGGATAGGGTTTGTGCACATAACCGGTCAACAAATGGGTCCGGCTGCGACCACGCACCGGGCCCAACAGCACTTCCAAGGTGGTAAGACACGGTCGTTTGACAATACGGGTACGCAGTTCGGCAAGTTCATGTAATGATGGACAAGAAAACCTCTGGTCGACGTAGGCCCAACCGACAGCTGGATCTGCGATTTGTTCAGCTGCCTGATCCGGGCTCAGATCGACGTCGATACCCGCGCTGCGCAAGACTTTGCGATGGGTGGCACCAAATTTCGGACCAATCGATTCAGCACCATTGCTGACCGTCGCAATGCCGCAAGCCGCAAGCACTGCGGGCAGGAAAGGTGCCACCGGCATGCCCCGGGTAAATCCATCAAAAGGATCTGACAGGTCAAGCACGTCATCCACTTTAGCGCTCGCCTGATTGGCATGGGCCAACAAGGCATCGAGCACTCCCTGGTTTTCAGCCATGGTTTCGCGCTTCATACGCAGTGCAATCAGAAAAATAGCCGCCTGGACCGGATCGGCCCCACCGGACAAAATCTCGGTCATTGCTGCACGAGCCTCATCGCGGGACAGATCCTTACTGAGTTCTGGCCCGGTGGCAATTTTCTGAAGGTATTGGCGCATCTTGCAGGCTGTTGCGTTATCTGGGTGGGAGTAATCCCACGCCACTTAGTCACTTATAAGCCGATAGTCTAGGTCGTCAGCTAGGCGGGCTTCCATACCCAATTGGATAGTGCCCTTTGCCAAGTGTACTGCTACGCTTCGTTGACTAGATCTTCATATTTTAGCCCAACAACGGGCCTGTAACAGACAAACCATACACCAGACCATGAATACACCTGAAGATATCGCACTGCAGCTCACCAGTGGCATTGCCGCCTTTGAAGCCAAGCATTTTTCCCGGGCAATGCAGTTGCTGTCGGGGCTCGCTGAAAATGACAGCGCCGAGGCCCAATACCGTCTGGCCATTATGTACCAGAATGGTCTTGGCCTTGTCCGCAATGAACAGCTTGCCTACAAATGGATGAAGCGCGCGGCTGCCCAGGAGTATGGCCTTGCCCTGCATGGCCTTGGCTTTATGTATATGGATGGCGACTGCGTTCAACAAGATGACGCCCGGGCAGTGCACTGGTTTGAGCTTGGGATAACTCAAGGTCTCGAAGGGGCGATGGTAGCGCTGGCACAGATGCTTGAGCAGGGTCGTGGAATCGAACGCGACCCAGTGCGAGCGCAGGCGCTTTACGCCAAGGCCGGATTCTAGCTGTTGTCAATTTAGCGGGATGCTCTCTCCCCATGGGCTTGACCCGCACCCTTAACCAGCCAGAGCGCTGGATCCATTACACCAAACCTTATTTTTTCTGCTGCCTGCGGTGAAAGTCTATATCAGCTAGAAGGGGCAACAATGTCGAAGCAAATGCCGGCGCTGATGCGGAATTTGCTTGTATTGCCATCTGGATATAGCACCCAGCCAGTGCGGCACGCACAATGACCACTGCCCCGTAATAAACTCTGATTCATGGACGCCCTTCCAGTCTTTCTCAAACTGCGCGACATACCCTGCCTGGTAGTGGGTGGGGGAAGGATCGCCGAGCGCAAAATAGACCTGCTGCTGCGCGCAGGAGCTCGGGTAACCGTTGTGGCTCCACAACTAGAAACCACGCTACAAGCATACGTCGCTTCCGGCACACTGAAATGGATTCCGACACGCTTTGATCCGGCACAACTTGAAAATGCCCGGATTGTCATTGCCGCCACCGACGATCGCGCTGTTAACCAGGCGGTGTCACAGGCTGCGCAGACAAAACAAATCCCGGTCAACGTCGTAGATCAGCCGGACCTTTGTACATTTACCGTGCCTTCTATCGTCGATCGCTCACCGGTCATTATTGCAATTGGCACCAGCGGCACCTCACCGGTACTTGCCCGACTACTCAAGGCTCGCCTAGAAACCCTGATCCCCGCCGCTTATGGGCGTCTCGCAGATCTCGCTGGGCAGTTTCGTGATAGCGTCAAAACTGCACTAACCGAAACCGGCGCGCGGCGCGCCTTCTGGGAGGAGGTCTTCCAAGGTCGCGTGGCCGAGCTGGTGTTTGCAGGCAAAGAACGCCAAGCGAAAAAAGAGCTAACACGCATGATCAGCGTCACGTCGGACAATGACTATAGTCGCGGCGAGGTCTACCTCGTTGGTGCCGGCCCAGGAGATCCTGACTTGCTGACATTCAGAGCTCTACGGCTAATGCAGCGTGCTGACGTGGTACTGTATGATCGACTGGTGGCCCCGGCTATTGTCGACCTGGTGCGCCGTGATGCCGAGCGGATCTACGTGGGAAAGGAAAAATCCAATCACGCAGTGGCACAACCGGATATCAATCAGTTGCTGCTGACGCTGGCCCAACAGGGTAAACGCGTGCTGCGCCTCAAAGGTGGTGACCCATTTATCTTCGGGCGTGGCGGTGAGGAAATCGAAGATCTGGTGACACATGATATTCCTTTCCAGGTCATTCCAGGCATTACCGCTGCAGCGGGCTGTGCTTCTTATGCCGGGATTCCACTGACCCATCGAGATCACGCGCAATCCTGTCTTTTCGTGACGGGACACCTTAAAGATGGCAGCGTTGATCTTAATTGGGATGCACTGTGCCAACCCGCACAAACAGTCGTCGTCTATATGGGGCTGACTGGCCTGGATACCATCTGTCGGGAGATGGTCAATCATGGACTTGCACCAACTACCCCCGCAGCGCTGATTCAGCAAGGAACCACGGTGAATCAGAAAGTGATCAGCGGCACCCTGGATACACTGGCTGAGGCTGTCTTTGCTGCTAAAGTTAAGGCGCCAACGCTCCTGATTATAGGCAGCGTTGTACGCCTGCATGACCAACTTGCTTGGTTCTCACCTGAAACGGCTACACATGAAGGATCCATCATTGACACCCCAACCCACGAACCAAGTGATGGACTCTGACGAACTGAAACGGGAAGCCGCTTCATGGATTGATGCCGGACGGCTGGATGACCTGCCACCGGGGAGCATGCGGCGTGTCGATACCGCCAGTAAGAGAGTTCTGATCGCCAACGTCGCCGGTACGCCATTGGCGGTTGCTGATACCTGCACTCATGAGGATGCTTCACTATCGATGGGTGCGCTGCATGGAGAAACCGTACGCTGTCCGCTGCATGGCAGTCGGTTCTGTCTGCGCAATGGGCGCGCGATGGATGAGCCTGCTGAAGTCGACCTTGCCTGCTTTGCCGTTCGCGTAGCCTTAGGGCGGTTGCAGGTGCGTGTACCAGACTCAAAGGTCTCTTTGGTCACTCCAATGTAGCAGTATTTGCAAAAGTGCCAGCCCACATCACGTACATATCCGCTCTAACCTTCGAACCCAGTTAGAACACTATATCCGTCAAGTACGTCGAGTCGATTCCAATTCTGGATAACGAGCCATGAGAAAATACTACTGGCCGAGAGCCTAAAATCGCTGATCCTGAACTAATGGGCCAGAGTTGATTCTTCGACCCCAGCGATAGCGCCGAACTCGCACAGCGCTGTCAGAAGTTCCAGACGGTCCCCGATAACGACTTCCTCGACCAAGCCCTGCTTTTCTTCTGGGGAGAACGGCAGGCTGCTGGCCAGGGTATCGACCAGTTCTGGCAAGGCAAGGGTATCCAGCGCGCTCCAGTCGACCGAGAGTTTGCGGTACTCCATAAAACGTCGTGCCGAGATTAAAAGCGCAGCGCAATCAATCTCCAGATCTTCCTTGGCCAGATCATTGGTGAAGCGGTCCCATGACACCCGAAAACGACGATAATCCTTGACTGGGTCGCATTCTTCTTGAATATCGAAGCGGCACACCCCGGCCAATACGATCAACAGCCGGTTATCCCGGGTCTCACTAAAACTGACAATCCGCCCTGCGCAACCGGTGCTATAGAGTTCCGGAAGATTCACGTTATTGTCCTCCCGAGGCTGCACCATTCCAATCAGTTGAGAGTCAGTCAGTGCGTCAAACACCATATTTAGGTAGCGTTTTTCAAAAATGTTGAGCGGCAGTTGGCCATTGGGCAGAATCACTGCCCCGGGCAATGGAAACACGGGCAACTCATCAGGTAATTCGTTAAAGGTTGGAGTGAAACTGTTGCGCATATCTAAAAAGTAAGAAGCCGTGGCGGGAAACTAAATTTGGATCTAAACCATACTCTGAAACCCATTGAACAGATAAGATAACACGAGTGTCCATAGGCAAACGTCAATACCGCATCAAAGTCGGGGGGTCAATCTGCTTTGATCCTGCTAACTTATGACTCGACTGGCTGTCATTGGTTTTGGCTCTTTGATCTGGGATCTCGATGATCTTGCGCCACATGTGACAGGTGACTGGCAAATGTACCACGGCCCTATCCTGCCGCTGGAATTCTCCCTGGTATCCCGCAAACGTCAACACGCACTGGCACTGGTAATCGACCATACCGACGGGCTACCGTGCCCAACCTGTGTGATCGACAGTACCCGCGAATTATTGGAAGAGGCGGTAGTCGACCTGGCCGCCCGCGAACGAACTACCATCGCCAATATTGGTTTTGTTGATCCGATTACGGGCGATTCGCATTCGACTCATGAAACCACCCGGGAAACCCTCTGGAACTGGATAAAAAACTCCAACTACGACGGCGCGGTATGGACCGACGGCACGCGCAACTTCGAGGCACTGACTGGCCGTCGGTTCGATCTGCAGGCCGCCATGGACCACCTCTGGGCGCTGAGCGGTGATGGACTTACCGAGGCTCGGCAGTACATTCACAACGC
>CAUZJT010000077.1:0-11750 GCA_963580215.1 Gammaproteobacteria bacterium
TTAAGGGGTTACTTGGCCCAATCCAAACTGACCAAGGACCATGGACCTGGAGACCCCGGATCACGAGCCATGCGCCTCGGACCACGGCCCTTTAGTATTAGCCTTGTAAATTCATTCGGGGGTAATTTTGTTTGGCTGTACATCTCGGTTCACGCACCAATTTCAAGCTAAACCGTGCCGCTGCTCTCGCTGAGTGGCGTCAATTATTGAGCGCATAGATTTAGGCTGTGGGAGCAATCTGATAGGTGTTCGCCTTGGCCTAACCGCACTATAATTATTTATAGACCAGCAGCCAATCTTGCACTAACATTGCTAGCGGACCTGTTGGTGGGGCTGATCAACCACTGACCAAACGAGACCATAAAAGAGGCCAGTAATGAACGTAGCAATAGTGAGACAACGTAATGCAGAAGGTGGACTTTACGACCACACCAAAGAACATGATGCTTGCGGGCTTGGTTTCATAGCTAATATTAAGGGCCTTAAGTCTCATAAAATCATTGAAGATGGTATCCGCATTCTTGAAAACCTTGAACATCGGGGCGCTACGGGTGCTGATCCGCTGATGGGTGATGGCGCGGGAATACTGTTTCAGATTCCTCATTCTTTTATGGCTGAGGAATGTGGTGAGCTGGGCTTTGATTTGCCTATGATCGGGGACTACAGCCTTGGTTACTTTTTCACACCAAAAGACGTTGAATTACAGGATAGCATCAAAGCCATTATTGAGGCTGTATCTGAAGCCGCTGGTCAGCCGGTGATCGGCTGGCGGCTGGTTCCAACCGACAACGCATCGCTCTCCCAGGACCCAGAGATTATGGCTGCAGAACCTGGTCATTTACAGGGGTTTTTTGCCCGGCCTGCTGGACTCGACGACAATGCTTTTGAGAGAAGTGTGTATGTCTTGCGCCGCGAAATCTCAAACGCTGTAATTGAGGCTATGGGCCAACGGGAAGATTTCTACCCAGTCTCGATGTCGTCGCGTACTGTAGTATACAAGGGCATGTTCCTGGCCGACCAGCTGCATCCCTATTACTCTGACCTAAGGGATTCCCGATGCGTTTCAGCGTTGGCTATGGTGCATCAGCGGTTCTCAACGAATACGTTTCCGTCTTGGAAACTAGCACATCCTTACCGGATGGTCGCGCATAACGGCGAGATCAATACGTTGCGCGGAAATGTAAACTGGATGGCAGCACGCCAATCGACACTATCTTCGGAGCTGTTTGGCGAAAACATTAAAAAGATCTGGCCTGTTTCCTATGAGGGTCAGTCTGATACCGCCTGTTTTGATAACGCACTTGAGCTTCTTTTTCAGGGCGGTTATTCGATTACCCAAGCGATGATGATGCTTATCCCTGAGGCGTGGGCGGGTAATCCACTGATGGATGATCAACGCCGCGCCTTTTACGAATATCACGCAGCCATGATGGAGCCGTGGGATGGCCCCGCTGCGATTGCTTTCACTGATGGGCGCCAGATTGGGGCCACTCTTGACCGTAATGGATTACGCCCTGCTCGTTATTTTGTGTTAGATGACGATACGGTTGTGCTTGCCTCTGAGGCAGGGACCTTGCCATTTGATGAGTGCAAGGTGGTCAAAAAATGGCGACTCCAGCCCGGAAAAATGCTTTTGATTGATCTAGAAAAGGGCGTTATTGTTTCGGATGAAGAAATTAAAAAGAAATTAAGCAGTGCCAATCCATATGACCAGTGGCTTAAGGAAACTCAGATTGTTCTAGAAGATGTGGACGTGCTAGTTTCGTCTCAGCGTGATTACAAAGGTCAGGAATTGCTCGATGCTCAGCAGGCCTTCGGCTATACTCAGGAAGATATCAAACTGTTGCTGATCCCTATGGTTGTGAACGCGCAAGAGCCTTTAGGATCAATGGGTACTGACACACCAATTGCTGCTATTTCAAATAAAGCCAAGTTACTTTATAATTATTTTAAACAGAACTTTGCGCAGGTAACCAATCCCCCGATTGATCCAATTCGTGAAGAATCAGTAATGAGCCTGGTATCGTTTATTGGCCCGCGCCCTAATCTCTTTGACCATGAACATCTGTCAAAGAAAAAGCGGCTAGAGGTACGGCAACCGATCCTACTAAATTCCGACCTTCAGAAGATTCTGCAAATAAGTGAAGTAAAAGACAATCATTTTGTGTCTTATGTGCTGGATACAACTTTTGGTGTTGATGATGGCCCCGCAGGGATGAAAACGTGTTTGGAAAAGCTTTGTGAAGCGGCCACTCAAGCGGTTCAACGTGGAATTAACATAATAGTCCTGTCAGATCGCAAGTTCAGCCAGCAGCGTGTGGCGGTACCTTCATTGCTTGCCACGGCGGCGGTGCATCATCATCTGATTAAACAAGGTCTACGTACTTCGGTTGGGCTGGTGATAGAATCTGCAGAGCCACGCGAAGTTCACCATTTTGCGGTGCTGGCAGGCTATGGTGCTGAGGCTATCAATCCGTATCTCGCTTTCGAGACATTGGCTGACTTGAATGAAAAGAACGCTTTTCTCCCAGAGGTAGAAGAAAATCAAATTACCCAACGCTATATTAAATCCATAAATAAGGGTCTGCTAAAGGTCATGTCTAAGATGGGCATCTCTACATATCAGTCCTATTGTGGGGCCCAAATTTTTGATGCGATCGGCCTATCTTCAAGTTTTGTAAGCCAGTACTTCACTGGAACTTCTAGTCAGATTGAAGGCATTGGGCTGGCCGAAGTCGCTTCAGAGACCCTACGCCGCCATCATGAGGCTTACGCCGATATACCGATCTTACGAAATGTGCTTGATATCGGTGGCGAATATGCCGTGCGCCAGCGCGGCGAGGCGCATGCATGGACATCCGACGAAGTAAGTAACCTGCAGCATGCGGTACGGGGGAACAGTCAAGATAAATACCGAGCTTATGCAAAATCGATCAATGATCAGCAAGAGCGGCTTTTAACAATCCGAGGCCTGTTCCGATTGCGAAACGCAGACGAAACAGGGCGCAAGACGCTAAACCTAGATGAAGTCGAACCCGCAGCAAGCATTGTTAAACGCTTTTCAACTGGGGCAATGTCATTTGGCTCAATTTCGGCTGAAGCGCATGAAAACCTGGCTATTGCCATGAACCGCATTGGCGGAAAATCCAATACCGGTGAAGGTGGCGAAGAAGTCGAACGTTTTACGCCTATGACAAACGGTGACAGTAAACGTTCTGCCATCAAGCAAGTGGCGTCTGGGCGCTTTGGGGTGACGACCGAATATCTAGTAAATGCGGATATGATACAGATTAAGATGGCGCAGGGAGCAAAGCCCGGTGAAGGCGGTCAGTTGCCGGGCCATAAAGTTGATGCGGTGATAGCAAAGGTGCGCCACTCAACTATTGGTGTTGGACTTATATCGCCGCCTCCGCATCATGATATTTATTCGATCGAGGATCTGGCGCAGCTTATTTATGACCTGAAGAACGTAAATCCAAGCGCAGATATTTCTGTAAAACTTGTCTCAGAAGTAGGCGTTGGCACTGTTGCTGCTGGGGTTGCAAAAGCCCGAGCCGATCACGTAACGATTTCGGGAATGGAAGGTGGTACAGGGGCAAGCCCTTTGTCTTCGATTAAACATGCGGGCTCCCCGTGGGAGTTGGGACTTGCAGAGACGCACCAGACCCTCCTGCGAAATAAACTGCGTTCTCGAATCTCAGTTCAAGTTGACGGTGGATTGCGTACGGGCCGTGATGTGATTGTTGGGGCGTTGCTCGGTGCCGATGAATTTGGGTTTGCGACCGCGCCGCTGGTGGCATCGGGCTGTATCATGATGCGTAAATGTCACCTGAATACTTGCCCCGTCGGAGTAGCAACTCAGGACCCGGAGTTGCGAAAAAGATTTACTGGGCAACCGGAGCACGTGATAAACTTTTTCTTCTTCGTGGCCGAAGAAGTTAGAGAGATCATGGCTCATCTTGGTTTTGCGACCGTTGATGAGATGATAGGCCAAATTGATGTACTTGACCGAGATTCGGCTATCACTCATTGGAAAGCGAGAGGGTTAGATTTTAGCAAACTGTTCTTCGATCCCAAAATGGGCGCCGACGTGCCTATATTTCAATGCGAAACCCAAATCCATCACATCGGCGACGTCCTAGACCGTGAGCTTATCCGGCTCGCGCAACCTGCATTGAAAACACGTAAACCTGTTAGAATTGATCTCGATATAGCAAATAAGAACCGATCGGTTGGAGCCATGCTTTCTGGCGAGATTGCTAAACTTTACGGGCATGCTGGCCTACCGGACGATACCATTCATATAAAGCTGACCGGCACGACCGGACAATCCTTTGGAGCATGGGTTTGCCGTGGTGTCACGTTTGAGGTCGAAGGCGAGGGTAACGACTATGTGGGTAAGGGTCTGTCGGGTGGCAAGCTGATCATATACCCACCACAGAGTGCCGTTCAGATTGACCCAAGCAAGTCTATCATCGTAGGCAATACCGTGCTGTATGGCGCTGTTGAGGGCGAGTGCTATCTTCATGGAGTGGCCGGAGAGCGATTTGCAGTGCGGAATTCTGGAGCCACCGCGGTTGTCGAAGGCGTTGGTGATCACGGTTGTGAATATATGACTGGTGGGATTGTGACTGTACTTGGCCACACTGGTCGCAACTTTGCAGCTGGGATGTCTGGAGGAGTTGCCTATGTTCTTGACGAAGACGGCACCTTTGCCGATAGGTGTAATTTAGCGATGGTCGAACTGGAACCGGTGTTGGATGACGATTGGAAACTAGGTTTTGAACCGTCTGACCAGGGAGCAGTCGATAGTGATATGGCCCGCCATGACGGAGTACGCCTGCGTCAGTTAATTGAAAAACATCTGCACTATACTGGATCCATCCAAGCCGCCAAAATTCTAGCTAACTGGGATACTTACCGGCCCAAGTTTGTGAAGGTAATGCCAACGGAATACCGTCGAGCGCTTGCCGAATTGGAAGTAATCTCAGAAGAATCGGTAGCATGAAACGAAAACTCAAGGCATGTGAATGTTACAAAAGTGGAGTAATAAAATATGGGTAAAGTTACAGGTTTTCTAGAGCTTGACCGCCAGGATCAAACATATATCGCGGCCTCTGAACGAATTAGCAACTTTAAAGAGTTTAGTGTGCCTTTGCGGGAAGAAACTTTGCGTGAACAAGCCAGTCGTTGCATGGATTGTGGCATCCCTTTCTGTCATGATATGAAGGGCCTTAAGGGGTGCCCGGTAAACAACCAGATCCCGGATTGGAACAATCTGGTTTATGAGGGCGATTGGCAGGCGGCTTCCGAAAACTTACATTCAACCAACAACTTTCCAGAAGTTACTGGTCGTATATGTCCTGCACCCTGCGAAGCGTCGTGTACCCTAAACCTGATAGAAAGTCCGGTGACAATTAAATCGATCGAATGTGCAATTGTCGACAAAGCGTGGGAGAATGGGTGGATTATGCCACAGGTGCCTGCTCATAAAACTGGTAAGAAGATTGCGATAATTGGCTCTGGCCCTGCTGGCATGGCCGCGGCCCAACAATTAGCCCGGGCGGGTCATGACGTGAATCTGTACGAGAAAAATCAAAAGATTGGTGGGCTGATGCGATATGGCATCCCCGATTTCAAAATGGAAAAAGTCCATATTGATCGCCGAGTCATTCAGATGACCGCAGAGGGTGTCACATTTCATTTAGGCGTTAAGGTGGGCGACGATGTTGCACTTGGCAACCTGGTAGATCAACATGATGCTGTTATCCTATCCGGCGGCGCTGAACGCCCCCGCGACTTACCTATCAAGGGACGCAACTTAAAAGGTGTGCATTTTGCCATGGAATTTCTACCACAGCAGAATAGGCGTGTATCGAACGAAGCTGAGGATGCTGAGCTGATTCTTGCCAAGGACAGGCATGTCGTCGTTATTGGTGGTGGCGATACTGGATCAGACTGCATTGGCACGTCTATCCGCCAAGGCGCTCTCTCAGTCACTCAGCTTGAAATCATGCCACCCCCACCCGAGCAGGAGAACAAGTTACTGACCTGGCCGAACTGGCCCGTAAAAATGAGAACATCTTCGAGTCAAGAAGAAGGCGCAGATCGTGAGTTTGCAGCCATGACCCAGTATTTTGAGGGCGAAAATGACCAACTCAAAGCTCTACATTGCATTAGGGTTGACGAAAAGTTTCAGCCCATCCCAGAAAGTGAATTTGTTTTGCGCGCCGATATTGCATTGTTGGCTATGGGCTTCGTGTCGCCTGTAACAGAAGGCATGATTACAGATTTTGGGATCGAGTTAGATGATCGCCAGAATGTTCATGCCGATACCTTCAGCTACCGGACCAATCATGATAAAGTCTGGAGCGCCGGCGACATGCGGCGCGGTCAATCGCTTGTCGTTTGGGCTATCAGAGAAGGTCGCCAATGTGCACACGCCGTCGATAAAGCTTTAATGGGCACCACAACTCTGCCGAGGTGAAATAAAGGTGTTGTCAGACAAACTTGAACACCCGTAAAAGGCACCTCAAGTCAATGATCATGCGGCACAGAAATTGAACCACTCCGTGAGGGCTTTGTCAGATTAAACTTGCTTGAAGTGGGCAGGGCTACTTTGCAACCTCGTCTAAAGACAAAACACCCCCCATTCCACTACATGAAACCTGGCACGGGATTACTGCAGGGTCTTGCCTAGGCCCGTGGACCGGGAGCCAAGAGCCACGGCACTATCGGACCATAGAGCACGCACCTATGTCCTGCCTATAGCGTTGCTGCGGTTCAATCAGCGCATGATAGTTCCGCTCGGGTCATAGGCCAACGGCAGGGGTTACTTGGCCCAATCGTTACAGTTGAGCCGCAGGACCATGGACCGGGCCCCCCAATCCTAGGGCCCCGCGTCACGGACCACGGGCCTCTAGTATTAGCCTGGTAAATTCATTCGGGGGTAATTTTGTTGGGGGGGGGCTCGCCACCTCTATTCACGCACCAATTTCAAGCTAAACCGTGCCGCTTCTCTGGCTGAGTGGCGTCAATTATTGAGCGCATAGATTTAGGCTGCGCTAGCAATCCGATGCGAGTTCTCATTTGTTTGACAGTACCGCCAAGATAAAACGGGCAGCCACCAGTATGAGAAAACTGCCAAAGGCAATTTCTAGCGACCGACGTGGCGTTCGGTGAGCAAGTGCAACCCCAAGCCGCGTAGTCAAGAGCGATGTCGGGATAGTTAGGGCAAAAGCAAAGACCGAAACAAACCCAAGTGACCCGGGTGGAAGGTCGGTCCGGCCCAGACCTGCGAGTACGTACCCTATCGTGCCAGGAATGGCGATCAAAGCTCCGACACCTGCAGAAGTCGATATAGCTCGATGAATTGGTACACCATGCAATGTTAGAAAAAGGTTTGAGACTGCACCGCCGCCGATCCCCATGATAGCGGAAACTAAGCCGATGGTAATGCCGCCAAAACGCATCCCAAGCGCACCAGGAAGCATTTTGCGCAGTTTCCAGCCCTTGCCGCCTGATAGGAGTTTTGTCCCAATGACTAACGCCACCAAGATAAAAACGGACTGAAAAACGGCTGGCATTGAAAAACTGGCTATTGTTGCTCCAAGGATAACGCCGATAAGGATAGGGAGAGCCCAAGCGCGCAGAACTGCCAGGTCCAGGGTCCCTTTTTTATGATGGCCGAGGGCGGAACTTATAGATGTTGGAACGATGACGGCGAGAGACGTCCCAACTGAAACCGGCATGGCAACATCGGACGAATATCCAAGAGCGCCAAAAATCTCGAAGAAAACCGGAACCGATATGGCCCCGCCGCCCACCCCAAACAGCCCCGCTAGAAAACCAATCGCTGTTCCAGCCGCTACAAGAGCCGCAATTAGAGGTAAAAGTGTCAGAGGGTCGCTGAGAATATCCAAATCAATCGCTCAAGAGGTGTTGGGTTAGACTGGCGCCGTCGAACCGGCCAAGGCCCGAAGCCATGGCTTCCGTATAACTTTTCATTGTTTCTGCTGAGAGTGGCATCTGATGCCCTAATTTTTCAGCCTGCGCCAGTGCTAGATCGAGATCCTTTGCAAGGCCTGCAATGTCGAATGTTCCGGGCTGGTCCGTCCCTTCCATCGTATCCAAAACTATCTGCATTCTGTTTTTTAGTACGGTAGGCGCTCCTGAACTATCCGCAATAATCGAAATAGCCACGTCTGTCGAAATACCAGACCCGTCCAGCATTACCAACGCCTCGGATAAAGTTTTCCAGTAGATAGCGAGCGGCAAGTTCACTGCAAGCTTCATGTGCGCACCGGCGCCTGTGGGTCCAAGTAGTTCTACGCGCTTGCAAAGATGCTCAAGAATGGGTTTGGCGCGAGCAAAAGCGAATTCAGTCCCGCCTGCCATCCCCAATAGCAAACCTTTCAGCGCGGGACCTACCGTTCCGCCTACCGGGCAATCTATAAAGTCAGCCCCAGCGGCTGTAATCCGCGCACCTATATCTTTTGTCTCCTGCGGCAGTAGTGTCGAAAGGTCGATTACGAGCTTGCCTGCGATGCCTGCAGTTATCAGTTTATCAATCACCGCCCCTACTGCCTTCGCGTTTGTTAACGAAATGAGGATTACATCCGCATCGCCTGCCTCTGTGATGCTACTAGCCAGCGTTGCTCCAGCCTCTAAAGCCGCATTCATATGCGCCGCGGTTCGGTTCCAAACAATAACGGGTTGCCCAACCTCAATCAGTCTTCTGGCAAAGGCTGTACCCATTCGGCCTGTACCCAAGATTGCAATTTTTGTCATGATGTATCCCCCCTTAATAATCCGAATACTTGAAGCGCCGGCTCTCCAGAACGAAGGCGCCTCATCATTCTTTTTTCATTCACCACACGCATTTCGCCTGCTAAAAGCCCCTCCTTTACGGACGAAGCGGGCAACACAACTACCCCGTCAGAATCTGCTACGATCATATCGCCCGGATAAATCATAACGCCACCAATTTTAAGGTTGATGTCCAATTCACCCCGGTTGAGTTTGGTGGTTCCTCGGATATTTAGTCCACGTGAAAACACAGGAAAGCCCATGGCGGCGATCTGGTCGCTATCACGGACGGCCCCGTCGATGACAAGTCCAGCAATCCCCCGCATCTGACATGCGAGAGCCATAAGCTCTCCGAAAGGACCGCTGTCGATGTTCTCACCATAATCGACCACGAGAACGTCCCCTGTCCTTGCTCTGTCAATAGCGAGATGAAGTGCAAGGTTGTCACCATGTAGACATCTCACCGTCCTTGCTGGACCCGCAAGGCGCATGCCCGGCCTAACCGGTCTTAATTGCGCCTTGGGTATGCGGGCATCTTGTGCGGCTTCCCCCAAAGTCGCTGTGCCAAGAGCTACCAGGCGGTGAGTAAATGTCACGCTGCAGAAGCTCCTATCCGCACCTGCATAGCGGCCAGACCATCAACTGAGCAGTTAAGTACGTCACCCGTCACGACTGCGCCTACCCCAGCGGGTGTTCCAGTCATGATTATGTCGCCGGCCTTCAATTCATTTTGCTCAGAAAGTTTCGCAATGATTTCATCAATTTTCCATATCAACAGGGAAATGTCATCATCCTGACGGGTTTCTCCATTGACTTGAAGGCGTACATGTCCTGACGAGATAATTCCCATATCATCGACTCGTGTCACTGGACCTATAGGTGCAGATTGATCAAATGCTTTGGTGACTTCCCACGGAAGACCATTTGCCAGAGCCGCCGCCTGATGATCGCGGCGGGTCATATCCAGCCCAACGGCATATCCAAAGATGTGAGAAGAGGCATTGGTTTCAGTTATATTGTAGCCACCTGATTTTAAAACCACCACCAGCTCACACTCATAGTGAAAGTTATTCGTAAACACAGGGTAGGGTATTTCGCCGCCGTTTCTTACGATTGCATCAGCAGGTTTCATGAATATGACCGGTGGATCTCTTTCATCTTGTTCCATTTCCCGGACATGTGCCAGATAGTTTTTTCCGATACAATAAATTCGACGGACTGGAAATTTTTCCTCGGTTCCTATGATATCAAGATATGCCTGTGTCGGCGGTGAAACAGCGTAGCTATTCATGAATGTTCTCCCTCTGAGCCCTGAAAAATCGCCGTAGTTCGCGTCGATTGACGACTCACGGTGGCCATATGATTCAATATACTTTTCATTATTTCAAGATATTAAATTTATGTTTGATCATTTTAATATATTATTTAGTATTCAATTACGAATCATATTAAATAGCCACATCGGCAAGTAGCGTAAAAAGCGCTGCAAATAACAAACCGCCAAAAATGGCCTGGGAGGATATTCAAATGACTAATCGTAAACAATTTTCGCGCAGAGACTTTGGTGCATTGACGATCGGTAGTGTTGCCGCAACAGCAATGTTTGCACCGTCAATTGTCCGCGCTCAAACAGCCATCACCTTTGCTGTACCAAACCCTTCTGCACTGACTTGGCTGCCTTATTGGGTTGCCGTTGGGGAAGGTTATTTTGGCGAAGACGGCATTTCACCATCCTTTGAAGCCGTAGATGGATCGTCTGCAGTGCTGCAGGCTATGGCAGCAGGTCAAGCGCACATAGGTGCGCCAGGGCCAGGACCAACTCTTGGCGCCCGCGCCCGCGGTGTGGATGTAAAATTCCTCTACAATTTATATCCCAAATCTGTCTTTGGGCTTCTTGTCAAAGCTGACAGTGGTTATTCTCAACCGTCAGAACTTGCGGGTACTGTAGTTGGTGTTGGTACTGCAGACGGTGCGGAGGTGTCCTTTACCACAGCTATTATGTCAGATCTCGGCATGAAGGCAGGAACGGACTTCACATATTTACCAGTGGGTGACGGTGGCACTGCCGCAGTGGCTTTCCTTCGAGACGAGGTTAGCTCCTATGCTGGAGCCGTTTCTGACGCAGCGATTTTAGCGTCTCGCGGAATTGAACTTAAAGAAATCACACCAGAAGCCTATTTAGGGTTCTTTGGTAACGGCATTGCCATGTTGGAAAGCCAAATGAAATCAATGCCAGACCTAGCGCCAAAATTCGGTCGTGCGCTTGTTCGTGGCATGCGATTTGCGTCTGATCCAGCAAACAAAGAAGCTTGTCTTGCGCATTGCGCTGCTGGTAATCCACAGGAAGGTGAACAGGATTATGCGGCGTCGCTTTTTGATGGTGTTCTTGGTAGGATGACCCCGACAGATAGCCTAATGGGCAATGGTTTTGGATATCAACCCCCAGAGCATTGGCAGGCTATACACGATTCAGCCGTCGCCTCTGGAGGTCTATCTGAACCGCTGGCAGATCTCGCTTCCGTCTACACAAATGACTTTGTGTCGGGCTGGAATGCATGAGTTCTAAATGACTGATCCAATACCCCTAAATTCTGGACCGGCCGCGTCGAGTGCGCGGCCGGTCTATGAGGTAAAGCGTTTGTCAAAGACTTACGCTCGAAATTATATAGTAGCCCTGGAAGATGTTAACCTGTCGATCAAAACTGGAGAGTTTGTATCGGTGATTGGATCATCAGGCTGCGGCAAGTCAACATTACTAAAAATTATGGCGGGGCTTATTCCTCCAACAACCGGAAGTGTCATTCTTGACGGCAGACCTGTGGTTGGTCCCCGACTCGATATTGGAATGATGTTTCAGCAGGCGACCCTGCTTCCATGGAAAACGACACTTGAAAATATAGTCCTTCCTATTGAAATAAGGGAAGGACGGGTTGCTGCTAAAG
>CAUZJT010000078.1:0-11710 GCA_963580215.1 Gammaproteobacteria bacterium
ACCAGCCGCTGGATATCCGCAGTGCGATGCCTGAACGCTGGGAAAAAACGGCCCAACAGTTGGATAATCTGGCAACCCTTTATCAGGATAATGGCATCAAGGTTTACCGGCCAAGGCCTTATAGCGAAGAGGAGCGCGCTTACCTTGCTGATTTACAGCCCGGGGCTTCGTTGTTGTACCCGGCAGATCCCGTGTACACCGTGGGCAAGCATTACCTTGAGGTGAATATTCGCCGAGCCTATCGGCGTAAGGAAGTGTTTCCACTGCGCGAGATCGTGGCACCCTTGCTCGCAGCCGATTCCGACACGCATCACGTGGTAATGCCTGCCGCACAGCCATTTTCACCTTCTAGCGATGGGCCTGGACCGTATCTGGAAGGTGGCGACATCATCTGCTACCAGAATCATCTTTTTGTGGGTGAGTCAGATATCGCCAGCAATCGTGCCGGCACAGATTGGCTGGAGGATTACATCAAGCCTTTCGGCTACCAGGTTCATCGGATGCCGATGCACGGCAGTATTTTGCACCTACTAGGCATCATGGTTCTGGTTTCTGAGGGTGTATTACTGCTATATCGGGACGAGCTCAAGGAGCCGTTGCCGGCACCGCTTTCAGACTGGGATGTGATCGAGCTAACCGAAGCCGAAGCACTCCTGTTTGCTACTGTAGGTGTAAGCCTGGACGACAAACGTTATGTGATTCCCAAGGGGGTGGGCCGGGTCTGCGACGAACTCGCCCGCCGCGGTGTTGAGCCCATCGAGATTGATTACGATCATGTCAGCCATTGGGGCGGCTGTGTTTCCTGCTCCACGCATGCAATCTGGCGGGATCCCTGACCGCATGAATTCGTTGGCTGTACCCAAGCCGGTAGCGCCGGAGTTCGCATGCGAGATTCTCGATGCGGTTGCTAAAGGCTTTGATCGCCAGATCGATTTCACAAAGCAGATGATGGCTTTGGATTCCACCCGCGGCAACGAGCGTGCGGCGCAGGATCATTACTACGAGGCGCTGGCATCGCGTGGCTACACAATGGACCGGTGGTCAATCGATATTGACGATATACAGGATCACCCGGGGTTTTCCCCGGTCAAGGTCAATTACGATAACGCGATTAATGTGGTGGGCACCCATTTGCCAGATCAAGAACTGGGTCGCTCACTGATCCTTAATGGTCACGTGGATGTTGTACCCACCGGGCCGCTCGACATGTGGGCCCGGCCCCCTTTTGAGCCTTGGGTTGAGGGTGATTGGCTCTATGGGCGCGGTGGTGCTGACATGAAAGGGGGCTTGTGTGCCAACCTGGCAGCGCTGGATGCGCTTGAGACATTAGGCTGGCAGCCAGCAGCTCGGTTGCATATGCAGTCGGTGACTGAAGAAGAGTGCACCGGCAACGGCGCGCTCTCGGCCCTGGTTCGTGGCTACCGTGCCGATGCAGCACTGATTCCTGAGCCCGAGGAGAATATGCTGGTACGAGCCAATACCGGGGTGATCTGGTTTCGCATTCATGTGCGCGGCCGGCCGGTGCATGTACGCGAGGCGGGGCAGGGGGCCAATGCGATCGAGTCTGCGATGACACTAATTCCGGTACTTAAGGCGCTCGAAGCCCGCTGGAATGAAGAACGCTTTGAGCATCCCTACTTTGATTCGCTTGATCATCCGATCAATTTCAACATCGGCCGGATCAATGGGGGTGACTGGGCATCGTCGGTGCCGTCCTGGTGCACTCTGGATGTGCGCGCAGCGATCTATCCCGGCGTCGATCCACGCGATGCGGCAAAGGAGATTGAGGATTGCATCACCGCACACGCTCGGGATCATTCCTTCTTGCGTGACAACCCGCCGCAGGTTGAGTACAACGGGTTCTTCGCCCGCGGCTATGTGCTGGAAGAAGGCAGTGCGGCAGAGCAGGTGCTGGGTCAAGTCCATGCCGTCAGTTTTGGCTCGAGCCTGGAGTCTTTTGTAACACCCGGTTATCTCGATGGCAGGGTATTTGTCCTCTACGATGATTGCCCATGCCTGGTATACGGGCCGGTCTCAAAGAATATCCATGCTTTTGATGAGCGTGTCAGCCTGGCATCGCTGAAACGGGTCACGGGGACCATTGCCCTTTTTGTGAGCAACTGGTGTGGCCTTGAGCCCCTTAGCCGTCCGTCTCGTCGCCGCGTTTGATCTGCATCGACAAACCTATCTGTTCGCGATCTTTGCGCGTAAGTGCGCCAATCGCTTTTTTGCCAAAGCGCTGAGTGATCTGATCTACCGTTTGGTTCAGAGTTGAGCGGCGCGCATTCGTGCCTGCGTCAAACAGCGATAACTGGTCTGCGGATTCACTGGTGAGGCCGGTACACCCCACACCAAGCAGGCGAATCGCTCCGTCCGGCCCGCAGCGGTGCAGCAATCCGATGGCATTCTCGGCAATAGTGCGGCCATCATCCGTAGGCTGTGCCAAAGTTGTGCGCCGAGTAAACACCGGATAGCCCCTGGCGCCGGGTGCGTTACGCCGGGCTGATTTCCATTTCAGCACCACGGTGTGTGCACGGACACCATCATGTCGCAATCGCCGGGCAACGGACTCTGCATGTTCGCGCACCAAAGGCTCTAGTTCGCGCTTTGCTGTAACGTCCTTGGCAAAGGTATGTTCCTCGCTGTAAGAGACTGCCTCACGGTAAGGTTCGATATCGCGGATATCTTCACCACGGGCAAGTTGTGCAATTTCAATACCCCAACCCCCCAAAGCGTGATGCAGGTCATCATCTTTTGCGTGTGCCACATCACCAATCGTATGAAACCCCAACGCCTCAAGGCGCTCTTGAGCCACCGGCCCCACACCCCAGATGCGTCCGACTGGTAGGGGCTCGAGGAATTGCTTCATTTCGCTGGCTATCACTTCGAGTAAGCCATCAGGCTTGGCCGCAGCACTTGCGATTTTGGCTACCATTTTGACTGGAGCGATACCGACCGAAATCGGTAGCGCCAGTTGGTCGTGTACCCGTTTGCGCAAGCGCTCTCCCACTTGTTTCGCCGGGCCCATAAGACGCGCGCTGCCGGTCAGATCGAGAAAAGCCTCATCCAGAGAAATCCGTTCTACTGCTGGCGAGAATTCACGAAAAATGTTGAACAACCGAGCTGATTCTTTTTTGTACAGGCCCATGTTGCCTCGTACAAAAATCAGCTTGGGGCAGCGTCGCCGAGCCTCAACGGAAGGCATTGCAGAGCGTACCCCGAACTGACGGGCCTCGTAACTGGCTGCGGCCACGACCCCGCGCGTACTATCTCCACCCACTGCCAATGGTCGGCCTTGAAACTCGGGGTGGTCGCGCTGCTCCACAGAGGCGTAAAACGCATCCATGTCCGCATGCATGATTACGCGCGTATGCTCTTTCATGTATTGGTCGACAGCATTTGTTAACTGCGCTCCACTTTAGTGCACGATACTATTGAGACTCATGGCACTGCCCATCCGATACATCCTGATAACTCTAACAAACCCAAAATTAACCAAAAATGGTTAATTGACAATATACCTTTTCAGGTCGATAGTGACCGTCACTGGGCTAGAGTATTTATGTCTAGGCTGGATTTTTTCAGTATTTACACCTATAAAGGAGACAAAATGATGGTACCTATGGTGTTTGTCTACTTCCCAGCGATGCTGATTGTGATTGAGGATTACTTCACCTGGAGTGCTTTTCTTTCGACTACGCTGAGTTGTGCCGTTGGTATCTTTATGGTGGCAACCTGGGTTGCCGAGTTCTTTCTGGTATGGATGCCGGTAATCATTCGCTGGGCGATGGCCTTTTGTGGCGTCCTGCTGGTTGCGCCCGGACAGCAGAGTGACCTTTTTGCATTGGTGTTTGTAGCGCCAGTTCTGTTTCAGCAGGTGGCGGCTTGGCGAAAGGCTAAGCCTGTTGTTTCCCAAAATGTCTGAGGCCCCCGGCTACGACATCACGGTTATCGGTGCTGGCATTATCGGCATCTGTTGTGCATTGAGGCTCGCTGAGAAAGGTTTGCAGGTCGCATTGGTAGATCGGAATAGCCCAGCAGAAGGCGCAAGCCATGGTAACGCAGGTGTGATCTCCTCGTGGGCCTGTGTGCCACAGTCATTGCCAGGGCAGTGGAAAAAAATTCCGGGCTGGATAATCGACCCTGCAGGCCCAATCGCGCTTAGGTGGAGCTATGCGCCACGAATGTTCAACTGGCTGTTGCGTTTTCTGGATAGCGCACAATTGAATCGAGTGAACGATATTGCTGACGCGTTGCTGTTGATCAATCGTGACAGCTTTGCGCTTTATCAGCAGATGCTAGAAGGCACTGGATCAGAGGACCTGGTTACAGAGTCTCACTATATTCATGTTTTTCGCAATTCAGCAGCAGCTGACCCACGACTACTGCAATGGGCTTTGCGTCGTGAACGTGGAGTCCCAATGGACTTTATTGACGGCGATGAACTGCGCGAAATTGAGCCAGCGCTATCCAATGAATATAAAGCGGCTGTTGTAATTCAGAATCAGGGTAGAGCGCTGAACCCAGGTAGGCTAGGCCAGGCTTTGGCAGAAAAGGCGCAGAGTTTGGGTGTTTCATTTGTTCGAGCTGAAATAAAAGACCTACAGTCAAAAAAGCCTGATCACTGGTTAATCAACCACAAGACAGGAGCCATTCCTACTCGCAAAGTAATTCTGGCCGCTGGCGCTTGGTCAGCCCAACTGCTCCGACCGCTAGGGTGTGAGATCCCATTGGAGGCAGAGCGCGGCTATCATGTTGTCTTCTCAGAACCTGGAGCCCAATTAAACAACTCGATACTGGATAATGAAGGGCATTTTGCGGCAAGCTCTATGGATATGGGACTGCGGTGCGCGGGGATTGCTGAATTTGCGGGTCTGGTTGCGTTACCTGACTATCGGCGCGCACAGATGCTTGCAAGATTGGCAAAGCGAATGCTCCCGAACCTTAATACAGATTCAGTGAGCGAATGGATGGGCTCGAGACCCGCCACGCCAGATTCGTTACCTTGTATTGGACGAGTCCCGGGGCAAGATGGATTATTTGGCGCTTTCGGACACGGCCATGGTGGCTTGACTGGGGCTCCTACCACAGGGCAATGGGTTGCCGATCTTGTTAACAATGAAATGTCTGATTCGGAGCTTTCCGCTTACCGGCTTGATCGATTTTAGGCTCGTTGAGCACTATCAACGAGTTAAAAATTACGCGCTTCAGATTAGAATATCTTTATAGGCGAAGATTCCCGGAATTCCTCCAGTATGAATGAAGAGGATCGATTTATTTTTGCCTGTGTCACGCGCAAGTTTCAGACAGGCTGCCATGGATTTTCCGGTATAGACCGGGTCGAGCAGCAGCCCTTCAAGTCGGGCACTAAGGTCGATCGCTTGCTGAGTTGCGTCATTCAGGCGGCCATAACCCGGGGCAAAGGTATCGTCAGTCAGCTGTATATCCTGTCTCTGGACAGGGGATTCAGTCTCTAGCAGTTCAGCAATCTCTTGGCACCGTGTTGTGATTCGGGTGAGTTGAGTCTTGCGATCCCGGCGTACGCAAACACCAGTTACAGTGATGTCACTGTCAAGTGCCCGCAAACCAAAAAGTAACCCGGCATGGGTATTGCCACTGCCGGAGGCCACCACGATTTCGTCTATCGGGTAATGGGCATCGGCCAGTTGATTGAGAATCTCGGCCGCTGCCCGGACATAACCAAGCGCCCCCAGCGGCGGGTGACCTGGCGCCAGCGGAATAATGTAAGGTTTTTTGCCTGATCCTCGCAGTTCTGCAGCTATGGCCTGCAGATTAGCGTCTGCGCCGGCTTCATCTTCCCCCTCGGGATAGGTATGCATCACTGCACCCAGAATTCGGTTCAGCAGTGGATTGCCCGATTCTCGGTATTTGGCTCCCGCATCGGTCACCCGTTCTTCTAGTTGGATGTGACAGGTGAGGCCGAGTTTTGCCGCAGCGGCTGCTGCCATGCGAACAAAGTTTGACTGTACGGCACCCGTAATCAGGACGGTATCTGCGCTTTGCTCGAGCGCATCGCCAAAATAGTACTCAAGTTGGCGTGCTTTGTTGCCGCCGAGTGCCAGGCCGGTGCAGTCGTCTCGCTTTACATATAGCTGTCCACAGCCAAGATGCCGGCCAAGGTTGGGTAGTGGTTCAATAGGCGTGGGTGTATGTGCCAGCGGTGTACGAGGAATAGTGTGCAGCTTCGCAAGTATCGACATAAAGTAGTAATCAATAGTACAAAGTAACCCAACTGACTCTGCCTGTGGCTGGCTCGCCAGGCAAGCGCCAAAGGCTTATGCGCTCAGAGTTGCCCCACCTTGGGCAATGCGCTTTTCGATGAATTCGTCGATTTCCGCAAGGCGATCATCGGCCAAAGGCGGGGGCGTGAAGTTCGCCAGCGCCTCGCGGGCAATACGGTTGGCGCGGTGGGTGGTATCCACTGATCCGTTCTCCTGCCAGGATTCAAAATTAGACCAGTCCGAGAGCATGGGTGTGTAAAAGGCTGTCTCATAGCGCGCCAGCGTATGTTGAGTGCCGAAGAAGTGGCCGCCGGGTTCAATCTCATCGAAGGCTGAAAGGGCGAGCGTATCCTCGTTGCACTCGACAGGCTGCATTAGGCTCGCGAACATCTGCAGCATCTCAACGTCGATGATAAATTTCTCCAGCGACGCGGTGAGCCCCCCCTCGAGCCAGCCGGCGCCGTGCAACAGTATATTGCAGCCGCCCATAATCGCTCCCCAGCAGGACATCTGCGATTCGTATACCGATTGCGCATCAGGTGCATTGGAGGCATTGACGTTCGACGTACGGTAGGGCAGTTGATAACGTCGTGCCAGTTGCCCGGAAGCGAAAGCTGCTTTGACATATTCCGGCGTACCAAAAGCTGGTGCGCCAGATTTCATATCCACGTTACTGGTGAAGCCGCCATACACCACTGGTGCGCCAGGTTGAACAATCTGTGCCAAAGCGATTCCTGCCAGGGCTTCAGCATTCTGCTGAGCCAGCGCGCCGGGTAAGGTGATCGGAGCCATGGCGCCGGCCAGGGTAAAAGGGGTCAGAATCATGGCCTGTCGGGCACGGGCAAAGTCGATGACCCCAGCGCACATTAGTTCATCTAACTGCAGCGGAGAGTTGGCATTAACCACCGTATAGCAGTGCACCCGGTCTTCAAAGGCGCGTTGGTCCAAACCCTGAGCTATGCGTAGAATCTCCAGAGAATCTGCAACTGCCTCACGACCCCGCGAGTAAATAAACGTAGGCTTATCCGTCAAAGTGACGACCGAGCGCGTGCTGTGCAGATGGCGGACGTTGGTCGGCAGGTCCTGTGGTTCTACCATGGGTGTAGTCAGGTGCAGTACATCGTAGGTTTGTGCCAGGCGCAAAAGATCACGGTAAGTCTCGTGGGTGCCAGCTCGTCTGCCGCCCTCAAGATCCGAGTAATTCGGTGGCCCGCCAACCGTGGCAAATACCAGGTTATCGCCGCCCACCTCAAACCAGCGTTGTGGTGCCCGACCATGCATGGTGAATGTTTTGGGGCTCTGATCTACTGTCTCGAGCACCATGTCTGGATCGAAACGCACCATCAGGGTATCGCCATCTACTTTTGCGCCGGCAGATGCGTAAAGTTGACGGGCTTCGGCGCTCAGCACCTTGATACCTTTATCTCGCAGCAGGGTAAGTGAGGTCTTGTGTATTGCCTCAATATGATCGTCACTGAACTGCGCGATCGGCGGGTAAGGATTCTTAAGGCGCAGCCATGATTGCGCCTGTGGTGCGGGCCTGCTTCTATCGTCGCGTCGGGATCGTCTGCGCTGCTGAGTCATGAAAGTCGTTCTTATATGAACTGAGGTTGTTTTGTTGTCGTTGTGTCTGAGACTACAGGCGCATACGCGCGCCGCTGGGATCCCAGGCGGGCTCGCTTAATGTTTTGGCGCTGCGCCGTTTGCCGACCACATCCACCATCAACGTTTCACCGGCCTCATTGACGTTATTGTTCAAAAGACCCATGGCAAGACTTTTGCCGGTGTAGTGTCCAAAGCCGCCTGAGGTCACAAAACCCACCCGCTGCTCGCCCTGCCAGATGGGCTCATACCCAGAAGCGTCAGCGTCGTCAGCGTCAATTTCCAGGGTCACGAGACGCTGTTGTGCACTGTTGTCTGCTTGTGCCTTGGCAGTGGCATCGTGACCAATGAAATCATCGCGCGACCAGTCTATCCAGCGGTCCATCCCGGTCATACCCGGCGTTCTATCCTGGGTGAATTCGGCATTCCAGATACCAAAACTTTTCTCCAGCCGTAGCGAGTTCATAGCGTAAAAGCCGAACTCTCGGATTCCCTGAGTCGCACCGGCCTGCAGCAACATTTCCCGCAGCGCGATATGTTCCGTCGATGCACAATTGATCTCGTAGCCCAGTTCCCCGCACACAGAAAGACGTGCGACTCGGGCGCGAATCAGACCTACGTCAATAGTGGCGCACCCCATAAATGGTAACGCATCACCATTGACATCCTGATGCGTGAGCGCGGCAAGCACCTCACGGGATTTGGGTCCAGCAAGCCCGAAACCTACCATCGCATCGGAGATATCGCGTATGTCGACACCTTCCATCTGATGATCATGAAACCACCGCATGTGCCAGTTTCGCAGGTAATACGAGCCCATGACCCACCAGCGGCCATCACCCCAGTTGAGCACGGTAAGGTCTCCCTTGAGGCGTCCGCTCGGCGCCAGCATCGGCGCCAGGCGTGCCCGCCCTGCAGTGGGCAGTCGACCCGCCATGAGCCGGCACAACCAGTTTTTGGCACCTGGGCCGCTGACCTCGTATCTTGAGAAGCCGCTAATGTCGAGAAGTCCGACGCCTTCGCGTACCGCTTGGCACTCCTGGGCCACAATCGCAAAGGCATTGGAGCGTTTCAGAGTTGGAGTTTCCAAAAAATCCCCAGAGGCGAAAACCAGTGGCACTTCCAGACCCCAACTGCAGCCCCACTGCGCTCCAGCGGTATTCATAGCCGACCAGGCAGGTGCCCTTTTCAAGGGCCGACCGGCGGGTAGTTGCTCGTTGGGGTACGTCATGACGAAACGCCGCGAATAAAATTGTCCGGTGGTCTGGCGTATGTACTCGCGGTTTGAGGTGAATTGACCGTAGCGGGCGATATCCATTGGCCAGGCGTCAGCTTCGGTTTCGCCATGAATCATCCACTCAGCGAGTGTCTTACCCACGCCACCACCTTGCAAAAAGCCTGCCATCACGCCGCAGGCGAGCCAGTAGTTGGGTACCGTACTGACGGGGCCCACCAGAGGATTGCCGTCTGGAGAGAAAGTGAAGGCACCGTTCACCCAGCTTTTCACACCGACTTTAGTTAACACCGGGTAGCGGGCGAATGCCATCTCTAATTCGTCAGAGATGCGGTCAATATCCTCCTGGATCAGTTCAATGCCGTAGTCCCAGGGCGCCCCATCCATATTCCAGTGCTTGTGGTTAATCTCATAGATGCCAACCAACATACCCTTTTGATATTGGCGCATGTAGGTGAAACCTTCCAGATCCACCATCATCGGCAGTTCATGGTCGAGTGCAGCCACTTCCGGGATATCGTCGGTCAGCAGGTAGTGATGCTCTAGAGGGGACAGCGGCAGATCCAGGCCGACCATGCGTCCGACCTGTTTGGCCCAGAGTCCACCGGCATTGACCACGTGCTCGGCATGAATCGAGCCCTTGTCAGTGATCACATCCCAACTGCCATCATTACGTTGACGCAGTTCTTCAACTTTGGTGTGTTCGATGACAGTGGCACCTCGCTTTTTGGCGGCGCCCGCATAGGCGTGCACAGTGCCCGTCGTATCCACGTAACCCTCGCGGTCGCACCACAGCCCGCCAATCACACCGGCGGTATCCATAATCGGGCACTTGTCCTTGATTTCCCCGGGCGTCATCAGGTAACAATCTTCAATGCCGATGGTCTGGAAGATGCGGTAGGCCGATTGCAGCCATTCCCACCGCGCCGGTGCAGAGGCGACGGATATACCCCCGGTCATGCTAAGGCCAATGTCCTGTCCGGACTCGGTTTGAATCTGGGACAACAGATCGATGGTATAAGCCTGTAAGGCTGCCATGTTGGGGTCGGCATTGAGTGCATGGATACCGCCAGCCGCGTGCCATGAGGAGCCGGCGGTCAGAACTGAGCGCTCCAGCAGGCAAACATCAGACCAGCCGAACTTGGCAAGGTGATACAGCACAGAGCTGCCGACCACTCCGCCGCCGATCACGACAGCCCGGTAATGTTCACTCATTTTCTTGATCTTCAATCGAGGTCATTATTCCGAGTTACGGCTATTGGGTGCTTAGCGCCTCAAGATCCTTGTTCATTTGGTCGATCACTTGCGCCAGGTCGTATTGCTCTGCTTCGGTCAATGGCGCCAGTGGGTTTCGTGGTGGCCCGGCAGGCAGGCCACGAAGCGCCGTTGCGTGTTTGATGCATTGGCCAAATTTTCCGCCCTGCTCAAGCAGAGCCATTAATGGCAGCATCGCTGCCATGATTTTGCGACCCTTTTCGAAATCTTTTTGTATAGCGCAGGCTTCATAAAGCGCACTATGCGCTTCGGGCGCAAAGTTTCCACCTGCGCATACCCAACTGCGCGCCCCCCAGACAAAAAACTCAAGCGCCTGGTCGTCGGCACCGCAGGACAGTTGAATATTGGGATAGTCGTTGGCCAAAAGGTGCAGTCGGTTGATGTCACCCGAGCTTTCCTTAATAGCGCAGAAATTCTTTGATGTACTGACCTGGCGAAGATAGTCCTCACCCATGTTGCTGCCGGTGCGGCCAGGATAGTTGTAGAGCATGATCGGCAGGTCTGCGGCTTTGTCGATTGCCAATGCGTGTGCGGCGTTCTCACTTTCGGTGGGAAGTACATACGGTGGCGAGTTCACCAGCAGAGAATCAGCCCCTACCTGTTTCGCAGTTTGGGCCAGTTCGATGGCGTCTTCGGTGCGGATTGCACCAACCCCGATCATCAGCGGTACTCGACCGTTGATGACCTGGTGGGCTGTTTGCATCAGGCTGGTACGCTCGGCCATGGTCTGCGCATAGTATTCGCCAGTCGTCCCTGCGACGACGATACCATGAGCACCGGCATCGATAAGAAATTCGATGACCTCGGCAAAGCCGTTTTCGTCGACCGAACCGTCATCATGAAAGGGAGTAATGACGGGTATATAGATTCCTTCAAATTGCATCAGCGATTCTCCTACGTGGTTACCGGTATTCGTTTACGGGTTCGAGCGCCTCAAGGATCGGTTCGACACCGAGTCCGGGGGCATCCGATGCTGTCATGGTGCCCTCGTGAACCGTGGGCGCACCGGTGGCGATCTCGATTGTGGTGTATTCATGAAAGGCGGACGACTGAAACTGGAAAGCTGGCGGCGTAGAGTGGGCGAGGTGGGCGATTGCAGCGGTGGTGATCTCGCCGCCCCAGCTATCCTCCACATTCATCGGCAGCCCCAAAGATACACAAAGATCCCGCGCCTGGCGGGCGCGGGTTAGTCCGCCAAATCGACTGATCTTGAGATTAATCATATCCATGGCGTGATCCTGGTTGGCCCGTAACAGAGCCGCCAGGCTATCGATACATTCATCAAGAACGAAAGGCAGATCGGTGTGTGCCCGGACTGCAAGACATTCCTCGTAGGAAAGACAGGGCTGCTCGAAAG
>CAUZJT010000079.1:0-11626 GCA_963580215.1 Gammaproteobacteria bacterium
TCTTGACTTGCCTCCATGGGGATGCTCTAACCGACAACATCGGTCGCTAGAGTTACTGTGATTTTGCGCTCAACTTTTTCGTCAGTGATTACCGTAAATCCTCACACCTACTATAATGTACTGTCTTAAACTGGCAGGATTTTTTGAGGCCGGTGCAACAACGGAAGAGTTAATTCGCTCAAGCATGGCTCTAATCTAGCTTCCTTTCACCAACGCTCTAAGCCATATTGCAATCGAGCTAATCAATCTTTTTACGGATCACGACATGACCGAACAATCGAATCGAAAAGGTCGCCGGCCCAGCGCTGGCCGCAAAGCCCGCACCAAAAAACGCCTGTCAGGCGGCGCCAGTCGTGCAATTCGACCCGGCATGCAGGGAGGCCAGTACCGCCCGCTGAGCGAGGAGAGCATGGGTAAAATTCATAATGGTGCGCTCGAGATTCTTGCAACCACTGGCATTGGTGAACCCTTACCCGAACTGCTGGACATCGTCTTGCCGCTGGGCTGCTACCTGAATGACCATGGACGACTTTGCTTCCCAAAAGCCATGATTGAAGATCTGATTGCTGGGGCAGCGCGCGAATATACCGTCTTTGCCCGAGGATCGCGTGCCGGAAAAGACGACATCCACTGCAATGGCAACCGGGTCTATTTCTCGAACTCCGGCAGTGCGGTGACCACACTCGATGCCGAGGCCAGAACGTATCGCGCCTCGACTATTTTGGATATGTACGACTTCACCCGCCTGGTGGATCGTCTCGACAACATCCATATGTGTGGGGATACCGTGATCGGCACCGACGTACCCGATGACTACGAGCACGATATGACAATGGTTTATGCGCTCCTGGCTGGAACCGAAAAACCGCTGTGCCTGTCATTTCGTAATCGGCACAATATTACCCCAGCGATTGAACTCTTCGACCTGGCCTCGGGTGGGGAGGGCTCCTTCTGCAAGGCACCCTCAGTCATATTTGGCGGTTGCCCAATTGTCTCTCCGCTGCGCTTTGGTCGCGAGAATCTAGAAGTCATGATCGATGCGACTCGCCTGGGCCTGGTGAGTGACATCGCCGTCGCGCCCCAATCTGGGGCTACTGCCCCGGCAACGCTGGCTGGTATCCTGGTCCAGGTGGTCGCTGAGACACTCTCGTGCCTTGCTGTGGTTAATCTGATTCGGCCCGGTTGTGCCATTACCTTTGCCACCTGGCCGTTTGTGACTGACCTGCGTACCGGGTCATTCAGCGGGGGTAGCGGCGAACAAGCTGTGCTGGCTGCATCCGCTATCCAGATGGGCAACTATTACAAACTGCCCAACAGTGTCGGCGCAGGGATGACTGACTCAAAGATCCCGGATGCGCAATACGGTTATGAGAAAGGGCTCACCATCGGGCTAGCCGCGCTTTCAGGCGCAAACCGGGTCTGCGAGGTTGGCGGAATGATGGGTAGCCTGATGGGCTGCAGTTTTGAATCCATGGTCATAGACAACGAAGCCGTAGGCATGATCCAGCGAACTATCCGTGGGATTGAAGTCTCTGACGAAACGCTGTCAATCGACACTATTCACAAATGCGCTCTAGACCCGGGCCACTTCCTCGGTAACGAGCAGACCTTGAGCGTAATGGAAAGCGAATATCTGTATCCCAAATTGATGGACCGCTCACCCAGCGCGCAATGGGAAGCCGAAGGCGCACCGGACCTCTTTGAGCGCAGCAAAAAAGTGAGCCGGCAAATACTCGCCAGCCACTACCCGAACTATTTTGGCAGCCAAGCCGACGCGATCATCCGTGAGCGCTTTCCCATTAAAATATCCAGCGCTGACATGAGTGCAAACAGCCAGCGCTGGTGAATTGAACTCACCTCGGGCCGTACTTCTACCGAACCACCAAAGTCACTCGGAAAATCCTTGAATTTGGGCAGGCCGTCTTTCATCGGCATGATCGTACTTTCGTAGTTAAAATGAAGCGCCGGCTTGAACTCCAGATCCTCAACCGACGAAGCATATACATCTACTACACCGAAAGGGCCAATGTCATGAAAGACATGCCCACCGCATTTTTTGCACTAGGCTCGCTGGTGACCTTCTAAACTGGCATAACTGTCGATCTGATCTTCGGGTTTTGTGATCATCATCTTGTCGCGTGATCATATTGCCCCATCATTAACCGGGCTGGCCGACCAGGCGCGACAAAACTTGCAATGACAAATCCCACCGCAGCCGGCTCCCCCTCGACCTCAACTGAAATCACCCGACACATGCAGTTGGCCGTATCAGTTGACATAAATCTCTCTGCCTTGTGAGTTACTTTGTTAGATATAGGGTGCCGAGAAACCGTACTGTTGATGTCGAATCATATCAAGCCATCCAATGCCACTGCCCAGATGACGACCAGCACCGTCAGGACGCTGAGCCCGCGCATCAGCCAACGCTCAGCCAGACGTCCACCTACTGCAGCGACTACCAGTGCGCCACCAGCACACCAAAGCGTATGAAAAATCACCTGCACTACAAAAAAGGTGGCGCTGATGATAATGACTTGCACAACCCAGGGCTGAGACGAGTCGGCAAAATGGGCATAGGCAAAAACCAGCATTGCCCAAGCCTTCGGATTAAGAGGGTGAACCAGTAATCCAGACCAGAAAGTCTCGGGGCGTTTGAGTTCGCGCCCTTTCATCATGAAACCGGACATTCGCAGCGCTAGCCACGCAAGATAGGCAACACAGGCAATTTTCAGGGCGAGTAACACCATGGGGTTTGCCGAAAGCAACTGCCACAAACCCAAACCCAGCAACAGGTTGACAAACAACTTACCAAAAGTGACTCCGGCAACAAAAGGCAAACTGCGCCACAAGCCAAAATTGCCACCCGAAGTCATTAACAGCATGTTCGCCGGACCAGGCGTGCCCACCATAAATACGGCAAACAAAAAAAACGGTGTGTAATCCATCATCCCCACCTGTGCGGCTCGCAGGCCTTGCTCACGAGTCCATTTGATTTCATAGTGAGGCCACCCCTGCTAGCGTTTGAGCGGCGACCTTCATCCCCGGAAATAGCACGACAGGTTAAGATTCCCACATGGATCAAACCCACCTGCGATCACAGTAGCATTATGCCGAACAAACCGGGCGCGCGGGTACAGGTCATTGACCGGGCCGCAGGACTGCTTGATGCAATCGCACGATATTCGGAGCCGGTCAGCCTCAAAGTGCTGATGACCGAGACTGGCCTGCGTGCAAGCACTGCGCATCGGATCCTCTCATCATTAATGCAAAACGGCCTGGTAGAAAAAGATCAGGACAATCTCTATTGCCTTGGACTAAAGCTGGTGCAACTGGGCATCCGCTTGCACAGCAAGCTGGACCTGCGTGCTATCGCCCTGCCCGTGATGGAACGCCTGCGCGACAGTTTTGGTGAAAGCATTAATCTTAGTATTCGTGAAGGTGACCAGGTAGTCTATGTTGAACGGGCCACACCTAACCGTATGATGCATGTCCATCAAGTTATTGGGAGCCGCGCACCGTTGCATGTCACTGCGGTGGGCAAATTGATGCTCGGTGCGGCCGGTACCGAGGCCTGCTCGGCTTACGCCCGGCGCACAAATCTGCCAGCCTATACAGCCAATACCATCACCGTGCTTCCGCGCTTGCTTAAAGAGGCGTCCAGTGCCCTAGAAAATGGTTATGCGTTGGATAATGAAGAAGCCGAAACCGGAGTAGGCTGTATCGGCGTGTTGCTGTATGACGGCACCTCCCAGGTCGCGGCTGGTCTTTCGGTGTCGGCACCTATTGAACGTCGCGATATCAAGTGGGTAAAATCTCTGGTCAACGCCGGCAACGCCATATCACAATCGCTAGGATTCAAGGCAGTAAACCTGCACAAAGCGTCCTAAACAAATAGACCATGTTTCTCGATAAATTCGCTCTTTTCTTGCTCGCCTTTACAGGGATAGTACTGTTCTATGGCATTAGCAAGAGAAGGCTTTTTTTCCAGCAGGAATAATAAAAAATCCCACATTGTGGAAGATTAATCCACATTACAAAAATTTTTGGATAAAATCCGACCACGAATTTTGCCCCTCATCTAATTCTCCAAATAGTTAAAGAGGACACCTTTGTGAATGGACGTACAACGGTTCACGGCCTTGCCGTAGACGACAACCTGCTGGCTCTGATAAACCATGAGGCATTGCCCGGCACAGGACTAGACACTGATGCGTTCTGGACTGGATTTGCCCAAATCATCGATGATCTTACCCCCCGAAACCGAGCACTACTCGCCCATCGGGAGGAACTGGAACTCGCCATCAATGACTGGCACCGCGCACGGATCGGCCAGCCCCATGATCCGGCGGCCTATCATGCCTTTCTTTCCAAGATCGGTTACCTCGTTCCCGAGGGAGCAGACTTTGCGGTGACCACTGCGAACGTTGATGACGCGATCATAGTTATACCCGGACCACAGTTGGTCGTACCGGTCAACAACGCGCGCTATGCCCTGAATGCGACCAACGCGCGCTGGGGCTCTCTGTACGATGCCCTGTACGGGACAGATGTCATCAGTGACGAAGATGATGCACTGCAAAGCGGCAGCTACAGCCTGGCTCGCGGCAGACGGGTGGTCGCTTATGGCGACAATTTTTTAAACCGAGTGGTGCCACTTGATGGGCTTTCCCACAGCGACGCCACCTTGTACTTCATTGACAATGGTGAACTAAAAGCCCGACGCTCTGACGGAAGCGATACCGGCCTGACAGATGTGGGGCAGTTCTCTGGATACCGCGGCAATGTAGACGCACCCAGTGCCATCCTGTTGCAACACCACCACCTGCATATCGAGATCGTGATTGACCGTGAGCACCTCGTCGGCGCCAAGAGTTCCGCCGGAGTCAGTGACGTAATACTGGAATCGGCCATCACCGTCATTCAGGACTGCGAAGATTCAGTTGCTGCTGTAGATGGCCCTGACAAAACAGCGGTTTACCGTAACTGGCTGGGCCTGATGCAAGGCACATTGTCCACAACGGTAAGCAAGGGCGGGCAAACCTTCGAACGCACTCTAAACCCAGACCGCAAGTACACCGCGATTGATGGCACCACATTCTCCCTACCAGGACGGGCACTGATGCTGGTGCGCAATGTCGGCCACTTGATGACCAACCCCGCAATCCTCGACCGCGAAGGCAATGAAATCTTCGAAGGTATTTTGGATGCTGTGGTGACCGGGCTTATTGCCCTGCACGATCTCAGCGGCACCAGCCACCTGTGCAATTCGGACAAAGGCTCTATGTATGTGGTCAAGCCAAAAATGCATGGCCCTGAGGAAACCGCTTTTGCGGTGAAACTCTTTGAGCGTACCGAAACATTGCTTGGCATGGCGCCTGGGGCGATGAAAATTGGAATCATGGATGAAGAACGACGTACGACCGTCAATTTGAAAGAATGTATCCGAGCCGCATCCGACCGTGTAATTTTCATCAATACCGGGTTTCTTGATCGCACCGGCGATGAGATTCATACCTCGATGGAAGCCGGCCCGATGATCCGCAAAGCGGACATGAAAGCCCAATCCTGGATACGGGCCTATGAAGACTGGAACGTAGATGTGGGCCTCGCTTGTGGCTTGCCCGGACACGCTCAAATCGGCAAGGGCATGTGGGCTATGCCCGATGAAATGGCCGCCATGATGCAATCCAAAGGTGATCACCCCCGGGCCGGAGCCAATACGGCCTGGGTACCCTCGCCCACGGCGGCCACGCTGCATGCGATGCACTACCATGAGACCGATGTGCTGTCTTGCCAGGCCGAACTGGCAAACCGACCGCATGCCAGCCTAGACGATATCCTGACCATCCCCGTCTGTGAAGATCCGAACTGGTCGGACGAGGACATTCAAAATGAAATCGACAACAACTGTCAGGGAATACTCGGCTACGTGGTCCGCTGGATCGATCAGAGCGTCGGTTGCTCCAAAGTACCTGATATCCGTGATGTCGGACTGATGGAAGATCGCGCCACGTTGCGCATCTCAAGCCAGCATATCGCCAACTGGCTTCACCACGGCATCGTTACCGAGGAGCAGGTCATGGCATCATTAAAGCGCATGGCAGCCGTTGTTGATCGGCAGAATGCCGATGACCCTAACTACCAGGCTATGATGCCTTCGTGTGACGGCGTTGCCTTCAAGGCAGCCTGCGATCTGATCTTTAATGGTCGGCAGGTTTGCAACGGCTATACCGAGCCACCCTTGCATCAGCGCCGTCTTGAGAAAAAATCGAGAGGGTCGATCTCGTCAGTTGCTTAGGCTTTCCCTTGCCGAGAAAACTGAGCGCTTCAGAGTCAACCGAATTTGTCGTAACGGATATCTGCCACAGGTGTTCCAGCGCCTAAAAGCAGGGCCAAGGAACCCGTCAGCATCGCGGGTGGACCACCGAGAAAAGCCAACCGCTCGGAAAAAATGTCGCCATTCAACTGTTCGGCGACCTCATGCACGAATCCGTGATGCAAGGCGAATCCATGTACTTGTGAGTCGATGTTGCATCCCGCATGAGAGTCAGAGACCGCCAGATGAATTTGAATATGCTCCGGAGCACTTTGCTGCACGACTTTGAGTTCCTCAATAAAGAAAAGCTCCTCTAGCCGGCGCACGCCAAATACCATAGTCAATCGACGCTTCTTAAAGTAATTAAGGGAGACCGCCTGACTCAGAATAGACATTATTCCTGCAATGCCGGAACCACCCACTAGGCATACAAGGTCACGATTCTCCCCGGGGTCAAAAGTGGCCAGGCCCATAGGTCCAAATACATCGACCTGATACTCCGCGGCACCGCCGGCAAATAACACTTCTGAAAATCTCCCACCTGGGAATCGCTTGATCACAAATTTCGCTTGCCGGGTATTGGCGTCGAAACTGGTCATTGAGTAGGGTCGATACCCCTCCATCCCCGGCAATCGAAGCAAAAGGTACTGCCCCGCCATGAAATCGATCGGTTTATCGAGTTCCAGTTGAAAGACAGTCACATCAGGGGCCACCGTCTGCATCCCTTTCAGTCGTGCTGATTGATGCAACGGATTCTGGCCAGTCGTTTCCGTCAGAACAAGTTTTCCGGGGACAAGGATTTCACAATCAGCCCAAACGGTGCTCTGACACAGCAGACACTCGCCTTTTTCCCGTTTGAGGTTTTTCGCACCGGGCGCCTCGGGCCAACTGTCTCGCACAGTACCCGGCCTTGCGCGAGCAACACAGGTAGAGCAAACACCAGCGCCGCAGCCATAGGGAAGCGGGACTCCCTGGCGTAATCCAGCCTGCAGCAGCGTTTCCTCCTCTCGGCACTCGACCGTCACCCGGCCCTGTTTATTCAAAAAAGTAACGTTGGCCAAAATCCCGTCCTGACATTAAAAGATGGATAACGGCAAACGCCTACCCTACCACTCAAAATCATCGTCGTCTTCTTCATCAAAATCGTAGGTCAGTTCTTCTTCGATGTACGCCCATACCTCATCGCCGCGCAACTCCGACCGGTATAACAGCAACGGCCTCTCGGCTGGCCCCTGCTGCTCGCCGGTCAATATATTCCACTGCCATAGATGCTTGGAACAGGTCAGCGTACCATTCTTACAGATGCCTGACTCGTGAAGTGGTTCGGCCATATGCGGGCAAAAAGGAGGAAAAACTCGAACTTCGTTGCCGGCTCTTGCGACCACCACTGCGGTCTCACCAGCGAGATGTTTCTGCAATTGGCCATCGGCCAGGTCGGCAACTGCACATACGCGAAACCAGGCTTCATCTTTGGAGATATTCATCTGGCTTTAGTGATCAATGTGAACAAGCATTCCAAACGCTCGAATGCCGACAGAGTCACGTACAACAAACACTCCCTAGACAGATCGTTTGCGGTCTAAATAGGCCAGTGCGACCCTTTATCGAGACGACGGGTATCGAGCTGAACAATACGTTCGACAAAAAGCGCTTGACCCGAATTGATTAGAAATCGATCCCGATACTTGCCTACCAGAAATATGTTCGACTCTCCAGCGAGTACGTGGGAATTGATGCCATCCAACTGTGTCTGATAGACTGCAAAAGAAGAGACAGTGGATGCGGTCTGTTGCGCTTCATCGACATCGACCGTATAGACCACAGTGTGTCGGGACAGGGGTGAGTTATCTGAGTTATGCTTGGGCAGCATCTCGGTAATCGTGGCCAGATCTGCCCGGTTACCGTCCATATATATCATGTCATAACTAATCTCCGGACTGAACGCCCGGATCGCATAATAGAAGTCTTCATGACAAAGACTTAGCCACTCGTCCCACCGCAACTCATCCAGATAAAGACTCGCTCGATAAATGGTGTCCTTGATGCTTTCAGTGATGCTTTGCTCAATCATAACTTTCCTGTCAATCTATTGCCTGTATTAACACTCGACCTGCCGTAACTGGGCTCGCCCAACTCTACGGTTAGAGGAACCCAGCCTGTTGCTGACTTCAGAGTATGTATGGCGTCACAGTGCGCGACCTTAAGCCGCTTCTTTTTTCTGACCTTCTTCAAAAGACAACTCGGGATCACCCGGCCACCGATCCATCCACCGGCCCCAGGCGCTGTAAAAATGTCGCATGCCCTCTTCATCGTGAATGGTCGGATCGCCGTCAGCATCTACCTCATGGCGGCCATGGAGGAGGCGACGCTTGTCTGCCCACTCATTCATAGTCGATTGCTGAGTCGAAACAGCCAGAAGATCCTCATGAAGGTTTCGGCCAAATGGTCCCCAAATCGTGTTGTGGTGTCTTTGGCGAATTAGGCGCTCTTCTGGGGTATCGCTCTTAAGCCCCAGACCGCGGAATTCGATCATGACTTTATCGGGACCGAGTGGCGTCATGATGTCGGAGCGCAGCGCCGAACCACGCAAATTGAAGTTCACCCCTGGGAAAAAATCGATCATCTCCCAATGGTTGGTTGGCAAATGCGGAAACGAAAGCTCTTCTCGGGATTCAAAGCCCTCATACTTATCATACTGCACTTCAAACGAGCCTACGTTCACATGGCCGTTTTTAAACCCTTTATTCTTTCGGGCGAAATATGAGTCATTAAACCCTGTTACCCGGTTATGGTAATGCAGATAGTCGTGATAAAACTCTGAATTGGTGTCGTGCCAGAGTTTGTAATTACATGGGATGATTGCCTTGTGGTAGTGAAACACTTCCAGCGGTTCCGCATCCAATGATTTTTGCATGCAGTCAAAAGCGCCTCCAGCCCATTCTTCTACAGTCTGCTCGATGGCATCGTTCAGTGTGACCCAGACAAAGCCACCGTACTTCACTTCGCAGCGGAGTCGTCGCAAACCGACATCACTGCAGGCAAGACGATCCTGATAGCCCTCGGTGCTCCGGGATATGTGTACGCAATTACCTTTCATATCGAACTGCCAAGCGTGAAACATACAAGTCATGTGCTTCGGAGCGCCGGAGGGAGCTGCAGTTTCAAAAGACCCCGATGGGCGGTTCTCGATCATGTTGCCGCGATGTGGGCAAACATTCAGGAAGGCGCGAATCTCGTTATCTGGACCTCGCACAACCATAATCGGCTCTCGAGCAACAGTTGTGGTTCTAAAAGAATAAGGGTCAGGTAATTCGGACTCATGGCAAACTGGTATCCAGACCTTGCGAAAGATCTTGGCGATCTCCTCTTCAAAGATGTCTCGATCGGAATAGATTCGACTGTCGACGTATTCCCCCGGGATTATCTTCCCGGGAACTGTTGCCCACTGTTTGGCATTTCTGGCTGGCATATCGTTTGACTCCTTGTTATTTGACCCGGACAGACATGCTGGCCGTCTCTATTTACAAACTCGTCTTATTGATAATTAAAAAGGCGGCAAGGCGATTTGTAAAATCATTCAAATCAATAATTTGATAGTTTGAACCAATCTATACACTGCGTAAAAGACAACTGACATTTCTTGGTCCCATTTCGGCGCAAAATTGGAATCTCCTGCTCAAATCCGGTAATAATTCTTGGTTTTCTGACCTCGAGATTCGACGATTAAGCCCTCGGAACTGAGGCTCACGCCTGTCCCGAGGGTAATTCGCATCCTACTCAATAGCAAAACCCGGACTACTTAACGACCTGCTTTCTTGCGGGTAGCTTTCTTTTTGGCAGCCTTCTTGGTTGTCTTTTTTGCCGGCAATGATATCTTCTTCGCGGTCTTGCGCTTGGAAGCCTTGCTCGCCTTGGTATCGAGTTGCTCCAGTTTGGACTCCCATTTCATCTTACGAGCGAACTTCAAGGCTTCTTCATCACTCATATACACCGTGTGCTCAGGCCCAGGATATATTTCAGCCTTAACCTCATCTCGGTACCGAATAAACACATCTTCGATAATAGGTATTAGATCGGTGTAGATCTTTGAATGACGTGGTGTGTGTTCCTCGTAAAGATGGAATAGATCTGAGGTAATAATATGAACCCCATGCGCTCCCAAGCCCGCGCCTAAGCTGATTACTGGAACTGGCAATACCTGAGCCAGGTACTCGTTCACCTCCTGAGTCGTTACCTCGCACATGATCGAGAAACATCCCGCATCGACCATAGCCAAAGCATCATCGACTAATTCTTCTGCGCGGACTGCTGTTTTGCCCTGAGCAAAAAATCCGCCCAACTGCGGCATACGCATCGGGGTAATACCAATGTGGCCTTGGACCGGAATACCTGCCCGATTAATCGCTTCGATGTTACGAGCATGGTACTGGTTGCCTTCGCACTTCATTACTTCGGCATTCGCCTCATGTACGAAACGGCCTGCATTTTCTACCGCCTGTTCCGGTGAAATGTGAAAACTCCAGTACGGCATATCAACCATGCGTAACCCATACTGACTACCGCGGTCGATAGCTTTGGCCATCATCATCACTTCATCAAAAGTAACTGTAACAGTGCTCTTGTGGCCAAACAGAATCATCCCACCAGTATCCGATACGCATAGGATATCGATTCCCAGTCGGTCCGCAATTACCGCGTTGCGATAGTCATAGATCGCCATCTGTACTATCTGTTCACCTTCACGCATTTTGCGTCGCAACTGATTTAGTGTGACCTTGCGCCGGGGCTTGTCGTCAGCCATGTGTTATCTCCTTGAGTTCTAGTTTATTGCTGCCGCTAAAAGCAGTCCGGTAACATCAACAGCAGAAAACGCGATCGGTCACGAAATCCTACAGCGACCTATTGATAGTAGACAGCCATCAAATTCTGGTCAAAAAGTATTGACTTATCAAACGATAGAGGTCGGCTTGTACTGCTGAAAGTAAGGATCTGGCAATATACGGTTAACAATTCAATTCGAAGATGGTGATCTCACTCGCACGGCAACAAGTCGTCTGCCCAGCAGTTTCTCACCACCCTTTTGCCAGAATGAAAGAATGGACGGCTGCGCTAAATCGGATCGTGGACTATTCCCAGTAGCTCTACTAGGGAACCGGTGATCTCAACATCCGTTGTATTCACATAGCCTAAACCCAGCATGGCCTCCCGCCAAAGGGCTAGAACAGACCGATGTAAGCAGTAATTCTCCAGAACTGGACCGTTTCGGCTGTGAATCAGGATGACGCCACAAGATAGGGTTTTTCGAAGATT
>CAUZJT010000080.1:0-11500 GCA_963580215.1 Gammaproteobacteria bacterium
TTGGTGCCCGTCACGGTGGCGGGGTAGTGGATTTTGCCGAGCTGCTGGTATATGCCGCCGAAGTGGACGGTATCGAGCGTTTGCGCTACACCACCTCGCATCCGGTGGATTTTTCACAGGCCTTAATTGACGTCTACGCTCAGGTGCCACAACTGGTAAGTCATCTGCATCTTCCGGTGCAAAGTGGTTCGGATCGGATTCTGGAGGCCATGAAGCGTCGCTATCAGATTGCCGATTACGAACACATCATCGAGCGCCTGCGCGAGGTGCGACCTGATCTCAGTTTGTCATCGGATTTCATTGTTGGTTTTCCGGGCGAGACCGAGGCCGATTTCAGTGCCACCCTGGCGTTGATTGAGCGGGTGGGTTTTGATCATTCTTTCAGTTTTATTTACAGCGCACGCCCGGGGACACCGGCAGCGGAGTTGGCTGATGTTGTGCCAGCAAAAGAAAAGCGCCAGCGCCTGGCGCGCTTGCAGGATCTGGTTTCCCGCCAGGCCGGGGCCATCAGTGCGGCCATGGTCGGCACCTGTCAGCGAATCCTGGTCGATGGTGTATCACGCAAAAACGCCGGGCACCTGAGTGGCCGTACCGAAAACAACCGGGTGGTCAATTTCTGCGCCGATGATGCCCGTATCGGTGAGTTTGTTGATCTGCGTATTACCGAAGCTTTGCCCAACTCACTGCGCGCTGAAGCCATAGCCGCCGTCCCCAACTCTGCTATTATTACCTCTGTCTCCGTGGGAGTCGCAGCACCGGATTGAACGACCCAACCAGCCCTATTACCTTTCTTCTGGATCCCGAGGACAACGAGCGCCTCGCGGATCTTTGTGGTGAGCACGACGCCTACCTCAAGCAGGTCGAAGCGGGGCTCGGGGTACGCATATCACACCGTGGCCACCTTTTTTGTGTAGACGGGGGTGACCAGGATGTGCGCAATGCGCAGGATGTGTTGCTGGCCTTATATGCCGATACCGGCGTCTCCGGCACTTTGAGCCCAGACGGGGTGCACATGGCGATAGCGAACATCCCGAACGATAAGCTCAAGGGTCGCCAGAGCCCAGACGACATCGTAATACGCGTACGTAAGATTTTGATCCGTGGCAGGAGCCCCAGCCAGAAGCGTTACCTCAATAACATACTCAAACACGATATCAATTTTGGTGTCGGGCCAGCCGGTACCGGCAAGACCTTTCTTGCGGTGGCCTGTGCGGTTCAGGCGCTGGCGGATGAGCAGGTCGAGCGCATCGTTCTGGTGCGCCCAGCAGTCGAGGCCGGCGAGCGGCTGGGCTTTTTGCCGGGCGACATCGGGCAGAAGGTCGATCCTTATCTGCGACCCCTGTACGACGCGCTTTACGAGATGCTTGGGTTTGACCGGGTTGTCCGACTGATGGAGCGCAACGTCATCGAACTGGCGCCACTCGCCTACATGCGTGGGCGGACTTTGAGCGACGCTTTTGTCATATTGGATGAGGCGCAAAATACCACCGAGGCACAGATGAAGATGTTTCTCACGCGCTTGGGCTTTGGTGCGTGCGCGGTGATCACCGGCGACCCTTCGCAGGTGGATTTGCCGAGCAGTACCCGCTCCGGGTTGGTCCACGCGGTGTCGTTACTGTCTGCCGTTGAGGGGATCAGTGTGACCCGATTTACACCCAGTGACGTGGTGCGCCATCCTCTGGTGCAGCGCGTGGTAGAGGCTTATGAAGGTGAGGGTGGTCCGGCTGAGTGAACCCACAAACTGATGTACAACTGGCCAGTCGCTGTGAAAGCATGCCCTCACCCGATCAGATTCGTAACTGGATCGGTGCGGCTTTGCGCGTCCTGCAGTGCGATCAGGCCTGTCTGACGGTGCGTGTGGTAGATGAGCCTGAAATGACCCAGCTCAATGAACATTTTCGGGGCCGGCCGGGCCCAACTAACGTGTTGTCTTTTCCTTTTGAGACGCCGCCGGGGTTGCCAGAGCCAACTTCACAGCTGGGAGATATCGTGGTTTGTGCGCCATTGGCCGAGCGCGAAGCGGCGACCCAGACAAAAACTGTCCAGGCGCATTTTGCGCATCTGGTGGTTCATGGCGTGCTGCACTTGCGTGGGCACGATCACCAAGAAGAGCGCGAAGCACAAGAAATGGAAACACTCGAAAAAACGATCCTTGCCGGCCTGGGTTTTAGCGACCCCTACCAGGAGGCTTGAGTTTTTCATGCCTATTGAGATCAAACCATCTGACGAAACCGCTCGGGGCAACGTGCTGCAACGCCTTGGCCATCTGTTGCGTGGTATCCCTTTTACCCGTAGCCAGTTGTTCACCACGCTGCGTGAGGCCCGGCAGCGTGATCTGCTGGATGACGACACCCTGCAAATGATGCGCCGGGTGGTCGAAGTATCAGACCTGCAGGTTGAGCAGGTCATGGTATCGCGCGGGCAGATGGTGACTGTCGACTCCCGACAGACTCTGGACGACGTGCTGCCGGTGATTACCGAATCCGCACATTCGCGTTTTCCGGTAACCGATGGCGACAAGGATGGCGTGATAGGGATTTTGCTGGCCAAGGATCTGCTGCACCAGCTGCAAAGCAACGGCGGAGATGCACTGCCATGGGCCACATTGCTGCGCCCCGCGGTTTTTATTCCCGAAAGCAAGCGTCTCAATGTACTGCTGCAGGAATTTCGTGACAGCCGTAACCATATGGCGATCGTAGTCGACGAATATGGCGGGGTGGTTGGCTTGATTACTATTGAGGATGTGCTTGAGCAGATCGTCGGTAATATTGAAGACGAGCACGATGTCGATGGTGCCGTTGGCATGGTGTTGCGCCGTGGCTCAGATTTTTGCGTCATCAAGGCGATGCTGCCGATCGACAGTTTCAATCATCTATTCGGGCTCAATCTGGATCCGCTGGAATACGACACCATGGGTGGGTTGGTGACAGGAGCGTTAGGCCATGTGCCGTCCCGCGGCGAGATCATCAAGGTGGAAGGCATTACGGCCGAGGTGTTAAGTGCCGATAGTCGTCGGCCGCGCCTGCTGCGTATTACCGACTTACCCTCTGGCGATTAAGCCTACCCACCCGCAACCGTGATGCGCTTGTCCGGTGTCCGGTTTCGATTCTCCTTGGCGCTGGTGGCCGGGGCACTCTACCCGCTTAGCTTTGCACCTTTGAATCTGGCACCTCTGGCACCCTTGTCATTGGCCATTCTTTTTTTTGTCTGGCGTTGTGCGTCGGCGCGTGAGGCCGGGGTACTGGGCTTTGTTTTTGGCCTGGCAACTTTCGCGGTTGGTATCTCCTGGGTCTATGTCAGTTTGCACCAATACGGCAATATGCCCGCGCCGTTGGCGGCAGGGGCGGTAATGATTTTCGCCGGGCTGATGGCTATCTACCCGGCGCTGGCCGGCTGGGGTCAGGCGTGTTTCAGGCCTTTGTCGCCGGCGTTGCGCTGTATTACCGTCATGCCGGCATTGTGGGTGGCGGGCGAATGGCTGCGCGGCACACTGCTCAGCGGATTTCCCTGGCTGTACCTGGGTTACAGCCAGGTGGATACGCCACTGGCATCACTGCTGCCGCTGGTGGGCGCTCTTGGCGTTAGCCTGTGGGGCGCGCTTGCGGGCGGTGCATTGCTGCTGGTGGTGATGCAAAAAGGTCGTGAGCGTACCGGAGCACTGGCGGTGCTGGCGGTGCTGGCGATCGGGGTTGCACTGTCGCGCATCCCGGTGTTTGTGCAAGCCGTTGGCGAGCCCATCGAGGTTGCCGTTATCCAGAACAACATATCACTTAAGGACAAGTGGCAAAGCGGCCAGGCTCATGTCATAGCCACGCGCTACTTTGAGGCCAGCCGCCCACTGGCGGGCGTGGATCTGATTGTCTGGCCGGAGGGTGCACTGCCGGCTTATCTGGATCAAATCTCGACAGGTTTTCTAAATGCCCTGCGCCAGCACCCGTCCGACTTTCTCATCGGCTTGCTGGAGCGCTCAGACCGCGTTGCCGGGTCGGATTACTACAACGCAGCGCTAGGTATCGGTGAGCAGCGCTCGCTATATCGCAAGCACCAGCTGGTGCCTTTTGGCGAGTACCTGCCGCTTGCACCCCTGCTCGGGTGGCTACTGGATTACCTCAAGATCCCGATGTCTGATTTTTCAGCCGGCCCTAGCCAGCAAGCGCCGCTGCCGCTTGCCGGACAGCAGATCGGCGTCAGTATCTGTTATGAAGATGCCTTTTCTACCCGGATCAACACGGCGCTGCCGGATGCAACCGTATTGGCAAATCTCAGCGAAGACGCGTGGTTTGGTGATTCTCTTGCGCCACATCAGCGCCTGCAGATGGCCCGTGCCCGCGCCCTGGAAACCGGGCGACCGATGATCCGCTCCAGCAACAACGGCTTGTCATCGCTGATCGGGCCTGACGGGGTGGTTAATGCATTGGCGCCACAGTTCGAAACTGCGGTTGTGCGCGGCACGGTGCAGCCCATGACGGGGCTAACGCCGGCCGTGCGCTACGGTAATCTCCCGGTAGGGCTGGCTTGCCTTTTTTTGCTGGGCATTGGCCTTTGGCAACGTAAAGTCGCGGGCGGGCACGCCTAACCGCGGTGCTAGACTGTGAGCATGGTTGGCAAGCATAAAAACCCGCTGGTCGTGGCGATCTCCTCGCGCGCACTGTTCGATCTTGAAAGCGGACACAGGGTTTATATGGAAAAGGGTGTCGAGGCCTATTGTCGATACCAGGTCGAGCGCGAAGACGAGCGGCTTGAGCCCGGCGTGGCTTTTCCGTTGGCCCAGAAACTGCTGGCGCTCAACGACCCGGCTGATGAGGCCCGGCGGGTCGAAGTGGTTCTGATATCACGAAACAGTGCCGATACCGGCTTGCGGATTTTCAATTCTATTGCCCATTACAACCTGGATATCACCCGTGCTGCTTTTTCTGGTGGCGAGAGCCCTTTTCGCTACGTGGCCCCGTTCAGCGCCGATCTGTATCTGTCTGCAGACCCGGCTAACGTTCGTCAGGCACTGGATTCGCACATCGCTGCCGCCACCATCTTGCCTTCGCGCGCCCGCCACGATAACGATGGCCAGTTGCGCATCGCCTTTGATGGCGATGCCGTGCTTTTTGCCGATGATTCCGAACGCATCTACCAGTCCGAGGGCCTGGCGGCTTTTGCCGCAGCGGAGAAAAAAATGGCCGCTACACCCATGACTGGCGGGCCTTTTAGAAAGTTTTTGCAGTCGTTGCACGAGTTGCAGTCCCAGTGGCCACGGCACAAGGCCCCGATCCGCACGGCGCTTTTTACCGCCCGCAGCGCGCCAGCACATGAGCGTGTGATCCGCACCTTGCGTGCCTGGGATATCTGGATTGACGAGGCAGTTTTTCTGGGGGGGCTAGACAAGGGCGAATTCCTGCGCACCTTCGGTGCCGATATTTTCTTTGATGACCAAAGCGGGCACTGCGAGTCGGCCCGCCAGTATGTCGCCACTGGCCACGTGCCGCACGGGGTGAGCAACGACGCCGCTTAAGCCCGCCCGGTGCACCGGGCATTGATATAATCCCCCTAGCTTAAGAGGCGGTCACCGCTTTGTTTTTACGTTTTTTTCCTGCATAGGTTTGATATGAGACGAGTCCGATTTCTCCCAGTACTGTTGTGCTGTGTTTTGGGTGCAGCGCTGCCCAGCACTTTTGCCGGCGCGGCCATTCCCACAGCGGTAGATGGCCAGCCGCTCCCCAGTCTTGCGCCGATGCTGGAGCGGGTTTTGCCCTCAGTGGTGAATATCTACACCGAGGGACGGGTACGCGAGAGCCAGGGCCAAAGCCCATTTCAGTCTGATCCTTTTTTCGAAAAATTCTTTGGTGGCCCGCAGACCCAGCCCCGCGAACGGCGGGTCAGCGCCTTGGGCTCGGGGGTCATCATAAATGCCGAAAAGGGTTATGTGATCACCAACAGCCATGTCATTGAGGATGCCGAGCAGATCAGCGTTCGATTACACGATGGCCGCTCCTTCGATGCCAAGCGTGTGGGTGTAGATAAGGCCGCGGATATCGCTGTTATCCAGATACCCCCTGATCAACTTCAGGCGATTCAAATGGGGGATTCTGATGCCTTGCGGGTCGGCGATTTTGTGGTGGCCATCGGCAACCCTTTTGGCCTGGGCCAGACCGCGACCTCGGGGATAGTCAGTGCGCTAGGGCGCACGGGCCTGCGCATTGAGGACTACGAAGATTTCATTCAGACCGATGCCTCAATCAACCAGGGCAACTCCGGTGGCGCGCTGGTGAATCTGCGCGGCGAACTGGTGGGTGTGAACACGGCTATTCTGGCGCCCGGGGGCGGCAATATCGGTATTGGGTTTGCCATCCCGGTAAACATGGTGGAGCTGTTGACCCGCCAGATCATCGATTATGGTGAAGTGCGCCGTGGCCGCCTCGGCGTTATTGTTCAAAACCTGACGGCTGAGCTTGCAGAGGCGCTGGATATCGATGCCACCAAAGGTGCAGTCATCTCGCAGGTGATGCCAGATTCGGCCGCGGCAGATGCTGGGCTGCGCGAAGGCGATGTGATCGTTGCTGTAGATGAACGAAAGATCGCCGGTGCCAGCGCCCTGCGCAATGTCATTGGGTTGTTCCGGGCCGACGACGAGGTTGAGATCTCCTACCTGCGCGATGGTGAGCGCTACAGCAAGCGCATTCGTATTCGCTCCATTGAGCCGCCCGCTGGACAGGGCCTGCAGATCAGCGAACGCCTGGAGGGCGCGCGATTATCCGACGTCGACGGCGACAGCAGCCCGCAGGGCAAGCGTGGTGTACGCGTGGTAAAAGTGGCCCAGGGCAGCCCCGCCTGGCAGGCCGGGCTGCGCGAAGGTGATCTGATTATCTCGGTGAACAAGCAGCCGATCTACAGCCTGGAAGACGTGCAGCGCGCGGTCGAGAAGCAGTCCTCGATGCTGCTGCTTAATATTCACCGTGGCGAGTCGGCGCTTTTTATCGTGATCCGCTGAGTCTGCGTATCTGCAAGCGAGTATCTTTCACCCCAAACCCATAGCCAATTACCATGAAAGACAACCTGATCGCACCATCTATCTTGTCTGCCGATTTTGCAAGACTGGGCGAGGAAGTCGACAACGTGCTGGCGGCCGGCGCCGACATTGTCCACTTTGATGTAATGGACAATCATTACGTGCCTAATCTCACCATTGGCCCACTGGTGTGCCAAGCGTTGCGCAAGCATGGGGTAACCGCGCCGATCGACGTGCACCTGATGATTCGCCCAGTGGATCGCATCATTCCCGATTTTGCTGCGGCTGGGGCCAGTTACATCACTTTTCACCCCGAGGGCAGCGAGCATGTCGATCGCACCTTGCAGCTGATCCACGATGAGGGCTGTAAGGCCGGGCTGGTGTTTAACCCAGCTACCCCGCTTACGTATTTGCAATATGTCATGGATAAAGTCGATATGGTGTTGCTGATGTCGGTGAATCCCGGTTTTGGCGGGCAGAGCTTTTTACCCTCAGCACTGGATAAATTGCGCCAGGCCCGCCAGCTGATAGATGAGTCTGGCCGGGACATCCGCCTTGAGATAGATGGCGGGGTAAAGGTAGACAATATTGGCGCTATCCACGCCGCCGGTGCCGATACATTTGTCGCGGGCTCGGCAATCTTCGGTGCGGCCCAAGCGCAAGACCCTAACGATTATGACAGCGTGATCAGCGCCCTGCGCGAGGAACTGGCCGGATCCGCTCATTAAGGCATGAAGCATCCCGACCCGACCACCGCACGGCCCGCAATGATGTTTGCCGCTCGCGGCATTATCTTTGACCTCGATGGCACTTTGGTGGATTCGGCACCGGATCTCATCGGCGCCAGCAACCGTATGCTGAGTGCGATGGGCCGCAAAACAGTTGATCTGGCAACCGCGCGCAGCTGGATTGGTAACGGTGCGCGACGGCTGGTTGAAAGGGCGCTTGCCGGTGATTTTGATGGCACCGCATCAGCCCAGCTGATGGATGAGGCCTACCCCCTGTTTGAGCAGTTTTACCGCGAGGACCTGTGCCGTGACAGCGTGCTCTATCCCGGCGCCCGTGAGACTCTTGCGCAGTGCCACAAGGTAGGTTTGCCGCTAGCCTGTGTCACTAATAAGCCCGCGGCATTTACCCGGCCGCTGCTTGAGGCACTGGGAGTTGCCCAGTATCTGGAGCCGATCATTGCCGGAGATGATTTAGCGCAAAAAAAACCCGACCCGATGCCTTTACAGCATGTGGCCGGGCAATGGCAGCTGGCAACCAAGGACTGCCTGCTGGTGGGCGATTCGATCAGCGATTTTCGTGCCGCTCGGGCTTGCAACATGCCCGTGATGCTGGTCAGTTATGGCTACAGCCAGGGTTTGGATCTGGCGGAGCTGGGGCCAGACGCTGTGATAGACTCACTCGCCCAAGTGGCGGAACTAATTGAATTGACAGAAGAATGACAGGCGTGACTCACAGGTGGGTTATTGCTTGGCGATGGTGAAAACCCTCGTCTGGCCCAATAACACCTTACTTACCTGTAACCGTATCGCGATGATTCTTCATGATTACCCAAGCCACTAACCCCGCTTCGATTTCCCCCGGTAGCCCCTGCCCCAACATTCGGCGCGCGCTATGATCACACGCGCTGATTACGATCGTCTGGCCCGGGGCGGCTATAACCGGATTCCGTTACACCGCGAGGTGCTGGCCGATCTGGAAACCCCGGTCAGCGCCTACCTGAAAATGGCACAGGGCCCCTACAGCTACCTGTTTGAATCGGTTCAGGGCGGTGAGAAATGGGGCCGCTATTCGATCATCGGGCTGCCGTGCTCGACAGTGGTTCGGGTTAAGGCCGATCTGCTGCTGATCGAGCAGGACGGGCAAGAGATTCACCGCCAGCACACCGATGACCCTCTGGAAGCCATCCAGAAAATTCATCGCCAGTTCAATGTGCCCGAGCTGGATTCCATCCCCCGCTTCAATGGCGGACTGGTGGGTTATTTTGGCTATAACTCGGTGCGCTATATCGAACCGCATTTAGGGGGCCAGGATTTGCCAGACCCAGTGGGTGCGCCCGATATTCTGCTGATGGTTTCTGATGAGTTACTGGTCTTTGATAACCTGAGCGGCCGGCTGCACGTAGTGGTTCATACCGATCCGGAATCGGATGATGCCTGGCTGTCGGGGCGTGATCGCCTGGATCAGCTGATCGAGCAGATCTCGAGCCTTTCGGTGAGCCGTACCGCACCGGTCACCGAGGCCATCAGCGAAAGCGATTTTCGCTCTTCGTTTGCCCGTGAAGATTTCGAAGATGCCGTAGAGCGCTGCAAGGAGTACATCCAAAGCGGCGATATCTTCCAGGTGGTGCTATCGCAGCGCTTGTCGATTCCCTTCGATGCTGATCCGGTAACCTTGTACCGCGCCTTGCGCACGGTGAACCCTTCGCCCTACATGTATTTTCTGGATCTGGATGATTTTCATATTGTCGGCTCCTCACCGGAGATCCTGGCGCGATTGGAAGATGGCGAGGTTACCGTGCGACCTATCGCCGGCACCCGCAGGCGCGGCCACAGCGAGGAAGAAGATCAGCGCCTTGAACAAGAATTAATCTCAGATCCCAAGGAGCTCGCCGAGCATCTGATGCTGGTGGATCTGGGCCGTAACGATGTCGGGCGTATCGCCACCACCGGCTCGGTGACGCTGACCTCCAAAATGCAAGTCGAGCGCTACTCACACGTGATGCACATCGTCTCAAACGTTACCGGCGAAGTAGCAGATGATCTAGACGCCATTGACGTACTGCGCGCCACCTTTCCAGCCGGCACGGTATCGGGTGCGCCCAAAGTCCGGGCCATGGAGATCATCGGCGAGCTTGAGCCCGAGGGCCGCGGCATTTATGCCGGGGCAGTTGGCTACATCGGCTGGAACGGCAACATGGATACCGCGATTGCCATACGCACCGCTATCATTGCCGATGGCGAGCTGCATATACAGGCGGGCGCGGGCATCGTTGCCGATTCCATAGCGGCCAACGAGTGGCAGGAGACCATGAACAAAGGCCGTGCTATTTTTCGTGCCGTGGCCATGGCGGTAGCCGGACTCGACCCTGACGTACTGGAAGATTGACGCCGGGTAACACGGCGCTTGGCCCAAGGCGTTATTAGCGCGCTGCCGCTGGTGGGTGTTTTCATGAAAGAAAAAACCAACGTTCTTTTTTTATTCAGTGATGAGCATCGCCGGGATGCATTGGGGTGTTACGGGCATAAACTGGTGCAAACCCCGCACCTGGATAAACTGGCATCACAGGGAACGCGTTTTAGTCAGGCCTATACTCCCTCGCCGATCTGTGTGCCGGCCAGAGCCGCACTGGCCACTGGCCAGTACGTACACAACACCCGCTGTTGGTCCAACGCCCAGGCATACCAGGGCGAGCCGTCCAGCTTTGGGCATCAGCTGGTACGCCAGGGGCACCGGGTCGATTCCATTGGCAAGCTGCACTACCGCGGCAAAGATTACGACAACGGTTTTGAGAACGAGATTCTGGGCCTGTACATCAAAAACGGCACCGGTTGGATTAAAGGCTTGTTGCGCGATCACGAATCGGTGATGGATGTCTCGGCCTATGCGCGAAAGATCGGGCCTGGCGAGGACAGTTACACCGGCTACGATCTTGAAGTGACCCGCCACGCCTGCGACTGGCTGCAAAATACCGCTAACCACGCAACAGCAAAACCCTGGACACTTTTTGTCTCCTGGCTTCGCCCGCATTACCCGCTTATCTGTCCTTCTGAGTTCTATGCGATGTATCCGCTGGCCAAGATGGACCAGGCGCGTTTTTTAGATGAGCCGGATCTACCCCAGCATCCGGTGTTAAAGATTCTTCGGCGCAACTTTAACTATGACGTGCATTTTGATGAGCACACCCGGCAGATCGCCCGGGCGTCGTACTATGGCCTTTGCAGTTTTCTGGATGCCCAGGTGGGCCAGGTGCTGGGTGCGCTTCAAGCCTCCGGCCAGGCGGATAACACCCTGGTGATCTATACCAGCGACCACGGGGATCACAATGGCGACCGGCGCATGTGGACCAAGATGTCGCTGTATGACGAATCCTCAGCGATACCCATGATGATCAAGGGTCCGGATATTCCCAAGGACAAGGCAGTCGATACTCTGGCCTCTCTTGTAGATATCTACCCCACAATATTGCGTGCCGTGGGCGCAAAGGATGATGGCATCACCCGCCCGGGTGTTGCATTGCAATCTTTAGCCACCGAGCCCGAATCCGAACGGGCAGTATTATCCGAATACCACGACGGCGGATCCCCAGTGGGGCTTTTTATGTTGCGCACCGCGCGCTGGAAGTACAACTGCTACCCCGGCTTTGAGCCCGAGCTATACGATATGCAGGCCGACCCGGATGAACTGAATAACCTGGCCGGCGATCCCGGTTTTGCCAAGGTGCAAAAGCGCTGTCACGAGCAGATGCTCTCGCTGGTGGATCCCGAGAAGGTAAAC
>CAUZJT010000081.1:0-11405 GCA_963580215.1 Gammaproteobacteria bacterium
TTTGTAGCGCTAACTACCCAACTAAACATCGACCCCACCACCACTGCAGCGTGGTCAAATGCGCTTGATCAGGGGTAAGGAATTCCAAGCATAACCATGCAAGAGCAACATAAAAAATACCCCCCCATTGCAGCATTAAGCTGACAACAAGGTAGCGCACCGACCTCCAAAACTGAGGTGGCCATGCATAGATTGGCGGCACGGTAAGCGGCAGCAATGGCTTGTATGGCGCATCAAAACTATTCATAACCTTGGGCTCGGCTCACGATTACCGGAATCTTAACTACTAAGCCGATACTTACTAGATAGTTGTTTCAGCATGGTTGTTACGCTACCATAACTATCATGCAATTTTTCTGATGATAAACATACTCTATTTGTTATATCTCATATGGACTTGACTAATCATCAGCTTAGGGCGGTTCTCAAGATTGCAGAAAAGGGAAATATTTCCCACGCAGCAAGCGCTTTAGCGTTATCTCAGCCTGGACTCAGTCGACTGTTGAATCAGGTAGAACAGAATCTCGACGTCCGGCTTTTTGACAGATCAGGGCGAGGCGTACAGTTAACCGAGATTGGCAAGATCTTCTGCGAACATAGTCGGGAAATCCTGACGCGCCACGAGTTGATCCGGAACAATATTCAGGACCTAGGCGATCAACTAGCCGGGAGTGTACGAATTTCGATGCCGCACAGCGCCGGCGTTGTACTTTTTATTCCTCTTATGAGTTACTTTCAGGAGCGTCATCCAAATGTTGCATTACGGATCATGCCTTCCTTTAACCTTCATATTCCCCAATTTCTTATTTCTGGTAACGCGGATATTGGCCTGATCTCCTACCCACATGGCCTTTCTGGATTAAACGCCACCCCACTGATGACCGAGAACCTGTATCTCATCGGTTCGAGCGCGCTACTTCCTAAGAGCCAAAAGAAAATTAGTTTGGCCGACGCTGTCGAATTACCACTGTTACTGCCGTCGGTAAGTCATAGTTACCGATTTTATATTGACAATGCTCTTGCTGAGCACAACCTTCGAATCAACTCATTACTAGAAATCGACTCAGAGGACGCGACCTTGCAAATGGTCAACGAAGGCAAAGGATTCTCAATCGTGCCCTACTCGATGGCCCACCGGGAGTTAAGCCGTGGAGAGGTCTCTGCCTGCCTGGTCACTGACCCCGTTATCGAGCGGACATTTTTTATTGCCACCGCCTCTAATCGACCCCAGACCCGGCTGGTGCGTGCAGTCAGTGATGAATTGATTTCGGTAATAAAGGGGCATCTAAAAAGTGGTCGCTGGGTAATGCTGAACGGCTAGTGCCACTGTTTGAGTCAATCTCGGCTGACTGAAAAGTACGATCGAGATGAACTCAGGCCTAATCCTCGATACTTACCCCCCAGTCACTCCAAGTACAAGACTGAATTCGCTCTCATATATAGTCTACTCAGGGAATCCGCCGGTAGAGAATTCCTGCAACCATGACAAAGGCGGCCGTTGGCAACACGGCCCCCACCAGTGGCGGCATATCATAAACCAGCACGATATAGCCTAGCGCCTTGCTGGTGGCAAAAAAGGTAATTCCGATCATGATTCCGATAAAAAGGTTCCGACCCATGCCTCCTGAGCGGATACTGCCAAAGACAAACGGGATCGCCAACAACAACATGACAGCCGCTGATACAGGTAATGTCAGTTTCGACCAATAAGCCAATTCAAAGTTACGCGTGTCCTGAACATTAGCACTGAGGTGAGCAATGTACTGGCGCAACTGGAGTAAAGATAACTGGTCCGGCTGCACCAAGAATACCGCCATCGTCTCTGGCGTAACCGCAGTGTTCCAACGAGCCTTGGGCGCCTCACTGACCTGGGTGAAGCCCTGTTCATCAATTAATGTCTGCTTGACGTCATCAAGATCCCAGAACGATTCGGCGTAACGGCCCTTGCCCGCATAGACCAGTGCACGCAGTTGGCTCATGCTGTCAAATTCGAAAACCCGAATATCACGCAGTGTCAGGTCGGGCAGGACCTCTTGAACGTTGACGAAGGTCTTTCCATCTCGCAGCCACAAGCCAGAGTTGGATTTTTGTTCAATACTGCGCTCCAACGCCTGTGCGCGCCCGCGCTGAGCCAGAGTTTCACTCCATGGTGTGACGAACTCGCCAATCAGTAACGCTACTAAGGCCAACACAAAGCCCAGCTTTAGCACAGCGACGGTAATCTGACCGATCGATATCCCACTGGAACGCATCACGATCAACTCCGAATCGACTGCCAGCAGGGAGAGACCGAGTATGGCGCCCACCAACACCGCCATCGGAAATACCTCGTAAATGATACGTGGCGTACTTAACAGGACATACTTCGTTGCGTCCAGCAGGTTATATTGACCCGTACCAAGGTAGGAAACCTGGTCAATCAACGTAACGAACACAAACACACCAACCAGCACCCCCAGGACCAGTAGTATCTGGTTTAGTAATACCCGTCCCAGATATAGATCGAGCAAGCGCATCGGTACTCAGCCAGCAATACGTTTCAGTCGGCCTGGCCACTGCCAAAGAGGCCGGTCATTGGCGCGACGCCAGAACAGATACACCGCCATAGCCGCAAACAGCACGTGAGTTGCTATCAACCCTGCCAGCGGTTCGAAACCGCCCTTAAGCATTTGGGCACACATCAGTGTTACCAGATTGGTATAGGAAAAATAAATTGACAATGCTACGAGCATCGACACATACCGCTTGCCCCGTGGTTCCATGCGGCCCAGTGATAGTGCAAAAAGAATGAGTGCTGGAAGTACAGCCATCTTGGAGAACCGCCAGGCTAATTCCTTGCGCTCATAGGGGCCATTAGATTTCCACAACCGACCTGTTTTCCAACCATGCAGGGGATAGCGTACCGGTGAAGCCGAGCCGATACTATCGCGGATGGCATAGCGCTCAAAATTAATGACCCGGTACACGCTGTCCCCGGGAGTACCTTCATAGCGAACACCATCTTCTAAGACCAAAAACCCATCCTGACTATCAGGGTCGGTTTGCCGGTGTGCGGTTTTCGCTAGGATCACTCCTTCCCGGCCGGCATCCGACCCCCACGCAAAGACCCCCTCATACTGCCCGGTCTCATCATTCAATGCCTCAACAAAATAAACGGCACGGCCTGCGCGAGTTTCCAAAAAAACGCCTGGGATAACTCCTACAATGTCATCACGGGATTTCAGGTCATGCTCTATTGCTCCCACTGCCCGCACCGACATAGGTCCTACAATGAGAGAAAAACCTCCAACAATGATGGCACCCACCAGAAGCAAAAATCCTGCGGGTCGCAATAGATGGCCCAAACCAAAGCCGGCTGCTGCCATGATGGTCATCTCGTTCTCTCGACTCCAGCGGCCGAGCACCATCAATATGGCGACAAACAGCATCAGTGGAAGGATCACATCCATGTAACCAATCACTTTCAGAAACAGTAGCAAAAATATGCTATCAATAGGAATAACACCCTCGGCAGCTTGGCGTAAAAACCCCAAAACGCGAACAACGAGGAAAATACAGAAAATTACCACAGTCACGGCTCCGCTGGTGAGCAGGACTTCGCGGGCAAGGGCTCTACGCAGGATCATTAGACGTTCCTAGCCGCAGGTTTTGACATCACATTGAATCAGCCACCACAATAGCACGTCATTTTACGTGAATCAGCATAACCGACCCAGTGTTACTGAACTCAAACCACAGTTTTATTGCAAGGAAAAATATGAAAATCACCGTTTCTTCACCCGATATCACCCGTGTACGTACCCATTGTCTTGTTATTCCCGTTCATGAAAATGGTCGCTGGTTAGCCAGTACCCGCAAGGTTGAGGCCGCAACGCAAGGTCTGATCAGCACACTTGTTAAAGCGGGAGATATCGATGGCCGACCCGGCGCTGTGCTGATGATACCTGCTCCATCAGGGATTAACGCCCAACGACTGCTTCTGGTCGGAGTCGGCGAGCATCCCGATGCCGATGATTTTGCCCGTGCTGCAGCTGCAACAGCGCAGTGTCTGTGTGCAACACCCGCTACCAACGCCGTTGTAACCCTGGTGGAAATCTCTGTCAAAGGGATTGACCCTAGTACGCGTGCCCGGGTCCTGGCACAGGCGCTACATACCGCCACTTATCGCTTCAACCAATTAAAAACAGGTGCAGGTAACGAGGCGGGCAAACACAGTGGTGCGCTGACACGGGTTACCCTTGTGCCAGGATCAAGCAAAACAGCATCAGTCACCCGAGCCGGTGTCAAAGAAGCGACAGCCATCGCCAACGGCATGAAATTGGCCCAAGATCTTGGCAACCTGCCAGGAAATCTATGCACCCCCAGTTACTTGGCTGCCCAGGCACGAAAACTTTCGCGTAGCCACGGCTTGAGCGTCAAGATCCTGGACGAAGCCAAAATGAAGTCCCTTAAAATGGGCGCATTACTGTCCGTTTCGCATGGTAGTCGGGAACCAGCGCGGTTCATCGTCATGGAGCATCGTGGCGGCAAATCGAATGAAGCGCCAGTGGTCCTGGTGGGAAAAGGTATCACTTTCGATGCAGGTGGGATTTCGTTGAAGCCCGCATCAGCCATGGACGAAATGAAGTACGACATGTGTGGCGGTGCTAGCGTATTTGGTGCATTGGTAGCTGCCGCTGAACTCCAGCTCAAGCTTAATGTCGTGGGTATCGTGCCCAGCAGTGAAAACCTGCCCGACGGTGCCGCCACTAAACCCGGAGACATCGTTACCAGCATGTCAGGAAAAACTATTGAGATTCTTAATACCGATGCTGAAGGCCGACTCGTCCTCTGTGATGCTCTGACCTATGCCGAACGCTACAAACCCGCAGCAATCATTGATATTGCAACACTCACCGGTGCCTGCGTGGTCGCACTGGGACATCCTGCCACAGCGTTGTTCAGTCCTGATGATGCGCTGGCCGAAGAACTCCTGGCTTGTGGTAACTTAGCCCGAGACCGTGCCTGGCGTATGCCGCTCTGGGAGGACTACCAGAAACAACTCAATAGCCCCTTTGCTGATATGGCCAATATCGGTGGACGTACCGCTGGAGCCGTTACCGCTGCCTGCTTTTTGTCCCGGTTTGCCACAAAGATGACTTGGGCACATCTGGATATTGCCGGCACGGCGTGGCATTCTGGAGCTAAAAAAGGTTCAACTGGCCGTCCAGTACCCTTGTTGACTCGTTTCCTGATTAACCGGGCCAAAGCAGGCTGATGGAGTCATGAGTTGCAGGGTTGATTTCTATGTTCAGTCCGGCGGGCCTACGCAGGGCCACTTAACGCTCGCCTGTCGTGTAACGGAGAAAGCCTTTCAGGCAGGGCATCAGGTTTACATATGTTGTAGCAGCGTAGAACAGGCCAAAACCCTAGACCAGCTACTATGGACCTTCTCTGAAAACAGCTTTGTACCCCACTCTATCAACGGGACAGGTAAAACCCGCGCACCCGTGACCATCGGGAATGAGCCGGCCAAAAGTGAAGCTACCCAGGTGGTGGTGTCCCTTTCTGGAGACCCGGTCGCCGATTTCACTGACTTTCTTCGCGTCGCCGAGATTGTCGGCAATGAAGGTGCTGAGCGGGAATCGGGCCGGAGGCGGTTTCGCTTTTACCGTGAAAACGGAGTTGAGCCAACCACGCATGAAATCAAGCTGTAGCGGTACAAGGCTGCGATGACACAAAAAAAAGACCGCGAGGCGCTGATTCGCGAACTGGAAAACCTGGGCGAATTAATTGAGCCTGACCCGGATGACACACCAATGCTGAATGCTCTAGTCAAAGACCCGATACCAGCTAATTCCCAGGATTCTCTAACCCAAGAGACGCCTCCCATAGCGAAGAATATCAATCCGGAGCATCCACAAACCGTGGATATGTTTACAGCTTCAAACCCAAAAGCTCCCAAAGCATCTTCTGCTTCTGCTGAGGCGTTAGATAGCACTATCGTCCCAAGCCACCCTACAGATACTGGGCACGAGAACCTGACAGTACGATCAAACAGGGAACCGGCTGTGACTGATGAAACAAAGGTGGCAGCTGACGACAAGGGTCTTGAGGAACTGACCAGCGAACTGCTCGCCGCAATTGAAAAAAGACTATCCCTGCATTCAGGTGAATCTCTACCCGAATCGCTGCGTGACGAGTTAGCCCACGATATAAGCCAGCATCTAGCCCCGTGGCTGCACGACTACTGACATACCTCCACCTTGTCTGCGGGCGTGTCTGTCTCGCAGCAGTTAGCCTATACTCTCGCGTTTTGTAAATTTCTACCCTGACAGTAGAAAACACCATTGATTCATGAACGAAAACGAACTCACCAAAACCTATGATCCGCATGCGATAGAGCAGGCGCTTTACGACGCATGGGAAAGTAGTGGTCAATTTGCGCCGGCTGGGGACGGAGAACCTTACTGCATTGCCATCCCTCCACCCAACGTCACCGGTAGCCTACATATGGGTCACGCCTTCCAGGATACGATCATGGATGCGCTGGTGCGATACCATCGGATGCGTGGCCATCGAACCTTATGGCAGGCCGGAACAGACCATGCGGGCATTGCAACGCAAATGGTGGTTGAGCGACAACTAAACGCTGAAGGCAAGACCCGTCATGATCTGGGACGCGATGCATTCATCGAACGCATCTGGCAATGGAAACGCGAATCCGGCGGGACGATCACCCGGCAACTACGACGCATGGGGGCGTCTTTAGATTGGGGCCGGGAGCGCTTTACCATGGACGAAGATCTGTCCCACGCGGTGCGCGAGGCTTTCGTCCGACTGTACGAGGAAGATCTGATCTACCGTGGCAAGCGGCTGGTTAACTGGGACCCAGTGCTGCACACCGCACTTTCAGATCTGGAGGTACTTGCCGAGGAGGAGCAGAGTTTCCTGTGGCATCTGCGCTACCCGCTGGCCAACGGCAGCGGTTACGTGATTGTCGCTACCACCCGGCCGGAAACTATGCTTGGTGATACCGCAGTAGCGGTGCATCCTGAGGATGAACGGTATCGTCAACTTATCGGCTGTCAGGTCATGTTACCGCTGGTCGGACGTGAGATTCCGATCATCGCTGACGATTATGTTGATCCAGATTTCGGCACAGGCTGTCTGAAAATTACACCGGCACATGATTTCAACGATTACGAGGTCGGAAACCGGCATGGGCTCACGCCAATAAATATCCTCGACCCCAGCGCCGCAATCAATCTGCCGGGTTCGCCCTATCATGAGATGGACCGTTACGATGCCCGGGAACGGATTGTCGCTGATCTTAAGGCGCTCGATCTTATAGAACGAATAGACGATCACACCCTTATGGTTCCCCGGGGGGACCGCTCCCATGCGGTGGTCGAACCCTACCTGACCGACCAGTGGTTTGTGCGGGCGCAAGCGCTGGCCGAGCCTGCGATCAAGGCGGTAGAAGACGGTGACATCCGCTTCGTTCCCGCTAACTGGAGTCGCACCTATTTTGACTGGATGCACAATATTCAGGATTGGTGCATCTCCCGACAGATCTGGTGGGGTCACCGTATTCCCGCCTGGTACGATGATCAGGGCAATATCTTCGTTGCACGCGATGAAACCCAGGCGCAGGTACAAGCACAGGCGCTGCATGGCCAGGCCGTACCTCTGTATCAGGACGATGACGTACTAGACACCTGGTTCTCTTCGGCCCTGTGGCCCTTTTCGACCCTGGGCTGGCCCGACTCGACTGACGAACTCAGCACCTTTTACCCCACGAGCGTGCTCGTAACCGGCTTTGACATTATCTTTTTCTGGGTCGCCAGAATGATCATGTTTGGCCTGAAATTTACCGGCAGCGCCCCCTTCCGAGACGTCTATGTACATGGACTGGTACGCGATGCTGACGGACAAAAAATGTCTAAGTCCAAGGGTAATGTACTTGACCCATTGGATCTGATCGATGGCATTGCGCTGCCTGCTCTTGTCGAAAAACGCACCACCGGACTCATGCAGCCGCAAATGGCAAAGCATATTGAAGATACGACCCGCCGCCAATTTCCGGATGGAATTCCCTCTTTCGGCACCGATGCACTGCGATTTACGTTTGCCAGTTTGGCGACTCAAGGTCGGGATATCCGCTTTGACCTGGGCCGAGTCGAAGGCTTTCGTAATTTTTGCAACAAGCTTTGGAACGCCGCACGTTTCGTGATGATGAATACTGATTCTCTTGCGGACAAACCCCTAGCTAACTTCGAAACTGGAACAGCCGAACGCTGGATTAACTCTCGGTTGCAACACATTGCTCAAGATGTCGCCACTTCGATGGAAGTCTATCGGCTTGACCAAGTGGTACAAACATTGCATGCCTTTACCTGGGATGAGTACTGCAGCTGGTACCTGGAAATCGCAAAGATCCAACTCGCTGACGATAGCTTGTCGGAGGTACGCAAGGATGGTGTGCGTCAGACCTTGGTCAACGTACTCGGCGCCACATTGCGAATGATTCATCCGATCATGCCATTTATCACTGAAGCGCTGTGGCAGCAATTACGTTCGCGCACATTAACCAATAGCGAATCGATCATGAATCAGCCTTACCCGCAATTTGAACCGAATCAGGTTGACGACGAAGCCGTTGCCGACATGGAGTGGGTCCAGGCCATCGTCGGTGGCGTACGCAATATACGCGGGGAGATGAACATTGATCCGCGCAAAGAGTTGCCGGTCATATTTCAGGGCGGCAATGATCTCGATAGGCGCCGAGCCAGAGATTTTCACACGCTACTGGCCGCGCTGGGTCGCTTGCAAAGCCTGGTATTTGTCGCCAATGACGAAGACACTCCGCAAAGCGCGATGGCGCTTTCAGGCGAGATGAAGATCCTGGTTCCGCTAGGATCTGTTATCGACCGCGCGGCCGAACTCAAGCGCCTAGAACGAGAGGTGGAGAAGCTCGCCGAGGATTTGCAACGTTGTCAGACGAAGCTATCAAACCCCAACTTTGTGGCCCGAGCTCCAGAAGATATCGTAACCAAAGAGAAAAACCGTGCAGATCAACTCGCACGCGATATCGAAGAGCTGAAATCCCAACAAATCCGGGTCGCTAGCCTATAGTCCACCAACAAGCTTGAAACTGGACTGGAAGCGCCTATGGTGAACATGCGCTACCGGCCAACGCCACCATTGCGACCGCAGCCGTTTCAATACGCAGCACGCTATCGCCCAACGACACCGACGCGCTCGTCACTGTGGTCAGCTGGTTGCGCTCACACGCCGTGAATCCCCCTTCGGGCCCAACCAGAAGATAGATGGTCAACGCATTGTCGATCAGAGGTGAAATCTGCGGAGCTGAATGCCCGCCACGATCGGCCAGCAATACCACTGCATCGGGGCTGATGCTTTTGGCAACTAAAGTCTCAATACCCATGGGCGGATGAATCACTGGCAACCACGACTGGTGACTCTGCTTGCAGGCTTCGACAATTACTCGCTGCCACCGGGACAACCCCCGGTCTCGCATATGACTCACACTGCGCTCACACACCAGTACCGTAAAATCGGTCATTCCCAGTTGAGTCGCCATATCCAACATCGTCACTTGACGTTCACTCTTGGGTAAAGCGCTCAACAGATGTATACGACGTCGTGGAGCCGGTAGCTCCTGCGCCGCTTCCAAGTCGATATGCACCTCAAGTGGGCGCTGAACAATGTCACTGATGCGGCCTGGCGCGATATGACCTGCGCCGTTAAACAGCCAAAGTGGATCACCTACCTTGAGGCGGCGAGACCGTACCGCGTGACTGGCCTGCGGCTCGCTCAATAAAGCCTTAGTGTCACACTCAGTAAGACCCGGCAGATAGAACCAATAACCAGTTCTCATGATACGCCCGCCAGGTAAACGTCATACCGTATTGATCTACCCCTGAAACAGTCATCAGGATTAGCGGCCAGCGGTGCGGCATGTCGTGGGCGCTTAACAACCACCCGTCTTAGCGCTTTTTCTCGGGCGATATTCACTAGCTGTTGTGCATCTCGGTCATCGCCGGCGAGCACACGCAATAACTGTTGCGATTTGCGCGCCAACGCCGTATGGCGTTGAGTTTGAGGGAACATCGGATCAAGAAAGATAACGTCTGCTGGTGGCTGTAATGCAATCTGCTCACAGGCATCGCCGACAACCACTACAAACTGGGCGCTAGCACACTGGAATCGGAAACGCTGCGCTGCATCTTCCAGCATCGCAGCAATTACCCCAACCCGCTCAATAGCAATCACCTTTTTGCCACGCCGGGCAAAATCAAAAGCGTCAGCGCCAAAGCCTGCAGTGGCATCAATAATGGATCGGCAACCCCGTCCTAGCGAGCGGGTAATCAGATCGCGGCCGGGGGTGAGCCGCCGTCTGCGTTGTGGATCAAGCACCAGCGCATGCGTGCCTGGCTGAGCACAGTTCCGCAACGCCAAGCGGTCCGGGTATACCTCGAGAACCATGCCCGAAACATCGGCAGAGCAACCCAACAGTGGTAAAGCCAGGCCCAAAGCTAACTCCTCTGCCCGGGCGAGGGCCTGTGGCGCCATCGCTATAATCGATACCTCACCGTTAACCATAGGCATAGTCTAACTTTGACACTGACCCGTGCTTAGGATAAAAATCGCTTCCACGTTTATTTTACTTAAAGGAACTACGCAAGATGGGATTTCTCGACGGCAAGCGCGCCTTAATTACCGGTGTAGCATCAAACCGCTCTATTTCCTGGGGTATTGCACAAGCGATGGCGCGCGAAGGAGCGCAACTGGCATTGACCTTTGAAAATGATAAGCTCGGCGAGCGAGCAGAAAAATTTGCCGGACAGCTAGGCTCACAGATAGCAATCCGTTGTGATGTTTCTAGCGACAACGACATCGAGAATATGGCCACCAGTCTCGCGCAACACTGGGATACCGTCGATATCCTCGTACACTCGATTGCTTTTGCCCCCCGCGAAGAATTGGAGGGCATGTTTCTGGATTCCGTAACTCGGGAAGGCTTTCGCACTGCCCATGAAATCAGCTCTTATAGTTTCGCCGCGTTGGCGCGCTCATTGCGCCCGATGATGAGCAGTGGTGGGGCTATGCTGACACTGAGTTATATTGGCTCCCAACGCTCGATGCCTGGCTATAACGTCATGGGCCTGGCCAAGGCCAGTCTTGAAGCTAATGTGCGTTATCTAGCGCAATCCCTTGGTGGCGATGGAATACGAGTCAATGGAATCTCCGCAGGGCCGATCAGAACTCTTGCCGCATCTGGCATTCGTGGTCTGAAAAAAATGATGAAATTCTATGAAAACACTGCGCCACTCGGACGCGGCGTCACTATCGACGAAGTCGGCAACACCGCAGCATTTCTCTGCTCGGACCTCGCGTCT
>CAUZJT010000082.1:0-11382 GCA_963580215.1 Gammaproteobacteria bacterium
CGTCTAACGATTGAGTAAATCGACTTATATCAACCTATATCAGATATACCTTATGGAACATAGAATACACTGATATACCCCGGTTCTGTATGCTCTGTCCCAAAGTGTCTGGAGGCTGGCAGGTAGAGCACCAATTGTGCCTGTGAATAAGTCTGGAATAGTGCTTTGGGACGAGGTAAAACCGTCTTGGTAATCCACTTTATTCGACTGTATAGCAGTTTATGAAAATTCCTATATCGACATAATGAGTGTTATACGAACCACATAATTATTGCGGAAATAAAGTGGTAAAACTGAGTTATTGAAATAACACCCAATATGCCACCTTTATAGGAGCAACAACCCTGGGGTAGACCACCAGTTAGTGTGTTCCAAATGGTTTGAGGGATGTGTGGGTGTGCGTGAGTGACATCACCTAAAGCCCTAAAAGTAAACACCAGAAACGAACTTTAGACTGCTATACAAGCGTATCTAGATGTTACGAGGTAAACATCTAAACCTATTCTTTTGATACTCAAAATGTATAGTTGTGGAGGTCGATAGTAACTTGATGCGGTAGTGACCCGACTGCTTTTTTTGGCAAATCTCGCAGATTTTTGTCATTTACAAGACCATAACCGGAAATTCCAATCGAATCGACCACCGTAGCTAGTTCATACCACACAGAACGAAGGTCACGGATGCTATGAACATCAATACGAAATACAGATGGGTAGTTTTCAGGGGCTATCAGAGTAACAACGTTACTATTAAAGACTCAATACAGCCGGTTTAGGAACTTACAAAGTAAAGTTTTCCCCTCCGCTTTGTGGAGAGGATATTTGTATTAACTTACTTATTTAAAGGGTGTGGGTGGGGGGTCAGTTAACTTAGATTCAATTTCCAGGATCGACGCTCACGACATTCTCAAGAGCCTTAACAGCCTCTAATCCCCGCTCCTTCAGTTGCTGTTCGTAATCCATGAGTTCCTGAAGTCTTCTGAAAGAAAGGCCATCAGGGTCTGAGTTCGCACCAATATCTAATGTGATATCAGGAACTGATGCAACTCCAAGCATCCGATAAGACTCTTTCATCAGTGAATAGAGTAGGGGCAGGTGTTCATCTTGAACGACAAAACTATCGTGTATGGGAAGGGCTGGACAACCATTAGCCTGTATATGTTCAAGGACATATCTCGCTATTTCTGAGTCCTGATACTGAAGTCCTGCCCAGGCGCAACTAAAGAAGTATTCAGCGATATCGGGATGATTCTGAATAGTTTGATCGATTAGGCGGTCTATAAATACTTTTGTACTTTTCAGACCCTCACACTCCTTGTTTATGTAATATCTGATCGACTTTAAGGCTTGATCCAGGGAAGAGGCATTCACGCAGGTAAGGAAAACCTTTTTCATTAATTTCCGATTAACACCCTCCTCCCCTTCTATGGTGTATGGATCAACATCTCCCTTTAGCCAGGTTCTCTCATGATCCTTGTAGGCATACAAGAGGCCTAAGGATTGCCCGCTGTAATCAAGTTCTGAGCAGTTCTCGCCATCAATGGTGATGTAACGTCGTAGTTCTGAAGGTACTTCCTGCCACCAGCCTCTGTAGTACCTGCCTCCTGATGATAAATCTTCTTGAAATATTCGACAGAGTTGGGTTCTGGTGTAATCAACGGGCTTCTTTTGTTTTTCTTTCAGGATATCTCTAATCTTCTCAACATCCAGAGAGAGTGAAATCCTATGCTCTGAGAGAAACTGGTTATAGGACATTACTTGCTCGGAGATTGCACGAGTCTCGTCGGTCTCAGGAAAAGAGAGATCGTTGCCATCAGAATCTCTTAATGCAATTACTTCACCGTCCTCATTGGAGACCATGAGAGGGGTTACTCCACCTGTCTCAATTAAGTTAATCAAGGCAGGTGTGGCTCTCATCCTAGATTGAAGGCCAGACTGACGGCTCAGATCATAGAAGCCTTTGTGATTCTCGATAAATCCGAGAGATTCCAGGCCATCGATAACCCGCATCATGGGACGATAATTGAGAAATAACTTGGCTAGGCGAGTATCTTTTCCGTAACTATTCTTATTTCGGGAATAACCGATGAAGACCAGCGGGTCACCCAGATAAGCCACGAATAGGTCGAGAACCACCACTTTAAGGTGTTTTTTTACCTCTTTCCCGTAGGGAGCCCTTCCCAGACATCCAGCCTCGCCCAGTAGTTCATAGATTGTGGAGATTACCTTTTGAACCTCTGGATATTCGCTAATTCGGTGAATATCTAGGGGTCTTGAATAGCCTCTCTCATCCATTGGTCTCTATGCTCAGTTCGAATCCAGATGGCTAGGATAAGGGCGCTCCATTACTAAGGCCACTTCGAGCACCCAAGGAGTTGATCAAGGATACCTTGCACGCGACTCTCGCACCATGAAGACTTAGGTTCTACCGATCTTCATTACTAAGGCCACTTCAGTGTTTGGCACACTCTTGGCAAAGTAAGGAATCAAAATGGCAACAATCAAGAAGAGATCAGGCAATATCCTATGAGACGCTCTGTAACGCCAGTAACTGAGTTTTACTTAAAAGTAGCCAAATTGTACTAGCATTATATTTAAGCGTCGTACAGACAAATACAGGATCTCTCATGGGAATATGCGTGTAAGCGACAGGGTGCATAGGACAGTGGCGGGAATCTAAGGAGTTAGCCAGGATGTGGTCGGCTAGAGGGGGTTGGCAGTCAGGAATCAGGCGGGATTGGTGGGTAAAATCAGTGAACTTCTGATGTCCCGGGACCCCAGAAATGGGGTCTCAGAACACTACTATACAAGAGTCAAATTGACCCAAAACTTGTAAGTAGTACCTACCCCACACATTACAACTTTCACCATTCAGGAGGCGCTTATGACTCCTACCGAACTCCTGCTCCCTCATTTACATTCAATTACCAAGGTTTGTTTGGGTGCCGCTAAGAATCCGCCACCTGATACGGGGATGACGATTGTGCCTGATGCCTGGTCAACAATCTTGTAACCATTGGGACATAGTTCACCAGCAGACTTGTAACAGGAAGCCCAAGTTCTACCAAAACCACTACAACGCATTGAATAAGCAGACTTGCCACTTGGGCCAACAAATGGTTCAGGATTGACGGTAGCAGCAGGGCATCCAGCCAATATATAAACCATTAAGACTATTATTAAGTTTCTCATAGTCGTTACAGTATCTTTGATCACTTTACCCCTGCTAACCACTTGGAATGGGCATCACATGAGACGTCACACGCTGAACAAACTGGAGCATTGGGCAAAGGATTGTGCCACTGTGGTCGACTACCACCGTAATAAGGATGAACTGGACCAGGTAGGAAACGCTATACGTTCGATGACGACCTACCAAATATGTAGTTAAAATAAGGACATAACAAGGACACAGGACTGATTTAATGTTTCACGTAGTACTGTTTGAGCCCGAGATCCCGCCCAACACAGGCAATATCATCCGGCTGTGCGCAAACACCGGGTGTAAATTACACCTTATAGAACCACTTGGCTTTTCGATAGACGACAATCAGTTGCGCCGGGCTGGGCTGGACTATGCTGACGCCGTATCGCTGCGCACCCACACCAGTATGGACGCGTTCGTAGCTGAGATATCACCGCGCCGGTTATTCACTTTTTCTACTCACCACCGTCAGCGTCACAGTGATTGCCGATTCCAGGATGGTGATGCTCTGGTATTTGGCCCCGAGACCCGCGGTCTGCCTGAGGCTATACGTTGGTTAGCGCCAGCAACACAACGAGTCACCTTGCCGATGCGGCCATTCAATCGCAGCCTGAACCTGTCCAACGCGGTGGCTGTGGCTGTCTTTGAAGCCTGGCGGCAACTGGATTACGCCGGCAGTAGTTAAATCTCGGTTTCAAAGCTCCAAGCTTTCGACCTCTATCCCACTGAGACAAAGCGCGGCTGTAATGACTGGGAGTTCTGCCAGCGCGGTCGTAACTCTTCTGCCGACGAGAACAGCCCCTCCCAGTTCATCGATACGGGCAGGTTCGAATGATCGCCTCGCCTTAAGGGCGCGAAATACCTGGCGCAAAATTTTGCGGGTTTCACCGCTGGCGGGATTACAGAAGTAAAGCTGCTGGTTGCCGGAGCGGCACACAGCCTGGTCGCCAGCCAGAATTCAAGGATCCGATCCTGCGAGACACCCGGCTTCATATTGCCGGTATCATTCAAGCTCGGACGCCAAAACTTGCTATAAACTCGCGGCTCCCGATACTCAAAATAACGCCTCTCATCCACCGTCCTGCGCTCCTTAACCCATGACACTGTCCTCATCTCTCGTTGAGCTGATCACCACGGTGAGCCACGGTCGTGAGCTACCTCCCGTGGTCCACCTACACAGGCCGCCACAGGTTGTCCCGGCTGGTCGACATAAGAAGTTTGGCATGATCATGCTCGCCGATGGCAGCTGCGGGTTCTTCTATACACGCTTCGATAATATCCTTTCCCAGTTGATGGCTTGTGATCCAGCTCAAATTTTAGCCACCCCGATTCTTGATCTCATTGCCGGTTACGATGGAGACGACCCTCTTGCAAAAGTGCTTGGCCTGGGCGCACTCAACGCGCTGAGTCAGCACCTGCTTCGCATCGGCGGCTTCACTCTTGATCTCACCAGTGATCCATTGGGTCAATCGCGTCTCGAACACTCAGAGCATGTTGGTATGGTAGGGTTTTTTCCACCACTAATCGATATGCTTGCGAGCCATAACGTGGCCCTAACCATAATTGAAAAAGACCTGCAGTTTTTCGATCGTGCAGGTAATTTTTCTGTTACGGCTGATACGGCTCGACTCATCGACTGTGACCAAGTGCTGGTCACCGGCTCCACCTTGATGAATGACACACTTGATGAAGTGCTGGCATGCTGTAATCCGGGGGCCCATATCGCGCTGATCGGGCCAACGGCGTCTTGTTTGCCCGACCCTCTGTTCGAACGCGGGGTCGATGTGGTGGGCGGCACCACAGTGGTTGATTTAGACCATCTCCTGCCACGACTCGAAGCCGGAGAGTCATGGGCTAACGGCACTGGCAAATACTGCATCTGCAAAAAACACTACCCTGGGATCAATACGCTGCTTCACAGTATCTCAGAACAGCAACCGACACCTCACGATCCTGGCTCGACAGAAATGGACAGTATAATTTCGTGATGCGATTATCAGTCTTTCTTCGGTATCTTGTGGCTCTGGCTGTGCTGACGCCGACGCTGGCACAAGCCGGCGAGGTACCACCCGCCCAAAATCTTCGCACTGACGGCGCCATAGCAACGCAAAAAGGTCTGCCAATCCTGCTTTTTTATACTGCCAGCTACTGCCGTTATTGTGATGCGGTCAAAGCCGAGTTTCTCGGCCACATGGCGATCGACCCGGCTTACCAGACCCGCGCCATATTCCGTGAAGTGCACATTGACAGCTCAACACCACTGGTTGATTTCAATGCCAGCACAACTACCCATCATCATTTTGCTGATCAACGTTCGATCACGCTGGTACCGACAGTTGAATTCGTCGATGGCTCTGGTGAACATCTGGCGGCGCCGATGATCGGAGCCAGTATCCCGGATTTTTACGGTGCTTACCTTGATCGGGGTATCGAGCATGCCCTGGTTAAAATTCGCTCAGGAAGAGGCCCCTCATGACAGCATCGTTTGAAACGGCAGAACTGGATCTGGGAACCCAAGCGGTACTTGAGAACTGGATAGATTACAACGGGCACATGAATGTCGCCTATTACGTGATGGCATTTGATCATGGAGTTAACCAATTCATGCACCAGATAGACATCACGCCACAGTACCTGGAACGCGAAAAGTCCTCCACCTTTACCCTCGAGATGCATATCAACTACCTGCGCGAATTGCGCCTGGGTGATCCTATTCGTCTGACCTGCCAGTTGCTGAATGTAGACAGCAAGCGCGTTCATTATTTTCTGCGCATGTTCCACTCAGGCGAAGGTTATCTTGCCGCAACCAGTGAACAGATGATGATCCATGTTGACCTGGAAAGCCGCCGGTCTTCGCCTTTTCTACCGGCGATCAGCGAGACCCTGTCGCGTATGATGACAGCACACCGGCCATTGCCTTGCCCCGATCAGGCCGGCAGGGTCATGAGTATCGGCCACAAGTGATCTCCGGGAGAAATGACGCCGGCTATTTTCGGATACGGTTCAGAATACCGTCGAGCTCATCCAGCGAGCTGTAACCAATCACCAGTCGGCCAGACTGCCCGTCACGCGATTCCAGGTGTACGGGAGCCGCGAGGCGCTCGGAGAGTTCTTCCTCGAGACGCTGAATGTCACCGCCTTTAGCTGGCTTGCGAGCTCTGTGCTGGTCGGCGCCTTCGGGCTGTAGCATGCGTCGCACCAATTGTTCCGCCTGGCGCACCGAAAGCCGGCGCTGCATGACAGCCTGCGCGGCCAACCCCTGCTGCTCGCGCGGCAGACCCAGAATCGCCCGGGCATGACCGGCCTCGATATGACCCGCATCCAGATGCTCGCGGACCCCGGGGTCGAGTTTCAACAGCCGCAACAGGTTGCTGACCGCGACACGTGAGCGACCAACCGCCTCGGCCACTTGCTGGTGTGTCAAACCAAACTCATCCAACAAACGTTTAAGACCTGTCGCTTCTTCGATCGGGCTGAGGTTCTCGCGTTGAATATTTTCGATCAGGCCAACCGCAAGAGCCGCTTCATCAGGCACCCGGCGAATCACCGCGGGAACCTCGACCAGACCCGCCAGTTGTGCAGCCCGCCAGCGCCGTTCCCCCGCGATCAATTCGTAAGCGCCGCCGGCGGTTTCACGAACCAGCAGCGGCTGAATGATTCCCTGCGCACTGATCGAGGCAGCGAGTTCTTTCAAAGACTCCTCATCCATCCGGGTGCGCGGCTGGTAGCGCCCTTTGCGGATACTGCTCACGGGCAACTGGCGTAGATCACCGTCGGTCGTGCTTGTGGGCGACTTTGCTCCGCCCAGCAATGCATCCAATCCTTTGCCCAACCTTGCTTTTGGACTCATGCGTCACTCCTGTTGGCAATGACTACCGGCTCAACTATCACCGGGGCCACGGGTGTCAACGTCCCGCCCTTTTCCAACATCTCCCGCGCCAAGTCACGATAAGCCAGGGCCCCCTGACAATGAGGATCATAATCAATCACGGATTTGCCAAAACTCGGCGCTTCGGCAAGGCGCACATTGCGCGGGATAACTGTCTCATACAACAAGCTGCCGTAATGCTGGCGAAGTTGCGCGGAGACTTCATTGGTCAACGAGTTGCGGCCATCGTACATGGTGCGCACCACGCCTTCGATCATCAAATCGCGATTAGCGCTTTCCTTAACGCGGTGAAAGGTCTCATCCAGCCCGCTTAACCCTTCCAGCGCATAGTATTCACACTGCACGGGGATCAAGATCGAGTGCGCCGCCACCAACGCGTTCAAGGTCAGAATGTTCAAAGCGGGCGGGCAATCAATCAGGATAAAATCATAAGTTCCAACGACCGCCAACGATGATTTCAGCCGCTGAGTGTCGTTTTCGTCGTGGCCAGTCAGTTCCGCTTGGGCGCCTGCAAGAGCCGACTCTGCCGGCAACAAGTCGAACCCAGAATCGATAGCAATCAGGGTCTCGCTCACGCTCTTGTGCCCGAGCAACACCTGGTAGACAGTTTGCGCCAACTGCCGCCGATCCACGCCACAACCCACCGTCGCGTTTGCTTGTGGGTCGAGATCAACCAACAGCACCCGGCGCCCAACAGCAGCGAGAGCTGCCGTAATGTTGATGGCGGTTGTGGTCTTGCCAACGCCGCCCTTCTGGTTAGTTACCGCGATAATCTTGGTCATGTTGGGCCGCCCGGCAATCCATCCAAGACGACAAGATGTCGCTGTGCGAAAAGGCCGGGTACTGTTACCGGTATCACCCGTGCTGCCAGACGCTGTGCAGGTGCCAGCGCATCCAATTCTGCCTGGGGGTATGTGCCTTTCATTGCAATTAATCGAAGATGATGGTGAAGCAAATGATCTGTCATGTTAAATAGCGAAGCGAGTGAAGCGACCGCGCGCGCGACAAGCGTATCAAAATTTCCATCGGGCCGGTAATCCTCTATGCGCCCAGCGAAAACGGTGACGTTATCCAGCTTCAGCCGCGCCGTTACTTCACGCAAAAAACTGGCTTTTTTCCCCCGACTTTCAACCAAAGTCCAGTCCTGGTCCGGGTTACACAAAGCCAATGCGATTCCGGGCAAGCCCGCACCAGAGCCAATATCGAGGCATCGGGCGCCCGAAATAAAGGGCACGACCGAAAGGCTGTCGAGCAGGTGGTGCGTAAGGATTTCCTGCTCATCAGTCAGTGCGGTCAGGTTATGCACGCGGTTCCACTTGCGTAACAGACTCACAAAGTCTACGAAGCGGGTCAATATAGGTTCATCCAGTGCCACGCCCATTTCCTTTGCTGTTCCAGCAAGCTTCACAGCCAGATGGCCCTGTTCAATCACCGCGCCGTCTCAGGCCGCGGAACGCAATTGCCGCCTTTTGAGATGCACCAGCAATAACGAGACTGCAGCCGGAGTCATCCCGGAAAGTCGGCCTGCATGACCTAAGGTTAGCGGCTGGTGTTCGGTAAGTATCTGGCAAACCTCGTGGGAAAGGCCCCGAACCGACAGATAATCCATATCTTTGGGAATCAACGTGTCCTCGTGCCGGCGTTGGCGCTCAATCTCATCGCGTTGGCGATCAATATAACCTGCATAGCGCGCCTCAATCTCCAGCTGCTCTATCACAGCTAGGTCCTTTATACACTCGCCAGCACCGCTCAATCGTACCAGGCTGGAATAATCAGTCTCGGGTCGACGCAGTAAATCTGCAAGGCGTTGCTCTCGGGTCAGTTCCTGTCCCAGGACGCGGCGAGCTTCTCCCGGCGCCAAAGCTTGTGGACGCACCCAGATGTTTTGCAGGCGTTCGCGTTCGGCTTCTAGCAGGTCACGTTTGGCACAAAATGATGCCCAGCGCTCATCTCCGATCAGCGACAGGGCGCGACCCGTCGCAGTCAAACGCAGGTCGGCGTTGTCCTCTCGCAGTTGCAAGCGGTACTCGGCTCGTGATGTGAACATACGGTAAGGCTCGGTAACGCCACGGGTAACCAGATCGTCGATCATGACCCCGATGTAGGCTTCGTCACGACGTGGCCACCACGGTGCCTCGCCGCGACTTTGCCGGGCCGCGTTAAGGCCAGCAACCAGCCCTTGTCCAGCTGCTTCTTCATAGCCGGTGGTGCCGTTGATCTGACCAGCAAAGTACAGGCCCGCAAGTGACCGCGTCTCTAATGATGGTAAAAGATCGCGTGGATCAAAGTAATCATACTCAATGGCATACCCTGGCCGGGTGATCTGCGCACTATCAAAACCTGGGATGCTGCGCACCATTTGCCACTGCACATCAAACGGCAGGCTGGTCGATAGTCCATTTGGATAGATTTCATGGGTCTGCAGCCCCTCGGGCTCGACAAAGATCTGGTGCGACACGCGATCTGCAAAACGCACCACTTTGTCTTCAACTGACGGGCAGTAACGTGGACCAACCCCTTCGATTTGGCCCCCGTACATGGCGGAACGATCAAGTGCGCCACGAATAATGTCATGGGTATGCTCGGTGGTGCCAGCGATATGGCAGCAAACCTGGCGAGGATATTCGGCGAGCGAACTGAAAAAGGAGAATCGCGGTGGCGGATCATCGCCTGGCTGAATCTCAAGTGCAGCAAAATTGATGGTGCGGCCATCAATCCGTGGTGGTGTACCCGTCTTAAGCCGTCCGGTCCGTGGACAGAGTTCGCGGAGACGGTGGGCGAGCGCCAATGTTGGCGGATCTCCCGCACGACCGCCGGATTGGCTGTCGAGACCTATGTGAATACGCCCGTTCAGAAAAGTGCCGGCCGTCAATACTATGGCTCGAGCGCTAATACAAATACCGTCGTCGGTGATAACTCCACAGACACGGGCATCCGTAACCATGAGGTCTGCGACCGATTGCTGCAACATGGACAAGCCGGATTGGTTCTCGACAAGACGGCGGATCGATTGGCGATAGAGCACTCGGTCAGCCTGTGCCCGAGTTGCCCGCACCGCGGGGCCTTTGCGGGCATTCAGGCGCCGAAGCTGGATTCCAGCCTCATCGGCGGCCCGACCCATGGCACCGCCCAGTGCATCCACCTCACGCACGATATGACCTTTGCCGATACCCCCGATCGCTGGATTACAAGACATCTGCCCAACCGTTTCGATGTTGTGGGTCACCAACAGAGTGCGGGCACCACTGCGGGCCGAAGCCAGCGCAGCTTCAGTGCCCGCATGACCGCCACCAATGACGATCACGTCGAAGTTTTCGGGATACTGCATAGCAAAAAAACCGATCGAATGATTAGTTCTGGTAATAGTAGTCGTAGCGGTTATGCATCTCAACAGTGAAGCGCCACGCTTCGCCCTGGGTAATCGAGTTCTCGTTGGGAAACTTGACCTTGGTGTAAAGCTTATCGCCGTACTGCGCCTTTCGTGCCGCCAGTACCTGATGCAGCCCTACCACGCTAACCGATTGCGCCACCGCCTGGCCCGGTTCACGTAGCGAGTAATGGTATTCGCTGCCTTCCTTCCAGAATCGAACTTCGACCACGTGTCGGCCGACGGTACTGCGCGCCGGGCGGATCAACCGGTTGTACTGGACCTCAAGATCCGAGTGACGCTCACGAAGAATATCCAGCTCTTCTTGATGTGCAGCAATCAGTAACCGGCGCTGTTTTTCAAAATCGCCAACCTCCTGGGCGTACTCAGCCCGAAGGTAAGCCAGCTCTTCTTTGGTCAACTTGTAATCCAGCGCTGTCTCGGCGAGGCGTACTGCGAGATCTTCGCCGGTCAGTTTGCTTTCCTCCAGCGCACGCTCGGTACTCACTGCACTACGCAACAGGCCCTCCAGCTCGTCGCGTAGTGCGCTGGTCTCAGTCTGCAGCACTGCACGAGTTACCTCTAACAATGTGACCTGCGTAGTCAGCTCATCACGCTCTTTGGATAAACCATCGCGGGCCTCGGCCAGCGAGGTTGCCTCCTGCGCTTGCGCTTGCGCCGTTATGGTAAGCGCTGCTTGCTCCGCGTACATGGCTGAAAGCGAGCCTTGCAGTTGTACAATATCTGTACCGAGTGTAGTGCGAGTCTGCTGCAGCGATTCAACCTGGCCTTTAAGTTCCTGCTGGGTGATCAGTAGTGCCGCTTTCTGTCCAGTCAGTTGTTCTTTCTCGCCAGTGACCGTGGTCAGTTTCTCACCGAGGCCAGCTTTTTGTTCAGCCAGGGTGGCTTTTTCGCTGGCGAG
>CAUZJT010000083.1:0-11318 GCA_963580215.1 Gammaproteobacteria bacterium
CCTCGCACACGGCACTGACACAGCATAACCAGTCACAGAACAAGGCTCAGCTAGGTCAACGCCTTGGCGTACGTTATCTGGTTGACGGCACTCTCCGGAAGCGCGCTGACAGTTTCCGCCTGGTCGTGAACCTGCTGGAGATTCCAGCCGGCAACTACCTGTGGTCTGAGAATTTTGATGTTGTCATGACAGATCTGCCGGCGATACAAGACGAGATTACCCGGCACATCGTAATGACGCTGATCGGTAATATGGAGCAAAATGCCATTCGAGACTCGGCAACAAAGTCTGAGGTAACTGCTTATGCGGACACAATCCGGGCTCGCCAGTTGGTCTACCGGATGCGTGAGCCAGCCGACACCAAATCAGCTCGAGAACTTTTCCAAAAGGTGCTTCGCACCGATTCAGCGTCCGCGACCGCCCTGTCGGGCCTCGCACTGACCTACCTGGCGGATTTTCTGATGATGTGGGCAGACGATCCAGACACCTGTATACCCCAGGCGGCACGCTATGCGAGTCACGCGCTCGAGCTTGATCCAGCTGACAGCCTGGCGCATGCCGTTTTCGGCATCACCTATCTGTGGCGCAGGCATTACATTGAAGCGATGGCTCACCTGGATCAGGCCATCAACCTTAATCCAAACCACGCTGATGCGCTCGCCGGCAGAGGCCTCGTGCTGATCTTCACTGGTGAGCCCGAGTCAGCGCTCATCCAGTTCAACCAAGCGCTGTCCCACAACCCCTTTCCGCCGTCATGGTACTTGTGGGGGTTAGCGATTGCCCACTACAACACCGATGGATATGTGGATGCTGTCCAGGCACTACTGAGAATAGACAACCCCAACCGATTTCATCGTCGAGTGCTCGCGGCCAGTTACGCACAACTGGGCGATATGGGCCGAGCGGCCGCCGAGCGCGACGCTGTGATGGCCGAGGTGCCGGGCTATACGGTGAATGACAGCCGAAGGTTCCAACCCTATCAGGATCCACGAAATATCGAGCCCTTTATCAACGGGCTGCTATTAGCCGGCTTTGTAGATAAAGAAGCGCACCAGCACTAACGGGTACCTCAAGGATCCTCCCCTAGACCCGGGGTCATAAAAAAAGAGGGGGCGATGCCCCCTCTTATAAAACTTCTCTTAGTACTTTAAATAACCTATGCAGATTTCTTGTTTTATGCTCACCACAAAATTCCAAGCGCTACCAGACCAACCAGTCCTTCGCGTCCCAGAGTGCTAACAAATCCGACAACACTTCCAAGTACATCTACGGATAAAAAAGGAACTGCGCCTATTTCGTCTCCAAAAAGAACCTGCAAAACAACTCCAAGCACAATGATTGAAATACCCAACTCAGCCAATGCGCCCACCCACCGACGAATATTGTCTAGAACGTGCATGACGAGGTTATCCTCATGCTGTTGAGGGATCCGTGTTTTACCACTGAGGCAGATACCGTATCGAAATAAATGCCTTTCTCACTCAGTCCAAATTAGCCTATTTTTCCAGACAAAACAGGCGCAACGCGAAAAAAATAGGCTTTTGTGATTCAACCAAGCGTTGATTGCGTTTTTTCGGTCCCGGCCAGGTTCAGCGCATTAATGCGTCAACCAGCGCATCGGCACCATCTCGCACTGGATCGACTACGAGCCGGCCGGTTTCATCTTGTATCTGCGCCACGGCGCGTGCTGCCTCATCTGCATCAAGGTGTGCAGTATTCAGTGCAATTCCAGCCGTAAGCGGCCGGGTAAAAGCGCCACATGCACTGGCCAGATCTTCATACAGTGCAATAACCTCGTTCAGTGGCGGCACTCGAATCGCTGCACCCACAGTATCAAGCTCAGTCATACCAGCACGATGGCACAACACCAGGTGTGTGGGGCACGAGCCACGGATCAGCGGAAGTGTCGAGGTACTGCCGGGATGTACGATTGAGCCTTGTCCCTCAACGATCGCCAGTTGGGCATCAGCGGCATCCATCACCATCCCTTCCACCGCTCCACAGGCATAATCCACCCGAATCGCATCCAGGGGAATTCCCTTGCCGCTGATCAGGATGCCGATCTGCCCGGTCGCTAGAAACTCTGCACGGATCTCGCGCTTGAGCGACGCATGCCAGATCTCAAGGCCAGCTGTCATTTTTCCGACTGCCATATCGGTTCCTACCAGCAACGCTCGCCGATTTGACAGCCCGGCCGCCCGCGCCCAGGCGATACCCAGGCCTTGGGGCTCCCGGCGGATATCCCAAACCCACTGGTTTTCCTTCAGATCCGGATACCGAGGCCCGAGCTGTTCATGCAGGCCATTAATCACACTCATCCCCGACGCGACCGCAAGGTCAACCTCTGCCACCATCTCTGGTGGCAGGCGGCCACCAGAAGGCGCCATCCCCAGTACCAGCACCTCACCACCAACATCGGCATCGACAGCCTCGGCAACCGAGGACACCACCGGCACATCCGGCCCGAAGCCCAGCAGTTCACGGGCACTACACCCGCCGTGATTGAAGTCAATAGCACAGGCAATCGGGTTGCGTGAGTAACGCAGTACGCCGTGCCCCATCTTGCCGTTCAGCTTGTTAATCTGTTCAGAAAAATGGATAACCAGTCTCTGGTCAGGCTTTAGCATGTCAGTGTGGCTCCGTGCCCAAGGCGCTTTGCATCCACGTTGACCACACCCGCATCAAGGCAAAGCCCCGAAGCGGGATCAGGCAACAAGTTAAGGTGCGAATCCAGATCGATATGGTCAAGCAGTGCACCAAGAGAAGCGCCAGCGCCTATGGCGACCGAGGATTCACCCATGCAGCCGATCATCGTCTTAAGATTATGGGCCCGAGCGGTAGCGACGATACGCAAAGCTTCGCTGATACCGCCACACTTCATCAACTTGAGATTGACACCGTCAATACACCCAGCCAAGCGCGCTGCATCCTTCGCAAAATTACAGGATTCGTCAATATATATCGGCAAAGCCCGTCCGGCGAAAAGTGCGGGCAACTGATCGTCGGCCTGATGATGTAAAGGCTGCTCAACATAATCGCAGCCACGCTCCTTGAGCCATAACATCATGGATTGTGCACCCGCCAGGTCCCAGCCGCCGTTCGCGTCGACCCTTAGCGTCACAGCGTAGTTGCGCGCGGCCTCTTTCACCGCGGCATACATTGCCTGGTCTGCCTCCAGGCCTTCAGGACTACCGAGTTTCACCTTAAGATAGCGCGCGCCGGTACGCTCGATAACCTCCGGAACCCGCTCGCGCACGACTTCGGGGGGCAAAATTCCGATCGTTACCGACGTTGCCACAGCACGGTGCGGCAGCCCCAGCAGCCGGTACAGTGGCTGTCCCGCCCGCCGGGCCAGGTGGTCCCACAGGGCGATATCAACAGCCGCCCAGGCGCACGGTGCAACCTGCGCCTCATGCGCTAGCCGCCACCCATCGAACGGGTTATCCAAGGCTTGTGGATGCGTTTTTAAAAAAGCGCTTATCTGATCCTCGCAATCCTGCGCGGTGTCGGCACCCGTGAGGTGACCGGGCGCCGCCTCACCCAGACCGGTTGCGCCGTGGTCGCTGACCTTAACGAAAAGATTCACTGACCCTGCGCTTTCGCCGCGGCTGATGCGCAGCGGATAACGCTTTGTCAACGTAACTTGGTGATAACTGATATCCAGGTGATTCTCCTTAGGTGGCCTACGGTGGTATTGGCATTGTTGGCCACCGGCATGGGCGCAGTGGATATTAGTGGGGTTAAAGGACAAAAAAAAGCCCCCTGCCGCAAGGCAAGGGGCTTTTTCAGGCGTTCAGCCAGAAACCTGACTGCTGATTGTTATAACTTAGATGATTTCCATGGCCCAGGTAAATGGATTGACGTAGGTCTTCGGATCAATCGCACGGGCCAGACTATCCACAGTCCACTGCGGATTCATGAACAACCAGGTCGGCTCGTAAAGCTTAATCTTTGTTCCCTTGTTGGTTCAGTCGGCATACAACTCGCTCTGAAAATCAGCTATTCAAAGGGTTATGAATTTTTCTCTCTTTTTTCAGTTAGTTACATATCTCTCGCTGTAACTGGATACCTTTGTCTGTCACATTTATGCCTACTCGAGCTGGCTCTATCTCGTTAAACCACGGTCACCGAAAGCGAACCGACCCCGTCAATCACGCCATCCAGGGTATCGCCCGGGAGCACCGGACCCACCCCTGCTGGCGTGCCGGTAAAAATCAGATCACCCGGTACCAGCAGAAAATACCGGGACAACTCACTGATGATCTCGGGGACTTTCCAGATCATCTGCGCGAGGTCGCCCGACTGGCAGAGCGCGCCGTTTCTTTGCAAACTAATGGTCCCGTCCTGAGGGTGGCCAATGCTCGAAGCAGGCGTGATCGCTGAGCATGGCGCTGAGTGCTCAAAGGCCTTGCCAATCTCCCAGGGACGACCGTGGCGCTTCATCTCACCCTGCAGGTCACGTCGTGTCATATCCAAACCCACCGCGTAGCCAACAACGTGGTCTAGTGCCGAGTCAGTTGCAATCTGGAAACCGCCGGATTGCAAAGCCACCACCAGTTCGATCTCGTGCTGCACATCATTGCTGAGTGCAGGATAAGGGAATTCACCCCCATCACTCACAAGATTGTCTGGGTTTTTTTGAAAAAAGAACGGTGCCTCGCGGTCCGGGTCATGGCCCATCTCTACTGCATGCGCCGCGTAGTTGCGTCCGACACAGTAGATCCGATGAACTGGGAAAAGATCAGCCGTATCGAGTATCGGCAAGCTTACCTGCTGTAGCGAATGTATAGCATCTACCATGTCATGCCTCCTCATTAGAGTTTGCACCAAAGTACTCGTCGTAACGCACCGAAGCCTTGGAACCAAACAGTATCTCGCATACCTGCATCATTGCCGGGCCGGCAAGTTCATCTTTGCCGCGGGTCTGCGCCAATAGCGTGCGCCGCCGGAGAAAGTCTTCAAGAGTGACGACCATCTCGGTATCGCGTACCAGTTCAAGCTCCCCTCGAGTGATGCCATCGGTCGCCAGAATCATTTCCCGGGCATCTGGCTCATCCTCAAACTTCTCCACAAGCTTAAGCGCTCGTGAGTCGTAGCAGCGCCACAGCCGTTCGAACTGGACTTCACCAGGAACAGTCGCCGCATCCCTTAAGAGTCGCACTTTAGCCAAAAAAGCATTACGGATACGGATACCGCTCTCACCATACCACTCGCGCGTGCCACCTGGATCCACCACACCCAAAGACAACACCGCATCACGGACCTCAGCCCCCACATCGAGACAATCAGTCAGTTTGCCGCCGTATATGCTAACGCACGCCCGCCCGGCATGTGTTTCGATCACGTGCTTGCGTGACAACGAAAGAAAATCGCCGCCGACATCGCCTTTTTCTCGCGGGTTTACTGCCAGCGGCCTAACACCACAGCGCTCGTCTATCACGTCGTGGCGACTGAGTGGGCTCTTTAGATCTAGACGCGCGTTGATGTTGCGCAATACAAAATCCCGGTCGGCCTCATCAATGGCCACGGTCGGTGTCTCGACCGGGGTATCGGTCGTGCCGATGCTGGCACGATTGCCCAGCGGGATCACAAAAAAAGGTCGACCATCATCTGCATAAAAAGCCAACACCCGCGACTTCGCCGATAAGCGATCGGCGATCAGGTGAATACCCTTCGAAAGCACATGGCGCAAACCCGTCGCAACATTAGTAAGTCCGGCAAGCGGGTCGGCAAAAGGCCCGGCCGCATTGATGATTACCCGCGCCCGGGTGCTCATCTTCCCACCATCCACACTGTCGAGAAGATCTACCCGCCAATATTCCCCACTGCGCTGGGCATTGACGACGTTAAGGTAATTGACCGTGACACAACCAGCGTCCGCAGCCCGGCGCACCAGCGAATAAACGAAGCGCGCATCACCGTCGACTAGAAGCCCATCAGAGTACTCGACCGCGCCCTGAGTCATGCCAGCATTGACAACCGGCTCAGTGCGTTTGAGTGCATCGCGCGATAAGAGACGCGGGATACGTGTCATGCAGCTACCCAGAAACCAATAAAGCCAGGCTCCCAACCAGACTACCAGGCGCGAGCGTGGTGCCGTACGTGAGATAGCCGCCAAAAAGCGAGTCTCCCGCACTGCAGTCGGGTAAGCGCGCATCAGCACGTTACGGCTGGAACAAAGGCGTCGCACCAAAGTGAACTCAAAGGTCTCGAGATACTTGATGCCACCCCAGATAAGATTGGAAGAGCTCTGACTGGTGTAACCAGCAAAGTCGCGCGCGTCGACCAACGCGGTGCGCAAACCACGATGAGCCAACGCCGAAGCCGAAGCCGCACCGTTGATGCCTGCACCAATCACCAGCACATCGAACTCACCGTCCTGGAGTTGTGATTTGTGGGTAGCGCGCAAACTCATACTATCAGGGTTGATTGTGGGTCGAACGCACAAGGGCGTTACCGACTGAAGGTAGTTTCAGACTACCGGGTTAGGTAGGATAGGCGATCCGTACCAGTCAAGGGAACTGCAAACCCAAGCGGATTATATTGAAGTGATCCAGACCCCCCTTCTACTCGCTATTGATCAAGGCACTACCAGTTCGCGTGCGATCCTGTTTGATGCGAGCGGCCGCCCGCTTCAGGTCGCGCAAAAGGAGTTTCCCCAGCACTACCCTCGCGATGGCTGGGTGGAGCACGATCCCCAAGATATCTGGTCATCTACGCTTGCTGTCACCCAAGAGGTGCTTTCCCGGGCACAAGGCACTCTCGCCAGTATAGGCATCACCAACCAGCGCGAAACTACCATGGTGTGGGATCGTGCCAGCGGTGAGCCGATATACAACGCAATTGTCTGGCAGGACCGGCGCACGGCAGATACCTGCGAGCAACTGCGCGAGGCTGGTCATGAAGTTGAAATCAACGCTCGCACTGGTTTGTTGCTGGATCCGTATTTCTGTGCCACCAAGATCGCCTGGATTCTCGATCACGTGGAGGGCGCCCGCCAGAGCGCCGAACAAGGCGATCTGGCCTTTGGCACGGTGGATACCTTTTTGTTGTGGCGTCTGACCGGTGGCAAAGTGCACGCGACCGATGCAACCAATGCCTCGCGCACTTCGCTTTTTAACATCCATCAGCAGCGCTGGGACGAAACGCTACTGGCCCTGTTCAACGTACCCGTATCCCTACTGCCGCAGGTGAAGGACAGTGCAGCCGATTTCGGTGCCACCGACACTGCCGTGCTGGGCCAATCCATCGCTGTCGGCGCGCTGGTCGGTGACCAGCAGGCCGCGCTGGTCGGCCAGGCATGTCTCGCGCCAGGCATGCTGAAAAGCACCTATGGCACTGGCTGCTTTGCCATACTGAATACCGGCAGTGAAGCATTGGCTTCGCGCCACCGTCTGCTGACCACCGTTGCCTACCGGATCCAGGGTGAAGTCACCTACGCGCTGGAAGGGTCTATTTTTATGGCTGGTGCCAGTGTGCAGTGGCTGCGCGATGAACTGGGCCTGGTCGACTCTGCAAACGAAACGGCAACTCTGGCAGCGGGGCTGGATTCCAACGAGGGGGTTTACCTGGTACCGGCGTTTACCGGGCTGGGCGCCCCGCACTGGAACCCCTACGCCCGGGGCACGCTACTCGGTATGACCCGTGCCACCACCCCAGCCCACATTGCGCGCGCTACGCTCGAAGCGGTCTGCTACCAGAGCGCCGAACTGCTTGGGGCCATGGCCGAAGATAGCGGCCAATCTCCCGCACTGCTACGCATCGATGGCGGCATGGCACGCAACGACTGGCTGGCGCAGTTCCTCGCCGATATCAGCAATACACCGGTCGAGCGTCCTGTTTTACTGGAAACCACAGCGCTGGGAGCGGCTCGATTAGCCGGGCTGCAATCTGGAGTTTTCAGTTCACTGGATGAGCTTAGCGACGTCTGGCGCGGTGAACGCACCTTCACACCGCAAATGAATGAGTCACAACGCCAGACACTGCTTAGCACCTGGCGCCGCGCCGTCGCTTCAGCGGTGCTTTTTTCGCAGCCTAAGGACTAGCCCCTGGAGTCTTAATCGTCCGCGTCTGCCAGGATCAGATCAGAGGCTTTCTCGGCGATCATGACCACTGGCGCGTGGGTGTTACCAGACACCAGCGTCGGCATGATCGAACAATCCACCACCCGCAAACCGGCCACACCACGTACCTTAAGCGTGCAATCCACCACTGCGCCATCATCAGCACCCATCCGGCAGGTACCAGAAGGATGAAAGATCGTAACCCCGGTATCGCGGGCAAATTCCAGTAGTTCATCATCACGCTCCAACGACAGGCCAGGCTTGTACTCATCCACAATATAGTGGGCCAATGCCGGCTGGGCAGCGATGCGCCTGGCCACCCGCAAAGCGGCCACGATAGCCAGCTGATCTTGCTCGGTGGAAAGATAGCCCGGATGCATCGCAGGCTTGGCAAAGGGGTCAGCACTGGTGATCTCAAGGTGTCCGCGGCTGCTGGGGTGCAACTGGCAGACCGAGGACGTAAATCCTGAAAAATCGTGCAGTGGTGCACCAGGCAGATCAGCCGACAGGGCTGCGAAGTGAAACTGGATATCAGGCCGATCAAGCTCAACCCGGGTTTTCAAAAAGGCGCCGGCCTGGTTGATGCCGACCGCCATCGGCCCACTACGCTGAAACACATACTGCATACCCATTCGCAACTGGCGCCACCAGCTGCGCATATCGTCGTTGGTGGTCAGGGGCTGATTGCAGCGGTGAATCACCCGCACCTGCAGATGATCCTGCAGGTTTTGTCCTACCCCAGGGCGATGACGCAGCACCTCAACACCATGCGCCTTAAGCAACGCCGCATCACCAATGCCTGAAAGCTGCAACAACTGTGGTGACTGCAAGGCGCCGGCACTTAGAATGATCTCACGTCGAGCCAGGGCGCGCTTCTCTTGACCGTGCTGACGGTAGACCACGGTATCGGCCCGCGCGCCGGAAAACTCGAGCCGGCAAACATGGGCATTGGTTTCAACCGTCAGGTTGCGCCGTTTCCGAGCAGGCTTGAGATACCCTGTTGCGCTGCTGCAACGTCTGCCATTCCAGGTGATCAGCTGGTAGGGGCCCGCGCCTTCTTGAGATGCGCCGTTGAAATCATCGTTGGCCGGGTAACCCGCCTCAATGCAACTGGCAATAAAAGCCCGGGCCAACGTGTTGGGCCGGTCCACATCAGACACCCCTTGCGGGCCGCGATCGCCATGAAAGTCATCAGCACCGCGCTGATTACGCTCGGAGCGGATGAAATATGGCAACACATCGTCCCAGCACCAGCCGCTGTTGCCAAGCGTTGCCCAGTGATCGTAATCCTCACGCTGGCCACGCACGTAGATCAGCCCGTTGATCGCACTGGAACCACCCAGCACTTTCCCGCGGGGCCAGTAAATCGAACGGCCGTTCATACCCGGATCGGGCTCGGTGTCATAGCACCAGTTGTAGCGTGGATGAAACATCGTCTTGGCATAGCCGATCGGGATATGCAGCCACGGGTAGCGATCTTTGGGGCCCGCCTCAAGCAGCAATACCCGGTGACGACCACTGGCCGACAGGCGGTTCGCCAACACGCAGCCGGCCGAGCCTGCCCCTACGATGATGTAATCAAAGTCCATTGCCACGGCCAGCAACTATAACTTACGCTGATTCGAGCGGATTGCAGTAATCGTGCTCGAAATCTTTAAGGTCTTGCTCTGGGGTAATTCACGCACCCCATCACCACGAAAGAGATGAAAAACCCAAATGGGGTGTGCTCCGTGACCGCGGTACCCCGACCCTGGTGCCGCACCAACGACCCCTGTAACACCAGGTCATCCAACGCCCTTCTGATAGTGCCTTGGCTGGCGCCAAATTCCTCGGTCAGTTTCGGCTCACCGGGCAACAACTCGATAAGGGTGTCCAAGGTGATTTTGCGCCCCTGAGCATCTGGCAGGCTATTTAAGAATAACCTCGGGCGGGAACTGCTAGTCGGTCTCGAAGCCGTAGAAGGCCTCGTTAAGGTAAGCAATGATGTCGTCGACTTCGTGCTCGTTCAGTCCGGCACTGGTCTGCTGATTACAAAACGCGACCTGGCCCATCAACCCCTCAATGCTTTGTACCCGGCGGGTATCACGGGTATACACGCTATTGCCGTCACCGCCAAACATGCTGACATGACAAGCAGTACAAAAGTTGTCGTGCAACGGTTTTCCGTCCTCGGCCTCTCCTGGCAGCAGCGCTGCCGCGGGTATCGAAACAGCCAGCAAGGTGGCGGCCGCCAGCATTGTACGAAACACCTTCATATCAACTTTCTCCAGGTAACGCCTGGCTCATTGTATCCGGCCACGATCGCTGACACTTTAAACCAGGGTGCAATCATCCTGATGATTAATCCAGTGTGACCGAAAGGGAGGTATCCAGATCGTGCTCGATCAGGTTTTCACCCGCGCCGCCTCGGTCAATTACCAGAAAATCCTGCTGCCCAGACAATACCAGCAGCGGGTGGTGCCAGGTGCCGCGGTAAAAATTCACCCCCTGGTGCCCCTGGGCAACAAAAACCGATATGTCGGCCGGGGTCGCTTGATCTGCTGATGACGCAACCGCCACCAGATAGGTCTGGCCCTGCAGCGGCATAAAGAGCTGCGAACCCAAGGGGTGCTTTTCCATCATGCGGATCACCAGTGGCAGCGGATATGGGGTCGCACGGAATATGTTCACCAGAGTACGGCCACCCTCGGCGCCCACATCCACTGCGGCGAGATCATGAAACCGGGTCGAGGTGCCCTGGTTGATCATTAGCGCACTGCTTTGACGCGCCTCGATCACATCGCCAAAGGGCGCAAAGCGTTGCGCGGTCAATGGCTGGGGTACGATGGACTCCACGGCGCTTATTTAGCCTTGCAAACGACCATGCACCCGGAAGCGACTGACGCCGCCATCGGGAAAGATATTCAACCGCACGCAGTTAACTGCGCCCACATCTCGCAGCGCACTTTGATCAAAGAAATGCTGGCGGTCCATCTCAAGCTTTTTTGGCGGCATCAGTTCCGGCCAGTCTTCGGCTGCGATACCAAGCGCCGCATCATCAAGCCCCTCGATTAAGGCTCCTTGAATAGAGCATTGATCCGGATAATTACCCTTGAAATGGGCCGTGTCCACTTCCACCCGCTCGATTACACCGGGCGCGGCGAGGCGCACCAGAATCCAGTCGTGGCCGGGCTCTCGCCGACGGCGCGTTTCCCAGCCGTCCCCCATGTTGATACCCCGCCCCGGGATCAAAATGACCCAGGGATCACCATAGTG
>CAUZJT010000084.1:0-11281 GCA_963580215.1 Gammaproteobacteria bacterium
CGTAGACAGGATCAAAACCCGCATCGCCCAACTTGTCCAGTGCCGCGTCGGTCAAAGTGAGTGTGAGATCACGCGCTGCCAGGCGGTCCTGCAGAATGCCAACCTGAATGCGGGCAATCGCCTGTAGCTGTTCACGCTCCAACGGATGAAAGACGATCATGTCATCCACCCGATTGATGAACTCCGGGCGAAAGTGTCGCTCGACTACGGTCATGACCTCAGCTTTCATCTGCTCGTAACGTTCTTCTCCTGCCAGCTCCTGGATTCGATCGGAACCCAGATTCGACGTCATCACAATAACCGTGTTGCGAAAATCCACGGTCCGGCCCTGACTGTCGGTCAGGCGACCGTCATCGAGCACCTGCAGCAACACGTTGAAGACATCCGGATGGGCTTTTTCAACCTCATCCATCAGAATCACTGAGTAAGGCCGTCGACGTACGGCTTCAGTCAGATAACCGCCCTCTTCATAGCCCACATACCCCGGAGGGGCACCAATCAGACGAGCCACTGAGTGTTTCTCCATAAACTCGGACATGTCTATCCGCACCATCGATTCTTCGGTATCAAAGAGAAAAGCCGTTAACGCTTTAGACAGTTCTGTTTTGCCTACGCCGGTAGGCCCCAGGAATAAAAACGAACCGTAGGGTCGGCTCGGATCGGAAAGTCCGGCCCGCGAACGACGAATAGCGTTAGCCACGGCATGAATGGCTTCTTCCTGGCCAATGACGCGCTGGTGCAACTCGGCTTCCATACGCAACAATTTCTCGCGCTCACCCTCAAGCATTCGGGATACCGGAATACCGGTCCAGTGCGCAACGACCTCGGCAATTTCTTCGTCAGTCACTTTATTGCGCAACAGTCGGGCCGGTCCTGTCGACTCACCAGCATCGGCCTCGACCAACTGTTTTTCGAGTTCTGGAATACGGCCGTACTGCAGTTCTGACATGCGGGCCAGATCTCCTGCGCGGCGTGCCGCTTCGATTTCGCCACGAGCCTGGTCGAGCGCTTCCTTGATATGCTGACTGCCCTGTACGGCTGCCTTCTCTGCTTTCCAGACTTCCTCCAGATCAGCGTACTCGCGCTCGAGTTCTGCGATATCCTTGTGTAAGGCTTCAAGGCGTTTGCGTGAAGCTTCATCGGTATCTTTCTTAACCGCCTCACGCTCGATTTTGAATTGGATCAGGCGTCGATCCAGCCGGTCCATAGACTCCGGCTTAGAGTCGATCTCCATACGGATCCGGCTCGCCGCCTCATCCACAAGATCAATGGCTTTATCGGGAAGTTTCCGGTCACTGATATAGCGATGTGAGAGAGTCGCCGCAGCAACAATAGCGGGATCAGTGATATCGACTCCGTGGTGGACTTCATACTTTTCCTTGAGCCCACGTAAAATCGCCACCGTGTCTTCTACCGTGGGCTCTCCTACCAAGACCTTCTGGAACCGCCGTTCCAGAGCTGCATCCTTCTCGACATACTTGCGATACTCGTCTAGCGTGGTAGCACCAATGCAGTGCAGTTCACCTCGAGCCAGAGCTGGCTTTAGCATGTTGCCGGCATCCATAGCGCCGTCAGCCTTGCCCGCGCCCACTATTGTGTGAAGTTCATCGACAAACAGGATCACTTGGCCTTCTTGTTTGCTGAGATCACTGAGGACGGCTTTAAGCCGCTCCTCAAATTCGCCACGAAACTTCGCCCCGGCGATCAATGCGCCCATATCCAGGGCCAACAGGCGCTTACCCTTAACGCCTTCAGGCACTTCGCCATCAACGATCCGCTGCGCCAATCCCTCAGCAATAGCGGTCTTTCCCACACCAGGCTCTCCAATTAATACCGGGTTGTTTTTGGTGCGCCGCTGCAACACCTGGATGGTACGGCGAATCTCCTCGTCACGGCCAATCACTGGATCGAGTCGGCCTTGCTCGGCACGCTCGGTGAGGTCGATCGAGTATTTCTCAAGTGCTAGGCGCTGTTCTTCGGCATTGGCATCATCAACCGACTCGCCACCGCGTAGTTGTTCAATCGCCTGATCTAGTGCGCCTTTAACAACGCCTGCCTCTTTCAACAGGCGTCCCAGTTCACCCTTATCATCCTGTGCGGCCAATACAAAAAGTTCGCTGGAGATGAATTGGTCGCCTCGCTTTTGCGCCTGCTTGTCAGTCAGATTGAGCATACGCGTAAGATCGCTCGAGATCTGCACATCACCGCCGGCGCCTTCCACCCGCGCCAGACGATCGAGCGCTTCTCCCAGTCGGGAGCGCAGAGTATTGGCGTTGGCGCCAGCGCGTGTGAGGAGGTGCCTTACCCCGCCACCTTCCTGCTCAAGCAGTGCCAGCATCAGGTGTGTTGGCTCAATAAACTGTTGGTCTCGCCCCAGTGCCAGGCTTTGTGCATCTGCCAAGGCCAACTGAAATTTGGTAGTTAGTTTATCCATTCGCATAAGATAATCACTCCGATAATCGACAGCTGACACTGCATCGTAGCGTTAGTGTCGGCCAGGATGTTTTACTCCATTAAAGATGGGGATTGAGCGTGGATAATCAAGATACATCGCAGCGGTGTGGCACGCGATTTGGCCGTAACCGGTAGCAGTTCAACCCCAAAGCCAAATTAAAGTTGCCTCGTAGACGGGTTATGATCAGCATTTCGTATTTAGTGAAATTTGATCATGCACAAACTCCCACCTCGACAGGTGATCGCAGAGCAGGTACGCCAAGCCCTGTCTGAAGATATCGGCACGGGAGATCTCACGGCCACGCTGGTGCCCGACAACGATACTACTCGGGCGACGCTGATCAGTCGTGAGCCCGCCGTCGTCTGTGGCATTGCCTGGGTCCAGGAAGTTTTTGACCAACTTGGTCCTGACATCAGTATCGACTGGCTCAGTCACGATGGCGATGATGCCATCAACGAGCAGCCCTGGTGTACCATCCAAGGCCCGTCCCGGGGTATTCTGACCGGCGAACGAACTGCGCTCAATTTTCTACAATTGCTGTCAGGGACTGCGACCGCCACCAAACGCATGGTGGATCAGCTTAAGGGCACCACGGCGCAATTACTTGACACCCGCAAAACCGTGCCGGGCCTTCGCCTGGCTCAGAAATATGCCGTGCGCTGTGGTGGTGGCACGAATCACCGGTTGGGCCTGTATGACGGTATTCTGGTCAAGGAAAATCATATCCGTGCAGCGGGGTCAGTCGCCCAGGCTGTGACTGCGGCCCTTGCTCACAGTAACGACGTATCACTGATTGAGGTTGAGGTCGAAAGCATCGCCGAATTATCGGAGGCCCTGGCTGCCGGAGCACAACGGTTGTTACTGGATAATTTTTCGTTAGCGCAATTGCGCCGCGCTGTTCAGATCAACGCTGGGCAGGCACAACTTGAGGCCTCTGGCAACGTCACGGCAAAGACTATTCGTGAAATTGCCTTGACCGGGGTCAATTTTGTTTCAAGCGGGGCAATGACCAAAAACATTCACGCAGTTGACCTTAGCCTTCAATTTGAGGAATCACCAGCAAACTGATCGAGCAGCTGCTCCAGCTGCCCAGCAGTCACAGGGCCCACATGGGCATGCAGGTATTCTCCGCGGGGTGACAACAGAAAAGTCGAAGGTAGGCCTTTTAATGGCTCCAACGGTACCAGCGGCTCCTCACCGATAAGCAATATCGGGTATTTGATATTAAACTCCTCAACAAACCGACGGATCTGATCAACAGGGGTTTTTTCAAACGCAATACCAATCACGTTCGCCTGCTGCTTGCGCCGAGCCCCGAAGGCATTAAGTTCAGGAATCTCGGCCACACAGGGGCCGCACCAGGTTGCCCAGAAATTGACGACCAACCACTTGCCGCGATACTGGGCGATGTCCTGGAGTTGCCCTTGCAAATCAGGCAGGCGAAAGTTCACCACTTCCTGCGCGGTGCACACCACCGAAAAAGGCAAGAAACCCAGTAATAGCAAGCTAAATAGGCCGGACTTGACGTATGACAGGATCATCAGATAATTTGTTGCTAGATAGTAAAGTGATTCTGATCCGAAACCAGACAGCCGGGCACCCTTTGGGGGTACAGGGATTTTCTAATATTAGGATATTTTAAGGATTGATTGTCATGAGATTGATTTTCACCGCCCTGATTGCCTCTATGCTGGCGGCCCCAGCCGCTGTTGCTGGTGGACCCCCAGAAGGTGAAGACCCAGCTGCGTGGTGCGAAGCAAATTCGGATGCTTGCGTCACTTGGTGTGAGAGCAATCCTGAGGCCGAGATCTGCCAAGAACCTGAATGCGACTGATTTTAAATTTTTGCGTTGACCGCCACTATAATGGTGGCGGTCTTAGCGCGAAATGCTGTGGGCGCTCCAGCAGTGCCCTTCCCATACCTTAAACCTGAACCAAAAAAATAGGAGAGACAATTGAATAAATCTAAAACTCTGGTCAGCGTCCTCGCGGGCCTGATCCTCGCCCTGCCAATCGCTGCACAGGCTGGCAAACCGGTTGGCATTACTGGCGACATCATGGCTGTTTCGGTCAACCACAATGGTACGGCAACCGACATTACTCGTAACCAGGACAATGCCAATACTGTAAACCCGGCTTTTGGCAAGACCTCGCGACCCTGCCCGCCGTTTTGTATCCAGCCGGCTGTTCTGGCCCCGGGTGTTGAAACCATTGCCGAGCGTGAAGTTATTCATTACGCCAAGATGATGAGCGATGGTGACTCTTCGATCATTGTGGTCGACTCCCGCACCCCGAGCTGGGTTACTAAAGGCACTATTCCCAGCGCAATTAATATCCCATGGACTAAGTTGAACCCGGCCAAGGGCGCTACCCCGATCGACATCGCGGAAATCATGCAAGAAGTGTTCAATGTAACGGAAAGCGAAGGTCTGTTTGACTTCACTAATGCGAAGACAGCAGTCATGTTCTGCAACGGCATGTGGTGTGGCCAATCACCCAACAACATTAAGAATCTGCTGAAATTTGGCTACCCGGCCCACAAAATTAAGTGGTACCGTGGCGGCATGCAGGATTGGGAGATCCTTGGCCTCAGCACAGCCAAGCCGTAATTTTCTGTTATCCCAGGAAAAAGCGGGGTATTGCCCCGCTTTTTTTTCGCTTAAATCTCTCAGCCACACGCCAAACTGGCACCGCTTGAGGGCGTCCCGGCCAACCAGATCAAAGACGCCATGCGCCCACAATGGCCTTGACGTCGATGTGAAAACCATCGCCCCGGCTCAGAATAAGTGCAGCAATCACTGGCTGCGGCAAAAGCAATCTCGCAGCGGTTAAGCCGGGCTAGCACTAAGCCTGGTAGATCGGCCCTGTACCGATCACCTTTGCGGGTAAAATATTTCTGATCTGCCGGATTTGCTGCCAGAAATTGTTCTCGGACTTCGTTACCCACCTCAAAAGCACTCTGGCTGATGCTGGGCCCCACCCAGGCGATGATGTCCTGAGGCTCAGCCGGTACCTGGGCAATTCCTCGCTCAATAACACCGGCGATGACACCCCGCCACCCGGCATGTAAGAGACCAACGAAACTACCTTTGTGGTCGCTGAGAAATACTGGCGCACAGTCCGCGCTTAGCACGGCGCAAACTACCTCAGTCCCGGGCCGAGTGGTAAAGCTGCCATCTGCCACAGGCTCATCCCCTGACCCATCCAATTCACATACTCTCGCACCATGAACCTGAGTCAGCCATCGCGGTTGTCCTACGAGCCTCAATTGTTGCATCAGGGATAATCGGTGGGCCACAACCCGGCTCGGATTATCTCCAACATGATTACCCAGATTGAACCCGTTATAGGGGTCCCCCGACTGACTTGCACTGCGCTCGGTTGTCAGCGCCCGGACATGGCTCGGTGCCGGCCAGTCTGGAACTACCGAGACGGTTGTGGCAACGTTCATGTCTCGATCGCAGCGTCGATGCTCAACGCATCGGTCAGCGCGGCGAAATCCGATGGAACTACACTTTCCCAACGAAGAGATTCACCAGTCGCAGGATGTGCCAGCGCAAGAACCGCCGCATGCAGTGCCTGACGCTGAAAACCCTGCAGGGCAGAGATCAGCTGCGGGCTCGATCTGGGCGGCAGCTGGAAACGGCCACCATAGACCGGGTCACCTACCAGCGGAAACCCCAGATGGGCCATATGCACACGGATCTGGTGCGTTCGACCGGTTTGCAACTGTAACTTTAATAGGGTGTGTGATCGATAACGCTGGCCCAGCCGATAATGGGTCACTGCGGGACGACCTTTGCTTGTAACCGCCATTTTCAACCGGTTGCGTGGATGTCGGCCGATCGATGCGTCCACGGTACCACCGGAGATCGGGCGACCATTCACCACTGCGAGGTACTCCCGGCTGATCACACGCGCCTCGAGTCCCCGGATCAATTCGCTACGGGCAAGCTCAGTAAGCGCCACGACCAGCAGCCCGCTGGTGTCTTTGTCCAAGCGATGGACAATACCAGCCCGCGGCAGAGCCCCGGTAGCTGGAAATTGGTGCAAAATGGCGTTCGCCAACGTACCAGCTGGGTTACCCGCGCCGGGATGGACGACCAGTCCACAAGGCTTATCGATAACTACAATATGTTCATCTTGATAGACTACTGAAAGCGGTAGGGGTTCGGCCGCCCATCCAATCTGGGTCAGTGGTGGTATTTCCAGACGCAGGACCTCACCTCCGACCACGCTGAGTCGCCCTGACGGGGCCTCATTTGCCAGTGTGATCCGACCCTCCTTGAGCCAGGCCTGTAACTGTGACCGCGAGTGAGGCGGGAAAACCTTTGCCAATACCTTATCGAGGCGCTCGCCGGCTGCCTCGTCAGGCACTGCCCCAACCACTACTTCGCCACTTTTGCTTGCGCCTACCATAACTGTCGCCTTCGCCGTTGGCTCTCGAAAGTATAATAGAGGCATATCCACCAGTCTCTACAACCATGCACCAGTCTATCCGCCTCATACTTTGCTTGCTAATCGTTCCACTGCTCACCGGTGGCTGCACGATCCTGAAGGAGAAAGATGAAACCGCCAAATGGACCGCGGAGCAGTTCGTCGCGGTGGGGCAAACCCAGTTGGCCGCCGGGGATTGGCCAGCTGCAATCACGACTTACCAGAAAATGCAAGGTCGTTTTCCTTATGGTCGCAATGCCGAGCAAGCCCAGTTGGACATCGCTTATGCCCATTTCAAGAACGACGAATCTGCTCTGGCAGTCGTCGCCGCAAAGCGCTTTATACAGATGCACCCAACGCATCCTAATGTGGATTACGCGTACTATCTTAAAGGCCTGGCATTGTTCGAACCGCCGGACAGCCTGTTTGATGATATCACTGGAAAAAGCCCTGCCAACCACGATATCAGGCCAGTGCGCGAAGCATTCGTGGCCTACCGCGAACTCGTGAGTCGCTTCCCTGACAGCCGATATGCCTCAGACGCGCGCAAACGCCTGGTGTATATCATCAACGTACTAGCGATTCACGACGTCGATATTGCCCGTTACTACTTTTCGCTAGGTGCAGACGTGGCTGCAGTAAACAGGGCCCGGTCGGTGCTGGAAACCTATCAGAATTCCACTGCGGTCGAACATGCGTTGGGGGTGATGGTCAGAGCTTACGAACGCATGGGACTGACTGAACTACACGACGATACCACCCGGGTTTTACAACTCAACTACCCGAAAAGTAAGTACCTCAACTAAACCCCGAAGTAATCGGATAACGTCGGTCCCGACCAAAAGCGCGCCGGGTGATACGTACGCCGGGTGGCGCCTGGCGCCGCTTGTACTCGTTGCGCAGCACCATTTGCGAAATCCGAGATACGGTTTGCAGATCAAAACCCTTGGCTGCAATTTCCTCGATTGAGCAATCGTGTTCGATGAAATCCTCAAGTATCGGGTCAAGGACTTCGTAGGGTGGCAAACTGTCGGTATCAGCCTGGTCTTCGGCCAATTCTGCTGACGGTGGCCGAGTGATGACACGCTCGGGAATCACGACACTGCTGCGATTACGGTAGCGGGCGAGTTGGTAGACCAAGGTTTTAGGAACATCCTTGATGACGGCAAAGCCGCCCGCCATATCGCCATACAAGGTGGCGTAACCAACGGCCATTTCACTCTTATTGCCGGTGGTCAATACCAGGCAACCGGTTTTGTTGGAAATTGCCATCAGCAGGTTACCGCGAATTCTGGCCTGCAAGTTCTCCTCGGTGGTATCGGTAGGCAACCCCCTAAACAGCGGCTCGAGTTGTGTGCGATACGCTTCTACCAACGACTCAATAGGTATCACCTGATATGTAACACCTAATGCCTGCGCCTGCGCTTTTGCATCGGCAAGACTCATGTCCCGGGTGTAGCGCGAGGGCATCAGTACCGCTTGCACTTTATCCGGACCCAACGCGTCTGCCGCCACCGCAAGTGTCAGGGCTGAATCGATCCCGCCCGATAACCCCAATACCACACCGTCAAACCCATTTTTGGTTACATAGTCACCCAGTCCAATCTGCAAGGCTTGGTAGACACTTTCCTCGTAACTCGGTAACGGTACCAGTTCACGGTTACTGCATAGATCATCTTGGTGGATATCAATACGCGCCAGGTCCTCAGAAAAAAAAGTACTGCGGTGGATAACCTGGCCAGTCGCATCACAGGCGAAAGAGCCGCCGTCGAATACCAGTTCGTCTTGCCCACCAACCAGATTGACATAAACGATCGGTACCGCGACCTCGCGTGATCGCCCAACAACAACCTGTTCTTCACGTTCGCGGGCCTTATGTACATCGAAGGGTGAGGCGTTGAGATTAAATATCACTTCAGCCCCGGCTGCCACACAGTCCGCGACTGGCCGTTGATGCCAGATGTCTTCACAAACGGTCAGCCCAACTGCGAACCCATCGATATCAATCACCCGTGTATCAGTACCAGGAGAAAAATAGCGCTTTTCGTCGAAGACTCCGTAGTTGGGCAATTTTTGCTTGAAATACCGAGCACGTACCTGCCCCGACTCAACCACTGACGCCGCGTTATAGAGTTTTCCATCCTCGCGAAACGGGTGTCCCACGACAACACAGATATCGCCGGCTTCGGCCAGTAACCGGGCCAACCCGCGGTCGGCTCTATCCAGAAAATCCGAGCGAAACAACAAGTCCTCAGGCGGGTAGCCCGTCACCGCGAGCTCCGGAAAGACCACCACTTTGCAGGCAAGCTCAGTGCGCGCCCTATTGCAGGTCGCGAGCATCTTATCTACATTGCGGTCTACATCACCAACGGTAAAATTCAATTGCGCGATTGCGACGGGGAGATGCTTCATTGGGAGATATTAAGAAACCAGTTAATTCAGATGCCAAAAAGGAGGCTGGGGCCAATGATAAGGGGCTTGAGGCCCGCATCACAACACACGCAGCCATGGATCACATCCCGCGCTCCCAGTGGAACGCCCTGGTCCCAGAGGATGTCCCCAGCCTGCGTCACGAATTCCTTGAGGCGCTGGAGCGCAGCGGCAGTTGTACCACAGCCACTGGATGGACGCCGTGCCACATTACGGTACACATCGGTGACACCTTAGTCGGCGGTGCCCCCTGCTATCTTAAGCATCACTCCTACGGCGAGTTTATCTTTGACTGGGCCTGGGCCAATGCTTACCAGCGAGCAGGCCTTAAGTATTACCCGAAGTTACTAGTGGCCGTACCGTTCACACCGGTGAGCGGCAATCGGCTGTTGCACCATCCAGAATTTGAAAGTGCATCGGTCCGCAGCATAATTGCCGAGGCACTGCCGCAGATTGCCACGCGACTGGGGGCGTCGTCTGTGCATTGCCTTTTTTGCACCGACTCGGATCTCTCACAACTCACGGCCAACGGCTTCGTTCGTCGCGAGAGTCACCAGTTTCACTGGCGCAACGATAGCTATCACGATTTCGACGACTTTTTACAAAAGTTGTCCTCAAAAAAACGAAAAAATATCCTACGCGAACGCCGTCGTGTTCGTGAGCAGGAGATCACTTTGCATTGGCTGCAAGGTAACCAGCTGAATTCCAGCCACCTTGACTTCCTGACGGCCTGCTACACCAACACCATCGCTGAACATGGATCGCACGCCTACCTCAGCCGCGAATTTTTTGCGCAACTCGCACGGGAACTTCCTGACTCAGTACAGCTACTGCGAGCAACACGCAACGGGCAAGACATTGCTTGTGCGTTCTTCATCCGCGGCAAAACTGCCCTGTTTGGTCGCTATTGGGGGGCGCTCGAGCATGTGCCGGATCTGCATTTTGAGGCCTGCTATTACGCCCCAATCGAGTACTGCATTAAACATGGTCTGACCCGGTTTGAAGCCGGCGCCCAGGGTGAACACAAGTTGAGCCGCGGACTTACGCCTGAAATCACTCTGTCAGCACACTGGCTGGCCCATCGGGGATTTCACGATGCGATTGGGAGATACACGACTGAGGAAAGTTCGCAACTCGCAGAATATACCCGTGTCCTTAACGCCCATACACCATTTCGTAAGCACGATCCCTAAATTCGCCAGTGCTAAAATGACTCGCACAATGACCCGCCTCCCCGAGAAATATTCCTTCCCTGCGCTGGAGACTGCCTCCACCGAGGGTTTGCTTGCCATCGGTGGCGATCTTAATCCTGACCGAATATTGAGCGCCTACCGGCAGGGAATCTTCCCCTGGTACAGCGCCGGACAGCCGATACTGTGGTGGTCACCAAATCCGAGAGCCATCCTGTACCCACAACAGGTCCGGATCTCTCGCAGTCTGCGAAAGAGCCTTCGTCAACGAGGCTTCGTCATTACGGCTGATCGCTATTTTTCTGGAGTTATTCGGCAGTGCACTCAGCCGCGCAACGGACAATCCGGCACCTGGATTACACCCGACATGGAGCAGGCCTATACCACGCTTCACCAGATGGGATACGCGCACAGTATCGAGACATGGCAAGACTCCAAACTCGTTGGTGGCCTCTATGGGATAGCAATCGGCAAGGCCTTTTTTGGCGAGAGCATGTTCAGTCAAACCACTGACGCTTCCAAGGCAGCGCTAATTGGATTGGCATCGCTACTTGCAACGCAGGGCTATCACTTTATCGACTGTCAGGTGGCATCGCCACATCTCGAGTCACTCGGTGCCGAGAGTCTGCCCCGACAACAGTTCACGCAACAATTAGCTCAAGCCGTAAATGCCCATATAAGTGCTGAAGCTTGGCAGTTAGAAAAACAGGGGACACAACTGGCATGACCCGCCAACAATCAGCGCCAGACCTGTATCAATCCACGCCACA
>CAUZJT010000085.1:0-11122 GCA_963580215.1 Gammaproteobacteria bacterium
TGAGGCCATGCTTAGTAATTTTGTACCCTCAAACGGGAAAGTACTGATTCTGGTGAACGGGGCCTATGGACAGCGTATGGAGTCGATCTGCGCGTACCACAGTCTTTCAGCCGAGTCGTTGAGTTGGACAGAAGATGAACCGGTTGATCCTTCGGTAGTGGCAGAGCGTTTAGCGGTCGATTCATCAATTAGTCACGTCGCTGTAGTGCACTGTGAGACCACTACCGGCATCCTTAATCCGATCGAGCCGATTGCTGCGGTGGTCGCAGCAGCCGGGCGCGCATTGTTGATTGATTCGATGAGTGCGTTTGGGGCGCTTCCAGTATCATCCAGACGCATCCGATTTGACGCACTGGTTGCCTCAAGCAACAAGTGTCTGGAGGGTGCACCCGGGCTAGGTTTCTGCCTTGCCAGTAAAGATGCCCTGGAGGCGACCCAGGGTAACTCAGATAGTCTTTGTCTCGATCTCTATCAGCAGTGGAAAGGTCTGGAAGTCAACGGACAGTGGCGATTTACCCCACCAACGCACTGTATTCTGGCTTTTGACCAGGCCTTGCAGGAGTTTGATGAGGAAGGTGGGGTATCAGGGCGGGGCGGGCGTTACCGTACTAATTGTGATCTTCTGGTGACGGGCATGCGGGAGTTCGGCTTCGAGACCTTGCTGCCGGATGAACTACAGGCTCCCATTATTGTGACTTTCAGGATGCCTGCAGATGCCGCGTTTGATTTTCAGAGTTTTTACGATGGACTGAGTGACCGTGGGTATATCATCTATCCCGGAAAGTTGACGATTGCCGAGAGCTTTCGGATGGGTTGTATCGGTCGACTGGATGCGGGTCATATGCGCGGGGCATTAAACGCTGTACGCGAAGTCATGGCCGAGATGGGCGTAGCGTCTGGAAGTCCGAAAGCCAGCTAGCGGTATCACCTGGCAGATTATATAAAAACCGTTAAACAGGAAACAAACAAGCAATGAAAGAAGAAGTGATAAGTGTTAATGGCCGTGACTATGCCTGGCCGAAAAATCCGATCGTGGTCGTTTGTGTTGATGGGTCGGAACCGGGGGGTGTGGGCTCAGACAACGGAGGCTATATAGAGCGTGCGATTGAAGCGGGAGAGATGCCCTTTCTGGCATCGGTGCGCGAGCGAGGTACTTTTGGGTATGCAGATTGTGTCGTTCCCAGTTTCACCAACCCCAACAATCTTTCTATTGTGACTGGAAGGCCCCCAGCGGTGCATGGCATCTGCGGGAATTTTTACTACGATTCCCACAACGATACCGAAGTCATGATGAATGACCCGGCGTTGCTGCGGGTACCCACTATCCTGGCGGGGTTCAATCAGGCTGGTGCGACGGTGGCAGTGATTACGGCGAAAGATAAGCTGCGCCGGCTACTCGGTGTTGGGCTGGATATCAAAGAGGGTAGCGCCATATGCTTCTCGTCTGAACACGCTGACGAGGCGACCCTGGCTGAACACGGCATCGAAGGTGTCGTTGATCGTGTTGGCATGCCCGTGCCCGACGTTTACAGCGCTGAACTTTCTGAGTTTGTATTTGCAGCCGGCGTTGTGCTGATGAAATCTCTTCGCCCAGACATCATGTATTTGTCGACCACAGATTACATTCAACATAAGCATGCCCCGGGGGCGCCAGTCGCCAATGCCTTCTATGGCATGATGGATCGATATCTGGCGCAGTTAGACGGCATGGGTGCGACCATCGCGGTGACGGCTGATCATGGGATGAAGGCCAAACATAACGCCGCTGGAGAACCCAATGTGATCTACCTTGAGCCATTACTCCAGCGGGCAGGGTTGAGTGATTTCAGAGTTATCCTCCCTATTACTGACCCCTATGTCGTGCATCACGGTGCGCTGGGTGGTTATGCTACCGTTTATCTGGCGTCTGAAGCCGATCGATCCCGAGTGGCAGATTCTCTCGCCGGCGAGGCAGGTGTTGAAACAGTACTCACACGGGAGGATGCCTGCACAGCATTCGATTTACCGGCTGATCGTGTTGGTGATCTGGTTGTGATCAGTACCCGTGACTATGTTCTGGGCAGCGCGCCAGAGAAACATGATCTATCAGGACTCAAGGACCCATTGCGTTCCCATGGTGGACTGTCTGAGCAACGTGTGCCGTTTATCGTCAATCGACGTGTCGATATTAAAACTGAAGATTGTCGAAACTTCGATATTTTCAGCCACGCGTTGAATCATGCCCAGGAGATTTCATCATGACCCGTGCTGTTGCCAGTAACGCTACGCCGATCCACGAGACACTGCGTATCGCTGGTGAGAAAACCGACCGCGATGAGCGTATTGAAGTCTTTAACCCCTGGGATAATAGTATTGTGGGTACTGTGCCCAGCGCCCATCCGGAGGATGTGGCGCGAGCCTTCGATATCGCGGCATCCTATACCCCAACACTTACGCGCTACGAGCGCCAGCAAATTCTGGTGCGCACAGCCGAAATTCTCACGTCACGCCGGGAGGCCATTTCTGACCTCATCACGGCCGAACTCGGAATATCCAAACAGGACTCTTTGTACGAGGTGGGCCGGGCTTTTGATGTGTTTAGCCTGGCCGGACAATTGTGCATTATTGACGATGGTGAGATTTTCTCTTGTGATCTGACGCCACACGGTAAGCAGCGGCGTATTTATACGCAGCGCGACCCGCTCAAAGCGATTTCGGCCATTACGCCGTTTAATCATCCTATGAATATGGTAGCGCACAAGGTGGCCCCGGCCATTGCGACTAATAACTGTATGGTCTGTAAGCCTACCGAACTGACACCACTTACCGCGCTACTGTTGGCCGATATTCTTTATGAGGCAGGGTTACCTCCCGAGATGTTCTCCGTTGTGACTGGATTGCCAGGGGAGATTGGCGCGGAGATGATTACCAATCCCAACGCGGAACTGATCACGTTCACTGGCGGAGTTTCGGTGGGCAAACATATCGCCAACCACGCAGGTTATCGGCGCACAGTGCTTGAGCTGGGCGGAAACTCGTCTTTTATTATCATGGAAGATGCAGATCTGGAAAAGGCGGCGATCATGGCCGTGCAGGGGGCTACTAAGAATTCGGGGCAGCGTTGCACCGCGGTAAAGCGGGTACTGTGTGTTGATAGCGTTGCTGATGAGTTTGTGCCGTTAGTCGCAGAACAGGCGCGCAAGATCCGTTATGGCAACCCGATGTCGCTTGATACCGACATGGGTACGGTGATCAACGAGGCCGCGGCCGAATCTTTTGAGAAGCGCGTCAATGGGGCTGTGAGCATGGGTGCCGACCTGATTTATGGGAACGAGCGGCAAGGCGCACTTTATTCCCCGACCGTACTTGACCGGGTACCGCGGGACGCCGAACTGGTGGTCGAAGAAACATTTGGGCCGCCAATACCGATTATCCGCGTACGCGATATCGATGATGCTATCGCCGTCGATAATGGCACAGCATTCGGTTTATCGACTGGCGTGTGCACCAATCGCTGGGATTACATAACCCGTTTTGTCTCTGAACTCAAGACTGGCACAGTAAACATCTGGGAGGTGCCGGGTTACCGCATTGAGATGTCGCCCTTCGGTGGAGTCAAAGATTCTGGCCTCGGCTACAAGGAGGGTGTGATCGAAGCCATGAAAAGCTACACCACGGTAAAGACCTATTCGCTACCTTGGTAAAAGGGGCGATAACGCAGACTGTCTGACTCAAACATTCCCTAACAACTAGGAGGTAGCCCTATGCCCCTGATCCAGGTACAGATGTTTGCCGGCCGCACAGCCGAGCAAAAACGCAATCTGGTGCGCGCCCTGACCGATGCTTTTGTGCAGGCTGCCGGTAGCACACCCGATGCCGTTGACGTAATCCTGACTGATGTCGACAAAAGCGACTGGGCCCAGGGAGGTGAGCTCTTTTCTGACAAGGCGTTGAGTGGTTAGTGATCGGAGGATTGACAGTATCTCGCCTGCAGTTTCAGTATTACAGGGCAGGAGCCTGCGCTGTTTCTAATCCATGGCATCGGTTCGTCGCGCTAGACCTGGCATAAGGCTCTGCCATCGCTCGCTGCATATTTCACAGTGGTGACTTATGGCCTGCGTGGTCATGGCGAATCGCCTTTGTCAGATGGCGATTTTGTGCTGAATGATCTGGCCAAGAGCCTGCTGATATGTACCCGCCAGGAGATGATAGATAAATTGGCACCCTATGCTGAACTGGGTATTGATCAGCTGATCCTGAGTCCTAATCTTTTAATCGGATCCGAAGTTGACCTGTGATGCTTTGCATCATTTTGCGCAGGATGTCATGCCGTACTTTGCCGGTTTCAACCCGACCCGGGCCGACGCAGCACTTTAACGTGTGATGTTTCTCAAAAAGGCCGCGGTAAATTTTCGGGAAGTCTCAGGTTATCGAATTGAGCTGCCACCCTTTCTTGGCGTCAAGGATTTGGGCCTCGCGTAAAAAGAGGGCGTTATCGAGGCCATGAAGAATTACGCCACCGTTAAAAACTATTGTTTGTCCTGCTGGAAAAATCTCGGACTATGCTAGTCGAAAAGATATTTATACGTGGTTTTCCTGCTCTATAGGTAACCCCGATGCCCGCCATTCAGGGTAACCATCTTCCAGTCGTTGAGCTTTAAATCCATACTGGCGGAGTTTTGCGATAGCATCAAAAGCAAGGACACAGTGGGGGCCACGGCAGTAAGCAACAATTTCCTCGTCTTCGGTAAGATCTTTAAGACGTCTCTCCAGATCTATCAAAGGAATATTAATTGCCCCTGGTATATGACCTGCAGCAAATTCTTCAGGTGGCCGCACGTCAAGGACTGTGACCAAGCCGTCTCGTGCGCGAGATAACAAGTCCAAACGCCGTACCGGTTCAAGGTCATCCTTAACGGTCAGATACTTGTTGATAAGAGTTTCAACTTCCGCACTTTGACACTCCGCGACTCTGCGCAAGGCGCTGATCAACCTGACGACGTCATCATTACTAATCCTATAAAAGACTTTTAGACCAGACTTGCGGTTAGTGACTAACCCTGCTTGCCTGAGGTTTCGTAGGTGTTGCGAGGTATTTGCAAGAGAAAGTCCTGCAATCTGGCTCAAAGTCTCGACATTACGCTCACCCTGAGCAAGTAACTCAAGTAGTTGCAATCGATTGGCGTTACCTAGAGCTGCGCCAATTCGCGCAAATTGTTCGAAAAACTGTCTGCCAAAATTGTGATTAGCCATTTCTGACATTAAGATTCTTACTCTGTAATAAAGTAATCAATTGATTAATGTAATATAATATAAGTCGGGTACTCAATTTGAGTCAAATCATCCGTATCTGACTTACATCATGCTGATAATGCAGATCGAGCACTGGGTCATGGCCCATGAAACATATATTCGGCTAGGATTTTTTCTTGGAATTCTGGGCGCTGTTGGGCTTCTTGAACTCTTGTATCCTAAGCGCGTCTTGACAGGACGAAAATCCGTACGCTGGTTAAATAATCTTGGGCTTGTGGTTCTGAACAGTTTGCTGCTTCGATTAATTTTTCCAGCAGCCGCGGTAGGGATGTCAGTTTTCGTTGTTAACCGGGGGGGAGGGCTTCTTAGTTTATTCGATATCCCAGGTTGGTTTGCGATTGGAATATCAATACTGGCTTTGGATCTTGTCATTTACCTGCAGCATGTGCTGTTCCATGCGGTTCCAATTCTCTGGCGATTGCATAGAGTGCATCACGCGGACCCCGATTTTGATGTCACTACTGGCGCTAGATTTCATCCGCTGGAAATTCTTCTTTCAATGGTTATCAAATTCTCAGCTATCATGATTCTTGGACCGCCCGTACTAGCTGTAGTTCTTTTCGAGATAGTGTTAAATGCAACTGCAATGTTTAATCATGGAAATATTTCGTTACCTAATCGACTAGATCAATTATTACGTTGGGTTGTTGTTACACCTGATATGCATCGTGTTCATCACTCTGTAGAAATGGACGAGGCAAATAGCAATTTCGGGTTTAACCTCCCCTGGTGGGATCGACTATTTGGAACTTACCGTGATCAACCACGAGGAGGGCATCATCAGATGACTATCGGCATCCATGGCTATCGCCTAGAGAAAGATGTTTCGTGGATGCCAGGGCTGCTCTGGCTACCATTTCGTAGCAAATCGGTAGAATATTCGATCAATCGTCACAAACCAGATACTATCGATGCGTAGTGGTTGGGGTCGAATCGCGGTTTTGGTGGTGGTAGTCACTGGCCTTACATTATCAATTCGTTATCGGGAACATATTAATACAGATGTATTAGAGCAATGGGTTGCCGAACTTGGTGTAGTTGGCCCGGTCGGGTTTTTATTTGTTTACGCAATCGGAGTGCTGTTTTTTTTTCCCGGATCAATACTCACCCTCACAGGAGGTGCGATGTTTGGACCGGTTCTTGGCACTTTCATTAATCTTACGGGCGCGACGTTAGGCGCAATTGGCGCTTTTCTCATTTCGCGATACGTAGGGTCACGATGGATCGAAAAAAAAATTGGTGGAAAGCTTGCCAAGCTTCAGAACGGCGTGGAGACACAAGGATGGCGTTTCGTCGCGTTTGTAAGGCTAGTGCCTTTGTTCCCGTTTAATTTTTTGAACTATGCCTTAGGCTTGACGCGAATTAAACTAGTCCATTACATCACTGCTTCTTATATATGTATGTTGCCAGGCGCTATTGCTTATACCTATCTTGGTTATGCCGGTCGTGAAGCGATAGCAGGCGCTCAGGATTTAGTTCAAAAAATCTTGTTCGCCATCGGATTTTTGGGCGCTGTCGTTTTTTTGCCACGGCTGGTCGGCAGGCTGCGTCAGAAAACACGTATCGAAGTATCGGAGGTGAAGCGCCGCCTCGATAACAACGAGAATCTTCTGCTGTTGGACGTACGTTCACAGGACGAACTCGCTGGGGAACAGGGTCAAATCTCTGGAGCTACCAATATCCCTATCAACGAGTTAAAGGATCGCTTGAGTGAGCTTTCAGCGTACCGGGAAAGCCCTATCGCAATCATCTGTCGGACCGATCAACGCTCTAGCCGCGCCGCAGAGTTATTGTCCCTAGAAGGCTTCAACGATATTCAAGTCGTAAAGGGGGGCATGATTGATTGGAACAAAAAGGGTTATCAGGTTTTATAACCTGAGACGAACTCCATGGCGACAACGGTATAACACATCACAAGATATGGGATTGAGGTTCGCAAGAAATGTTAACGCAATCAGTAAGGTCAGCTGAGTCTCTATGCATTCAACTATAGAGCTGTTAAAAAATACAAGTTTCCCAAAAGTGGTTCGTGAACGTTTAACGACGTTGCAGGTTAACTTAGGATATCAGTGTAATCAAAGCTGTCTCCATTGCCATGTAAATGCTGGTCCTAAGCGTACGGAGACTATGTCTCATCAAACTGTTGAGGTGGTTCTTGAATATTTAGGTAAAAACAATATTGCCTGTTTAGATCTCACAGGGGGAGCGCCTGAGTTAAACAATCATTTTCGAGAACTAGTGGAAACTGCAAGGCATCTGGGCGTTCACGTTATCGATCGTTCTAATTTGACTATCTTGACAGAGAAGGGGTGCGAAGATCTGGCCGAGTTTCTTGCAAACCATCAGGTTGAAGTAATTGCTTCCTTGCCATGCCATCTTGAAGAAAACGTGGATTCTCAGAGGGGTTCCGGCGTATATGAGCGAAGTATCCAAGGGTTGAAACAACTCAATCACTTTGGATATGGCCAGTCAGATAAGCACTTGCCGCTGCATCTTGTTTTTAATCCAAGCGGACCGAACTTGCCGCCATCGCAAGAAGAACTGGAAAGTACCTATAAGCGTGAACTGGGAAAAAAAGGAATTACATTCAATCGACTACTGACCCTAGCCAACATGCCAATCGAGCGGTTTGGCAGCACTCTAATTTCCAAGGGGCAGTTTAAACATTATATGGAGCTGTTGAGGAGTGCCCACGATATCGCGAATTTGAAGCGCGTGATGTGCCGCTCTCTTATCAGCGTTGATTGGCGAGGGTATGTTTATGATTGTGACTTTAATCAGATGTTGGGACTGGGCTTGGAGTTTGAAGGTGCCTCACCACCTCATTTGCGCGACATAATGGAGACTGACCTATCTGGCTATCCTGTTACGGTTGCGGATCATTGTTATGGTTGCACGGCTGGCCAAGGTAGTAGTTGTGGTGGCGCATTAAGTTGAAAATCAATAATAGATAAGATCATAATTCGGTAGCCTGTCGAAAAATGCCATCTAAGTACGTCAACAAACCATAGTTGTTTTTGAAGAGTGTCTGAAGAGAAACATAGCAACTCATTGGGGGCATAAGCGACTGTGTTTCGGGGTGACGCTACGTTCAAGCCCAGCATTGAGAATGGGTTGAAAATATCGATGATCATACCAGTTCTTAATGAAATCGATATGATCGAAGCAACACTCAGCAGATTGCAACCAAGTCGTGCCTGTGGTCATGAGGTTATCGTCGTGGATGGTGGCAGTACTGATGACACCGATAGAGTCGCCATGCCGTTAGCCGACAAGGTGATTAAGATTGAGGCGGGTAGAGCGCGTCAGATGAACGCAGGGGCTCGCGCGAGTGAAGGTAACATTCTATGGTTCCTGCATGCCGATACTTTGGTGCAAACAAGTACCTATCAAGTATTGATTGATTCTCTGGTCGAGAGCGCGGCACAGTGGGGCCGTTTTGACATCCGCCTATCTGGCAACGGTTCGCTCTTCTACCTGGTAGCTTGGTCGATTAACTTGAGGTCACGCCTTACGGGTATAGCGACTGGTGATCAGGGGATCTTCGTTCGAAGTGATGTATTTTCACGCAGTTGTGGTTATGAAGATATCCCATTGATGGAAGATATAGAACTAAGTCGACGGTTGAAAAAAACTGAAGGCAGGCCGCTTAACTTGACTCATAAGTTAGTGACGTCTAGCCGACGATGGGAAAGTGGGGGTCCACTTAGAGTTATTGGGTTAATGTGGGCTCTTCGCCTGGCATATGCATTGGGGGTCAGCCCGACCAAACTTGCGAAGCGATATCAGTGACCAAACAACTTGCTGGGAATGGTGTTGTTATGGTGTTTACCAAGGCGCCAGTGCCAGGATCAACTAAAACCCGCTTGATTCCTGCTCTAGGGTCCCAAGGTGCTGCTAGATTGCACAAGCGCCTTATCCAGCGAACCCTCTCAACCGTTGCGCAAATTGAAGGCGTGGACGTAGAACTGTGGTGCACACCATCGACTTTAGACCCATTTCTGATTTCTTGCGGTCGACATGACGATATCCCTCTTGTCGATCAGTGCGGTGATGATTTAGGAGCGCGTATGCACAACGCTTTCAAAGACGCTCTGCGTCGAGCGCCCTGGGCCATTTTAATTGGTACGGATGTTCCTGAATTAAAAAAGACAGATATAACGCGAGCGATCCTAGAACTTCAGTCTGGCACTGATGCAGTGATTGGCCCCGCGGTAGATGGAGGTTACTATCTGTTAGGACTTAGAAAGAGTTCTTCCGAATTGTTTAATGATATACCTTGGGGTACTTCACGAGTACACGCCACTACGTTATCGCGTTTGCAAACTAGTAATTGGGCATATACAACTATTGATCGACGTCGGGATCTGGATACGCCGGAGGACTTATCGTATTTTAATAAGTCGGATATGCTTGTGATCTGATCACCTATTATGAATAAGCATTGGCGGATATCTCTTTATGGTACCGATTCTGATAAAAGATGTTCTATTGGTTATCACATAGAGTTACCGAAGGTAAAGAGAACAAAAAATCACTCAATTTTCAAAAAAGGCAAAAGTACTATGCCGTTAATTCACGTCCATATGTTCTCGGGTCGAACGCCTGAACAAAATGCAATCTGGTGCGCGCTTTGACAGATGCTTTTGTACAAACCACCGGTAGCGCTCCCGATGCGGTTGATGTGATTCTGGTCGATGTTTAGCCGAGCGACTGGGCCAGCGGAGGCCAGATGTTTTCGGAAAAAGCGCCAGACAGTTAGTATCATATGACGATGGAGAACGCCTGCAGTTTTAGCATTACCGGGCAGGGGCCACCGCTTTTTTTGATTCATGGTATTGGCGCATCGCGTCAGACCTGGCACAAGGCTATTCCAGCACTGACAGCACATTTCACAGTGGTGACCTATGATCTTTGTGGTCATGGCACATCGCCTTTGCCCGTCAGCCGACTCACTCTTGATAGTCTGGTTGAAGACCTCGAGTGGGTGCGGCAGGAAAGCGGTTTCCCGCAGGCTCATTTCGCAGGCCATTCTCTTGGCGGTATGATTGGCCCAGCTTATGCGCTGAAATACCCGCAGCGGGTGCTTTCAGTTGGTTTATTGTCAACGGCAGCGTTTCGTACCCCAAACGATAGTGCTAAGGTTGGGGCAGTGGTCAGTGCAATGGAGAAAGACGGTATTGCCGATGTGCTGCCGACATTGACGGATCGCTGGTTTACGGATGACTTCATCTCTGATTATCCAGATGTCGTGGAGCAGCGTTTGCAGCAGGTAATCGATACCGATCCTGATGTTTTTCTGAACGTGTTCCGGATTTATGCGACGACGGAAATGGCACCATGGCTGCATAAAGTGATGGCGCCGTGTCTGGTACTCACCGGAGAAAACGATGGTGGCTGCAATCCGCGGTTGAACCGTCAGATACATGCAGCATTGACTGATTCTGCGTTGGTGATTCTGCCCGGTTACAAACATTCGCTCCTGCTAGAGGCGGGAGATATTGTCGCTGACCATCTTATCGGGTTTATTCAGTCGCTCGATACCCTTAAAGGGCCTGGAGAACTTGTAGATAGATGACCGGAATATGCTGTGCTGGCACGGCGTCTACGATCATCACGAAATTAGTGTGACGATTCACACTCACACCTGCGTCATCAAGCGATCTTCCTTAGGTAGGCAACAGTCTGAGCTGCTGCCTCTCGACCACTTTCAAGCCCCCCATTAACGGTACTGGCCTGTATCGTGTGGGTTGCTTCGCCTGAAAAAAAGAGTTTTTCAGCAAGAGTTCTACCAAGGATTGCGCGAGCTGCAGACCGGCCCGGCCTGACG